>JBNKHC010000452.1:0-9111 GCA_050290145.1 Kiloniellaceae bacterium | reverse complement strand
GTGCGCGCCAAGGTGCCGCCTTCGGCGCGCACGGCCGACACCCTGGGCGCCGAGCGCGAAGGCGGCGGCGTGGTGATCGGCGAGGACGGCCTGGTCCTCACCATCGGCTACCTGATCATGGAAGCGGTGCAGACCGAGATCATCGAGCAGGACGGCTCGGTGGTGCCGGCCGACGTGGTGGCCTACGACTACGACACCGGCTTCGGCCTGCTGCGCCCGCTGACCAGGCTGGACGCCACGCCCATCGAGCTGGGCGATTCGACCCAGCTACCCGAGGAGACCAAGGTGCTGGTCGCCGGCCCCGACGGGCCAAGCGCGGCCCTGGTGGTCTCTCGCCGCGAGTTCGCCGGCTATTGGGAGTACCTGCTGCCCGACGCCATCTTCACCGCCCCGCCCTACCGCAGCTTCGGCGGCGCGGCGCTGATCGGCGCCGACGGGCGGCTGCTCGGCATCGGCTCGCTCATCGTCGCCGACGCGGCCAAGCCCGGCGAGACCTTTCCGGGCAACATGTTCGTGCCCATCTCGGCGCTGCCGCCGATCATGGAAGACCTGTTGAGCGAAGGCCGTTCGGCAAAGCCGGCGCGGCCCTGGCTCGGGCTCTACACCCAGGAACTGCGCGGCCACGTCCTGATCAACCGGGTCGCCCCCGGCGGCCCGGCCGAGCGCGCCGGCGTCGCCGCCAACGCCATCATCACCGAGGTCGGCGGGCGCAGCGTCTCCAGCCTGGCGGAGTTCTACCGCGCCGTCTGGGCCCTGGGGGACGCCGGCGTCGAGGTGCCGCTGACGCTGCTGGACAGCAGCCGCGGCACCCGCAAGGTGACGGTCACCTCCGGCGACCGCTACGACTATCTGAAGCTGAACCCGAGCTACTAGGCGCTGAGAGGGCGCGGGCCCAAAAGTAATGAGAGGGCGCGGGCCCAAAAGTAAAGTGCCGGCCGGATGTGACAGCATCCGACCGGCACCTTGACGACCGCCACCTTCGTTTGGCCTCAGCAGCTTGGGGGCTACGCTGGCCGGGAAAAGGTGGCTGCCCTCCCCGAAACTATGACCTGTACCCCATTGTGTCGGGCCGGCCCTCGTCCGCCGGCCTGAAGAATGCGGTCACCGGCAGGTCAAAAACTTCCGACAAGCGGTACAGCAGGCCGGCCGGCATGGCTTCGTCACCAGACTCGTACTTTTCGACCTGCTCCGAACTGATCCCGAGAATGGCGCCTAGATCCTGCCTGGTGAGATTTCGGTCAGCTCTCGCAGAGCTGATGTGTTTCCCGATGATCGCACCACTCGGTTCCAAGCCGTTCGTCCCGCTCGCAAAAGTCCCTAAATCTCCAACACTGATCCCATGAAACTTTGGAGCGAATCAATTCACAAAATCCTCACCATAGGAGGTAAATTGATCAGCCGGACGAAGGGATTTCCTCTGCCCCACTTGCCCGCGAATATCCTGGATCGGAACAAATTTGTTCCCAATTGAGGATAAGTTCCTGCTAGACTGAGGAGAGTGCAGAGATCTGCCGGCCCCAGAGCCCCATAACGAGAAAAGCAGCCCCGCTCCGTGCAGCAAGAAACGACGCCTTCGACCCTCTTTGAGATCCTCCGGTCCTTCACCACGCTGGCCAGCACGCTCAATCTGAGTGAGACCGTGCAGCGCCTGGGGGTGACGCGCCAGACGGTGCGGCGGCACATCAACACGCTGGAGGAACTGAAGGGCGCCAAGCTGTTCGAACTGCGTAACCGCAGCTATTCCCTGACCGACGCCGGCATGCAGTGCCGCCTCGAGGCCCAGGCCATTCTCGACCAGACCGAGGACTGGCTGCGCAACAAGTCGGTCCGGGCGCGCAGCCGGGGTGCCCTGGAGCGGGTTTCCTACAAGGACGACAAGGGCTACAGCTTCCACGCCCAGCAGCACCACCTGGGCCGCCTGTGGGTCGACGCGCCACCGCTGCTGCGCCGCGCCTTCGAGGCCTGGTCGCAGGCCGAGCTGCAGCTCGAGCATCCGGCCATGACCAGCATCAAGGCCTACCGGCTGGTCTACCGGCGCCTGCAGGACAGCTGGCTTTGCGTCGAGGTCGGCGAGTCTTCGTCCTATGCCACCTGGCTGGGCTGGGAATGGGCCAAGAGCGCGGTCGGCCGCTTTTCCCAGGACGATCCCGTCGGCACCGACTTCGACAATTTCATGTCCCAGGCCTATCACGGCGTATTCGTCGCCGGCGGTGCGCGCCTGGACCACATCGCCGGCCGGATTCCGCGGGCCCGAAATGCCGAAGCCATCCCGGCGCGTTTTCAGCGACTGCTGCTCGGATGCGTCTTTCCGGACGGAGAACCCGCCCTGGCGCTCTTCGTCGCCCGCACAAACCGGGTGGAGATTTCCGGGCTGGCAGCCGACGAAATCCCTGAAATGCCTGCGGAATTGCTGATGGAAGACGACATCTAGCTGTAAATTTTTGAGGCTTCCAAACTTAGATTGCATTCTTCGGCAATATTTCTGGCTAACCTTTGCTGGCGAACCAAAACCCAGCAAAGGACTATTTTCCAATGCCAGCCTGCGACATCTACAAGCAGTTCGAATACATCAGCAACATTGACCATATTGCCGGACGGCACGGCATGAAGATCGAAGTCAGTTCCGACTTCGAGGCCTTCCGCCAGCTGCGCACCGCGCAACAGAAGCGGCCGCCGATCTCGCCGATCTTCGATTGCCGGGCAACGAGCCTCAGCGGCGCCAACGGATTCTGGATCAAGGGCACCAGCGAGGACGGCGAACTGGTGCACCTGCAGGCCGTGCGCCTGGAGGATGTGACCGGCCTCTGCCTGGCCGAGCACCTCTACAAGCACCGCCACGTCTACGCCCCGCCGGGTGTGGAGGTCGACCTGGAGCAGACCGACTATGCCGCCACGCCGGCCTCCCACAGAATCACCGGCAAGGTGTGCTATCACGGCGAACTGTGGCTGAAGGGCGGGCCCGACGGCTATCGCGGGCACGGCCTTACCGCCGCGCTGCCGCGTCTCGCCCTGGCGCTCGCACACATGGCCTGGACGCCGGACTATATGTTCGGCCTGGTCACCCCCTTGGTCGCCTGCAAGGGCCTGCCGGCACGCGAGGGCTACATGCACCTGGAGCCCGGCGGCATCCTGTGGCAGCGCAAGGACAGCGAGGAAATCTACGACGAATGGCTGGTCTGGATGAGCCATACCGACCTTCAGCACCTGCTGCGCTTCCCGCCGCTGGCGCTCTACGAGCAGCTGGAGGCCAAGAGCAAGGACGCCGCGTCCTTCACCAGCCGGGTCCGGGCCGCCGCCTGAACCCGGCCCGGCACCTCTCCGCGGCGCGGGCCCGGCCCCGGTTCCCTAGGGCCGGTACGCCCGCTGGCGGGAGGAAGCCTCGCCCCGCTCCTCGGCGCGGGCCTGGTTCAGCGCGCGCTGGTAGGCCAGCATGACCTCGTGCTCGTGCACCAGTCCGCGCATCACCATCGTCTTCTTGTCGCCAACCACGGGAATATGCGGCTCGCCGGTCACGTTGAAGACTTCCACGGCGCTTTCCAGGTGGTCGCCGATCTGCAGTATGGCCGCCACGCTGCGGGCCACGTTGCTGGCGATCAACTCCGAATCGTGGCTGGTGTCGAAGGCGGCCTCGTGCAGGTCGGTATAGGTGATGACGCCGGAGAGCACGCCCTCTTCATCGACGACGAAAAGCTCGCCCCAAGGCGCCGCCTGCAGCTTGAGGCGCACCTGCGCGATGGGGGTTTCCGGTGTGACCGCCGAGTAGCGGTGATCCATGACCGAGGACACCTTCACGCGGCGCATCAGCCCCGTCTGGTGGCCACCGCGGATCGACACGCCGCGGCGTTCCAGCTGCCAGATGAAGAAGGAGCGCTTGTGGACCTGCTGGGTCACCACGCTGGCGACGACCGTGGCCAGCATCACCGCGATGGTCAGTTCGTAGTCGCTGGTCAGCTCGAAGATCATCAGGATGGTCGAGATCGGCGCGCCCAGCACCGCGCCGGCGACCGCCCCCATGCCGATCATGGTGTAGGCGCCGTGGCCGGAAGACAGTTCCGGAAATGCCTGGGTCGCGATGACGCCGTAGGCGCCGCCGACCATGGCACCGATGAACAGCGAGGGCGAAAACACGCCGCCGGAAAAGCCGCCGCCCAGGCAGATGGCCGTCGCCGCCGTCTTGGCGACGATCAACGCCAGCAGCAGCCACAGCTCGTAGCTGTCGGACAGCGCCGCGTCGGTCGCCTCGTAGCCGACGCCCAGAACCTGGGGAAAAACCAGGGCGATCGCCCCGACCAGCAGGCCCGCCAGGGCCGGGCGCAGCCAGGGGGGGATCGGCAGCTTGGCGGCGGTGTCCTCGGTGAACATGATCGACCACATGAAGAGGATCGCCGCCAGCGCTGAGACCAGGCCCAGGATCGCAAAGGCCGGAAACTCCCAGAACGACACGATGGTCCAGTTCTCCGGCAGGATGAAGGCCGGAAAGTCGCCGTAGCGCGCGCGGCTGATCAGGGTGCCGGTCACCGAGGCGATGACGATGGGCGCGAAGGCGGAGAGCGCGTAGTGCCCCACCACGACTTCCAGCGCGAAGAAGGAGCCGGCGATGGGCGCGTTGAAGGAGGCCGCGACCCCGGCGGCAACGCCGCAGCCCAGCAGGGTGCGCGCCAGCACGCGGCCGAGATGCAGGCGCTTGGCGGCCCAGGAGCCGAGCGAGGCGCCCAGATGCACGACCGGCCCTTCACGGCCGACCGAGGCGCCGACGCCGATGGAAGCGGCGCTGGCCAGCGCTGCGCGGATGCCGGAGGTGAGCGACATGCGCGCGTCGTGCAGCGCCGAAGCCTCGATGACCTGGGCCACGCCCTGCGGCCGGCCGCCCGGCAGGGCACGGCGAATGAAGAAGCCGATCACCAGGCCCCCGGCGGCCGGCACCAGCAGCAGCTGCCACCAGGGCAGCTCGGCCGCCAGGGAAGCGACCTTCTCACTGCTGAAGCCGTAGACCAGCCACTGGATGCCGCCGATGGCGTCGCGGAAGGCGATGGCGGCGCCGCCGGCCGCCGCGCCGATCACCACGGACAGGATCGACAGCACCACCTGGTCGTTGCGCCCGAAGCGCAGCAGGGAGACCCTGACCCGACGCTTGATCTTGCGCGTCTGCATCAAGTCCTCCCTGCCCCGGCGCGTGGCCTGGCCACGGCGGTCGCCGGAAAACTTCGGCCGGCGGAAGGAACGGGGGACCTCATGACACTCTCAAATCTCGGCGTCGAATATCAGGGTACTCTTAAATGCAGCGGTCGCCGCGGCAACGGCGGGCGGCCTCTGCACCACTATAGACGGCACAGCGGCGAAAAGTCCTTAACCCCGGCGTGTCTTGCCGCCATAGCTTGAGAAATCCGGGCTAGTTGCAGCGGCCGATCGAGCCCTCGCCACAGACCCTCTCGCCGTCGGTCCAGGTGGCGCCGGAGAGATCGGCATAGGTCAGGTCCGCGCCTCCCAGTTTGGCGTCCGTCAGGTTCGCCCCGCGCAGGTTGGCCTCGAAGAGGCGGGCCCGCCGCAGGTCCGCGGTCGCCAGGTCCGCGCCGCTGAGGTCGGCCTTGGTCAGGTCGGCTTCGCGCAGGTCGGCCTCGGGAAAACTGGCGCCGGCCAGCACCGTGTTGACGAACTTGGCCCTGAAAGCCTTCACCTTCTCAAAGCGGGTTTCGCTCAGGTCGGCGCGAAAGAAACTGGCATCGCGCAGTTCGGCACCGGTCAGGTCGACCTTGCGGAACTCAAGGCGGTCGAAGACGCAGCGCCGCCAGTTGACCCCCGGCGCCGGCGGGTCGGTACAGTCGGCCAGGGCTTGGGAAGCCGGCGCCAGAACCAGAAAAACCAGGGCAAGAAGCCACAAACGCTTAGCAAGCATGGCTCTAAGCATCACCATCGCGCCCGCGAGGGCAATGGAAAATTGGCTGCCCGGGAACATGGCAGGCGGCCTCACGCCGGCGGCGGCATGCCGGCCAGCGGCGGTTTGGCGATGACCCGCCCGGCCTCCGGCGGCAGAGCCAGCTTCTTATGGGCGGCATAGACCTCCGCCAGGCGTTTCTGAATGTCGTCCGGCATGGCCGAGACCCGGCGGCGATTGAGATCGACATAGAGGCTGAGGCTCTCCATGGTCGCGGCCAGGAAGCCCTCCCCACCGTGGTACATGCGGCTGAAGAAGCGGATGCGCTTTTCGTCGTAGCCCAGCAGCTGGGTGGTGATGCGCAGGGGGTCGCCCTCTTTCACCTCGCGCTGATAGGTCAGGTGGATGTCGCCGGCGAAGGTGGTGCCGCCGGTCGCGGCGCGGTGGTCCGCATCCAGGCCCAGGGAATCGAGAAAGGCGTCGGTCGCATGATCGAAGGCCAGCAGGTAGTAGGCCACGTTCATGTGGCCGTTGTAGTCGATCCATTCCGGCAGCACGACGGCACGGTGCTGGTCGAACGGCGCCTCGGTCATGATGACGGCTCCCTCGCGTCCGCTTTTGTCTCGCAGCGGGTCTCCCTGCGGCCAGAACGATAGAGCATTGGCCCGGGCGGTCAAAGCCGCTAGCGTCCGGGTCGCCGGGTCCGGAACAGGGGCGCCGGGAAACAAAACGGGGACCGCATGAGCCGACTGCTCGCCTTCTTGGGCGGACACGCCACCTGGGTGCTTTTCGTCGGGGTGTTCCTCGGCCTGGCGCTGCCGTCGCTCGCCGCCCTGGCGCGCCCCCTGCTGGCGCCCGCGGTAGCGGTGCTGCTGACCGCCACCCTGGTGCGCATCGACTGGCAGATCATGCTGGGCTATCTGCGCCGCCCCTGGCTGGCCGCCGTCATCACCCTCTGGCTGCTGCTCGGCGCGCCGCTGCTCATGGCCGCCGCTCTCGCCTTCCTGCCCCTGCCGGGGGCCCTGGCCACCGCCCTGGTGCTGATGGCCGCCGCGCCGCCGATTCTCAGTGCCGCCCCGATCGCCATGATCCTGGGCCTGGACGGCGCCCTCGCCCTGGTGGCCGCGCTCGCCGCCACGCTGCTGACGCCGCTCACGGTGCCGCCCCTGGCGCTGGCGCTGCTGGGCCTGGAGCTCGACATCGGCGTCGTCGAGTTCATGACCCGCCTGTCGCTGGTGGTCGCCGCCGCCTTCGCCGCCGCCCTGGTGATCCGCCGGCTGATCGGCCGCGAGCGCCTGCCCCGAGTCGCCACCCACCTGGACGGCCTGGTGGTGGCGGTGATGCTGATCTTCGCGGTGGCGATCATGGACGGCGTCACCGCCACCGTGATGACGCGGCCGATGACGGTGGCGTTGTGGCTCGCCGTCGCCTTCGTCGCCAACCCGGCGTTGCAGGTGGTCGGAACCCTCGCCTTTGCCTGGCTGGGCCGCCGCAGGGCGCTAACCGTGGGGTTGATTTCCGGCAACTGCAACATGGGGCTGTTGCTGGCCGCCTTTCCGCCCGGCACCGACTTCGACGTGGTGCTCTACTTCGCCGTGGCGCAGCTGCCCATGTACATGCTGCCCGCCGTTCTGCTGCCCTTTTACCGGCGGCTGGTGGCCCCCGAGGCCGAGACGCAGAGGCCCTCCGCGCCCGCCGGCTGACCGTCTTGCGCCGCAGCAACCGTGGGTAGGCCCACGATCTGGTGCAAATATGCAACAGTGATGCAAAGCGACGACAGTGCGCAAAGTCAGGTCACTAGTCACGCACAGCGCGCTATGATAGGGGAACTATGGTTAGCGGTAGTTCGCAGCCGCCCGGACCTAAGGGTTCTTTAAGAGAATTTTGCCAGTTTTTTTCAGGCTCTGATTGGTGTGGAGTTCCCGGAATTCTCTGGTTTTGCACAGGCGAGAGTGACCGCGTGGCGGGGCCTGGTCCTGCTGTTGCAGCTTTGCGGCCTCGCGTTTGGCAATTCGGTTCTGCCTGTATCGGGGGTAAGGTTTTGTTCGGGGGTAGTTTGAGTTCCTCTCTTGCGCAGTCTCTGCGATCTGTCGTTGCCGTCGTCGCCGTTTCCTTCGTTCTGAGCGCCTGCGCGGGCACGCCGCAGACGGCCGCGCCGCAGAGCGAAGCGCTGGCTGCCGACCCGCAGTCCACCCAGTTCGCCCAGAGCGATGCCGGACAGAGCGACGGCAGCGACGCCTGGTCGGAGAGCGAATCCGGCGATTTCGGGCCGGAGCCCGACGACAACGATCCGCTGGAAATTCCCAACCGCATGTTCTTCGCCTTCAACGAGGCACTGGATTTCGCGGTATTCCGGCCCGTGGCGGTGACCTACCGCTTCATCGTGCCGACCGGCGTGCGCAATTCCGTGCGCAACTTCCTGCGCAACCTGCGCACCCCGGTGACCCTCGCCAACGACCTGCTGCAGGGCGACCTGGAGCGCGCGGAAACCACCTTCGCCCGCTTCTTCATCAACTCGACCATCGGTCTGCTCGGCCTCTTCGACGTCGCCGCGGACTCGGGCTACCCCTATCATGACGAGGACTTCGGACAGACCCTCGGCACCTACGGCGCCGGGGAGGGCTTCTACCTCGTGCTGCCGATCCTCGGCCCCTCCTCCCTGCGTGACGGCTCCGGCCGCATCGTCGATATCTTCCTGGATCCGCTGACCTATATCGCGCCGCAGGAGTTCAACCTGGGCCGCTCGGTGACGACGGGCATCGACTTCCGCTCGCGCAACATCGAGGAACTGGACTCTCTGAAGGCCGACTCGCTGGACTTCTACGCCCGCATCCGTTCGCTCTACCGCCAGAACCGGGAAAACGAGATCCGCAACGGCGCGCCCTCGGGCGAGGTGCCGGACTTCTCGGAAATCCCGTCGGCGGCCCCCGGGCAAAGCACGTCCTCCGTGGAGTAACGCTATGCGCTGCAGCGACTTGAGATCGTCCCTCACCTTCGGCCTGCTGGCCCTCGCACTGCTGGTGCTGCCTGCCGCCGCGCGGGCGCTCGACACCAATCAGGCCGCAAGCTTCCTGGAAGAACTGCAGGAAAAGGCGGCCTCGCGCCTGGGCGATTCCTCGGTCAGCGACAAGGAAAAGGAAGACCACTTCCGCAAGCTCTTCAACGAGAACTTCGACGTGCCGGCCATCGGCCGTTTCGTCATCGGCCGCTACTGGCGCGCCGCCTCGCAGGAAGACCAG
>JBNKHC010000451.1:0-5430 GCA_050290145.1 Kiloniellaceae bacterium | reverse complement strand
GTCTGGCTGTCCAGGCCTTCGACTTCGCTCTTGAAGCGCTCGACCACCTGGTCGCCGTCCAGGCCGAGGTATTCGGCGTAGCTGCGCACGAAGCCGACCGCGTAGGTCGCGCCGGGCAGGTTCTCGTACTGGCCGCGCTCGATGGCGTCGAGATAGGAGTAGCGGATGCAGAGCACTTCGGCGATGGAGCGGAGGTCCTGGCCGACCTGCTGGCGTGCCCGGATCAGGGTATCCGATACGGTTTCGCCCTGCAGTTCCTGCGCGATGGCGATCTCGGGCGCGTCTTCCGGCTCGACCAGCCTGGGTTCGCCCAGTTTGGGTTCACCCTGCGTCGGTTCCCCGAGCTTGGGCTCTTCGCGCTTACGTTCGCTCTTTTTCAACGGGTGTGCCACGGGTTCTCACAAGTTCCGGACTGGGGACTGCGCCAAATCTGTGATCCGGCGCCGTTTTTGTGGCGCGTCGAGACCGCAACGCGCTTGGCAGCCATCTTCGCCGGCATTGCATGCCTGAACATTAACAATTTTCACTCTGCCGCAGCAACGCGTTAGATCGGGATGTCGCGATCCGATGCGTAAGACCTTAACTTCTCCCGAATACTGTGATCCGGCAAAGTTAATAATTGCTTTATGGTGTCCTGCAGCGGCGCGACTTCCAGGGCGCGCACCATGGTCTTCACCTGGTCGACGGCCTGGGGCGCCATGGAGAGGCGGCGCACGCCACAACCGATCAGCGCCATGGCCTCCACCGGGTGGCCGGCCATCTCGCCGCAGGCGGTCAGCGGCACGCCGTGTTCGGCGGCCTGCTGGGCGATGTTGCGCACGAAGGTCAGCACCGCCGGCGACAGCGTGTCGTAGCGCCGGGCCAGGCGCGGGTTGTTGCGGTCGGCGGCGAAGAGGAACTGCACCAGGTCGTTGGTGCCCAGGGAGACGAAGTCGCAGCGCGGCAGAAGCTGCGGCAGCTGCAGGGCCAGCGCCGGCACCTCCAGCATGGCGCCGACCTTGATTTCCTCCGGCAGGCGGTCGCCGAAGGCCTTCTCGCGGTCGATCTCGCGCTGCAGCAGTTCCTTGGCGGCCTCGAACTCGGCCACGTCGCTGACCATGGGGAACATGACCGAGAGGCTGCGCCCGGCCGCCGCGTGCAGCAGGGCGCGTAGCTGGCGGCGCAGCAGCGCCGGGCGGTCGAGGCCGATGCGGATGGCGCGCCAGCCCATGGCCGGGTTGTCCTCGTCGTGGCCGCGCCAGTAGGGCAGCACCTTGTCGCCGCCGACGTCGAGGGTGCGGAAGACCACGGTCTTGCCCGCCGCCGAATCCAGGATGCGGCTGTAGATGTCGGTCTGGGTCGGCACGTCAGGGAAGGAATCGCGGATCATGAAGGGCACTTCGGTGCGGTAGAGCCCGATGCCCGCGGCACCGCCCTCCTCCAGGTGCGGCAGGTCGATCATCAGACCGGCGTTGATCAGCAGCGTCACGTCGACGCCGTCGCGCGAGACCGAGGGCAGGTCGCGCACCGCGCGGAAGGCCTCCTTCTGGCGCTCCTTGGCCGCCATGCTCTCGACGAAGCCGGCCCGCACCGCCTCGCTGGGGCGCAGCAGCACCTGGCCGGTCTCGCCGTCGACGATCACCTGGTCGCCCTCGCGCACCTCCGTGGTGATGCCCGCGCAGCGCCCGATCATGGGGATCTGCAGGGCGCGGGCGACGATGGCGACGTGGGAGGTCGGTGCGCCGTGCTCCAGGATCACCGCGCGCAGGCGACTCGGGTCATAGTCCAGCAGCTCGGCCGGCCCCAGGTCGCCGGCGACCAGCACCATGTCCTCCGGCAGCTCTTCCTCGCGCTGGCGCTCGTCGAGTCGCAGCAGGTGGTGCAGCAGCCGGTTGCCCAGGTCGTCCAGGTCGGCCAGGCGGGCACGCAGATAGGGGTCCTTGATGGCGGCCATGCGCGCGCGGGTTTCGTTCTGGATCTTCTGCACCGCCGCCTCGGCGGTCAGGCCGCCGCGCACCGCGTCGTGCATGCGCCTGAGCCAGCCGCGATCGTCGGCAAACATACGATAGGTCTCCAGCACCTCGCGGTGCTCGCCGTCGCGGGCCACCTCGCTGCGCGCCAGCATGACGTCCAGGGCGTCGCGCATCTCGCCCAGGGCCTCGTCCAGGCGCGTCAGCTCGGCGTCCGGGTCCTCGGCCACCACCTGGGTGATGACGATGCCGCGCTGGTGCGGCACGGCGGTGCCGATGGCCAGTCCCTCGTTCAGCACCATGCCGCTGAGCCGCCCCGGCATGGCGCTCTCCGCCCCGCCCGTCACCCCGGCGGTGAGGTCCAGCAGGCGGTCGCCGGCCAGCAGCTCGGCCAGGACCATGGCGACGGTTTCCAGCGCCTCGACCTCTTCCTCGGTGTAGTTGCGCTGGGTGCGATTCTGCACCACCAGCACACCGAGCACCCGCCCGCCGCGCATGATCGGCACGCCCATGAGGGACTGGTAGACCTCTTCACCGGTCTCCGGGAAGTAGGCGAAGTTGGGATGGCTCTGGGCGTCGGCCAGGGCGACCGGGCGCGCCTGCGCGGCGATGAGGCCGACCAGGCCCTGGTTGACCCGGATCCGCAGCTTGTGCACGGCGGCGGGCTTCAGGCCCTTGGTGGCGTAGAGCTCCAGCAGGTCGCCGCTGCGCATCACGTAGATGGAGCAGACCTCGGCGACGATATCCTGGGCGATCAGGTCGACGACCTTGTCCAGGCGCGTCTGGCTGGAGCCGCTGCCCTTCATCAGATCGCGCAGCAGCCGCAGCAAGCGGCGCGATCCCGCCCAGCCGTGATCCGTGCCCGTCGGGCCCGTCATGATCCGGTCCCCCGGCGTCTCCGCCGTCTGGTGTGAGATGCTCTAGGCCGCATCCAGGCCGTAGGCGGTGTGAAGACCGCGCAACGCCAGTTCGGTGTATTCCTCGGCGATCAGCACCGAGACCTTGATCTCGGAGGTGGAGATCACCTGGATGTTGATGCCGCGTTCGGCGAGAGCGGTGAACATCTGCTGGGCGACGCCGGCGTGGCTGCGCATGCCCACGCCGATGACCGAGACCTTCACCACGTTGGGGTCGGACAGCAGCTGGTCGAAGCCCAGCTCCGCCTGGCGGTCGCGCAGCACCTGCTCGGCGCGCTGCAGGTCGGCCCGGCTGACCGTGAAGGTCAGGTCGGTGCGCTCGGTCTCGGCCGAGACGTTCTGCACAATCATGTCAACGTTGATGGCCGCCTGCGACAGCGGGCCGAAGATCTTGGCGGCGACGCCCGGCTGGTCCGGCACGCGCAGCAGCGTGATCTTGGCTTCATCGCGGCTGTAGGCGATGCCAGAGACAAGGGCTTGTTCCACGATCTCATCCTCGTCGACGACTAGGGTTCCGGGGGACTCTTCAAAACTGGACAGCACCTGCACCCGCACGTGGTGCTTCATGGCCATCTCGACTGAGCGGGTCTGCAGCACCTTGGCCCCCTGGGAGGCCATTTCCAGCATTTCCTCGTAGGTGATTCTATCCAGCTTGCGGGCCTTGGCAACGATGCGCGGGTCGGTGGTGTAGACGCCGTCCACATCGGTGTAGATATCGCAGCGTTCCGCCTGCAGGGCCGCCGCCAGCGCCACCGCCGAGGTGTCGGAGCCGCCGCGGCCCAGGGTGGTGATGCGGCCCTGGGGATCGATGCCCTGGAAGCCGGCGACCACGGCCACCTGGCCCTCGCCGAAGCGGCGCACCATGTCCTGCACGTCGATTTCCTCGATGCGGGCGGAGCCGTGCGCGTCGTCGGTGCGGATCGGGATCTGCCAGCCCATCCAGGAGCGCGCCGGCACCCCCATGGACTGCAGCACTATGGCCATGAGGCCGGAGGTCACCTGCTCGCCGGAGGAGACCACCACGTCGTATTCGCGCAGATCGGCCAGATTGGCGGCGTCGCTGACCAGCTTGACCATGGAATTGGTCACCCCGGCCATGGCGGAGACCACCACCGCGACCTCGTTGCCGCGCTCGACCTCCGCCTTCACGCGCGAAGCCGCGCGGCGGATGCGCTCCAGATCGGCAACCGAAGTGCCCCCGAATTTCATCACGATACGGGCCATGGTCGTCCCAGCCGTCTTGCCCCCGAAATGCCGCGAGATAGATCCCCTCCGAAAGGGCGGATCTCAGCGCCCCCATCCGGGCTGGGCTTCGGCGCCAAGCCTTGGCGGTTGCCCGAAAAGCGGCGGCTATCCATACTCGCAGCGATGCCGCAGTGCAAGGGTAAGGGGGCATCTATCCCCCGCGACGGACGTAGGGTGCAGGATCGAGGCGAAGAAGCATGGGTGAGACGCAAAAACAGCCGGCCGGAGACGCCGCCAGCGTCGATGCGGAGGAGATCGCCAAGTTTTCCGCCATGGCGGAGGCCTGGTGGGATCCGGAGGGCAAGTTCCGCCCGCTGCACCGCTTCAACCCCGTGCGCCTGGCCTTCATCCGCGACCGCCTCTGCGCTCATTTCGGGCGTGACTCCCTGGCCGACAAGCCGCTCAAAGGCCTGAAGCTGCTCGACGTGGGCTGCGGCGGCGGGCTGCTGTCGGAGCCGCTCGCCCGCCTGGGCGCCGAGGTCACCGGCCTGGATGCGGCTGAAAAGAACATCCGGATCGCCGCCCTGCACGCCGCGGAGTCCGGCCTCAAGATCGACTACCGCCACGGCAGCGTCGAAGCCCTGGCGGCCGAAGCGCTGACCGGGGGCCGGCAGCGATTCGATGCGGTCTTGAACATGGAGGTGGTGGAGCACGTCGCCGACGTGGAGTCCTTCCTTACCGCCTCGGCGGCCTTGGTGCGCCCCGGCGGCCTGATGATCCTGGCCACCCTGAACCGCACGCCGAAGGCCTTTCTGCTGGCCATCGTCGGGGCCGAGTACCTGCTGCGCTGGCTGCCGCGGGGCACCCACGACTGGCGCCGCTTCCTGCGCCCCTCGGAGCTGGCCCGCGCCCTGCGCCAGGCCGACATGGAGGTCACGGAGATGACCGGCGTCGCCTACAACCCGCTGACCGACAGCTGGCGGCTGGCGCCGCGCGATCTGGACGTGAATTACATGCTGGTCGCGACCCGCGCAGAGAGCGCCGGCAGGAGCTGAGAACCTGGGAGTTCTCGCCCTTAAGAGTTTTCTCTGGGCAGCCAGGGCACCCGCGCAACCTCGATGCCCTCTTCCTGCAGTTCCTTGGCCTCGGCATCGGAGGTTTCGCCGTAGATGCCGCGCGGGTCGCTCTCGCCGTAGTGGATCTTGCGCGCTTCCTCTGCGAACTGCTCGCCGACGTAGTCGCAGCTCTTCTCCACGTGGTCGCGCAGCTCCCGCAGCATGCGGCGCAGCTCGCCGGCCTTCTCGCTGTCGGCCATGGCCGCCGCCTCGCCGGCCGGCTTTTCGGCGGGAAGAGGCGCCGTCTCCCGGCCCTTCCTGGCG
>JBNKHC010000450.1:0-3730 GCA_050290145.1 Kiloniellaceae bacterium | reverse complement strand
GTGCACTGCTGCCACTGCCGCTGGTGCCAGCGGGAAACCGGCTCGGCCTTCGTGCTGAACGCCATGATCGAGGCCGAGTGCGTTGAAGTTCTTCAGGGCGCGCCCGACGTGGTCTTGACGCCCAGCGAAAGCGGCAAGGGCCAGAAGATCGCCCGCTGCCCGACCTGCCGCGTGGCGCTGTGGAGCAACTACGCCGGGGCCGGCGACAAGGTCCGCTTCGTGCGGGTCGGCACCCTGGACGACCCCGATCGCCTGCCGCCGGACATCCACATCTACACCGCTTCGAAGCAGCCCTGGTTCGAACTGCCCGAAGGCGCGCTCGCCTTTCCAGAATATTACGACCGCGAAACCTGCTGGCCACCTGAGAGCCTGGCGCGGCGCAAAGCCGTTCTCGGCACCTAGAGCCCGGACACGCTGGACAGCAGGCTGCTCAGCGGGCCCACCAGCAGGGGCGCCAGCAGGCTGAAGACCGTGGCGAGCTGGCGTCTCAGCGACTGGAAGACGTGCTCCTGCAGCCAGGTCCGCAGATCGCTGGTGCCCTCCGCCCTTTCCACTGCGCCGTAGGCCACGTTCAACAGGCGCAGGGCCGGTGAGGCGAAGGTGGCGACCAGGGTGATGGAAAAGAGTGCGCCCCAGAAGGTGCTGAGGCCGTTGGCGTACTTCGACAGGGCCGCCGCCGGTGCCGGATCGGGACTGTCGGCCAGCAGGCCGACCGGCAGATGCGCGAAGAGGGTGATGGTGATGGTGCTCGACACCAGCACGGCGCTGAGCAGGTAAACCGTCCGTTGCAACGCCTTGATGCGCCGGTCGAGCGCTTCCCGCCAGGCAGGCTCTCCCTTTTCGCCCATCGTCGGCAGATCGCGCGCCGTGGCATAGGCAAAGGCGCCGCCGAAGCCGACCGCCGCCATGCCGATGAAGGCGGGGACCCAGGCCAGGGCGGTCAGGCCGGTGATCTTGTCCCCGGCAAAGCACTCGCCGCCATTTACCAGGTCGGTCGGCAGCTTGGCCGCGGCGATGACCTGGCAGACCGCCTTGTAGCCGAGCTGGATCAGCACCTGGTTGTCCGCCTGTTTGTGGAAGAAGAAGATGACGGCGCTGCCCAGCAGGAGGATCGCGGTCAGATAGACCAGGCCGGCCTGCGCCTGGCGCCGCGGCAGGCGGCTGTGCCATAGGACGAGGGCGGCGATCACGGCGCCGCACAGCAGCATGTGAAAGCCGCAGAGCGCGAGATAGCTCAGCATGTCGCCCAGGTGGACGTAGTTGCGTTGCGGCTGGGCGATGAAGAGGAGCTTCTCCGGCTCCAGGAAAACCAGCTGCTTGGCGGGAACAAGGAGCCAGCCAAGCACCACGGCGGAGAGCACCAGCGGCAGCAGCGGCAGGGCCGGCAGCCAGGCGTCGCGGAGCGGGAAGATCGGCGCGGCGGCTTTCGGCATGGCGGATTCCGGTCGGTGGCGGCGGTGCTAGGCGCCACGCTAGCACAGCGCGGCGCCGTGGGCGAAGGCGGTAAGGGAGGTAGGCCCGCCGCTAAGGTCGAGGCGGCGATGCTGCTCAACGGCGCGGATATCGCGATCCTGTCGCACTATCTCGCGCATATGACGAGTTGGCCTCTCCATAAAGAAGTAGACGGCGGCGCAGAGGTGTCGCTGGCGGCACGCAGAGGGAGAGCGGTGCGCAATGTCACAGCGATGCTTCACGGCGCGTGATACCTCATCCTTCTGCCGCGGCGAGAAAGCCCGGCAGTTCATGACGAACCTGGGAAGGTTTGTGGCTAAGGCACGGGACGCACATCGGCGTCTCCGGATGCCCGGTTGAAGTGACCGCCGTCACGGCGGTTCAGAGGGGCAGCCCCCTGTGGTTCAAGCAACAGTGTCATTCCTGCGCCCCTCTTTCTGAAGTCGTCCACGCCTTCGTCTCCGTCTGCCTGGGTTCGCCACTTGCGCAACCAGATACTGCTTGTCCCCGCCGTACCTTGCGACAGGCCGGAGCAACCCGCCCTCGCCGCGGGCGGGGTGGGGGCCTGTGGCCCAACGGAGGAGACCATCATGCCTGCCAATCAGGAGAGGGTGATGAAAGCCAGTGCCGTGCCCTGCTGTCCGGAGTTGACGGAGGAGCCTTGCTGTAACCGCCTGACGTGGGACTATCGCCTGATCAACCGCATCGGCGACATTCCCGTCGAGATCAAGATCAGCGTGCTCTTCGAGCGCTGTCCGGGTCCGCTGTCGCTGGGCGACCTGGTCTATTCGACCACGCTGCTGCCGGGCGAGACGGTGCGCCTGTTCACATCCAGCCGCAAGAACCGCTTCACCTTCGACAGCGAGTCCCAGGTCAGCTATCGCCATGAGCAGACCTCGGAAGAGTCCTACTACATGAGCTCGATGGACCGCTTCATGTCGGACCTCTCGATCCGTGACGACATCGACTCCGACCGCTCCAGCAAGGGCTCCTTCCACACCGAGGGCAGCACATCGGGCGCTCTGGAGACCGTCTTTGCCGGCGCCTCGGCCGAGCTCAGCGGGAACTACAATGCTTCCTCGACTTTCGACTTCCTGCGTGAGCTGAAAAGCCACGCCGAGGGGTCCCATGAGCGCTCGGTGGAAGCGACCCGCACCTCCAGTTCGGTCACGGTGGGGGAGGTGCAGAGCCGCACCCATGCCGAAGGCGAGTCGGAGAGCACCTTCGAGGCGGCGACGCGGGCGATCTCAAATCCCAACCGCTGCCACGCGGTAACCTACTTCGCCTACCAGATCAACAAGACGCAGATCGTCCGCTTCAAGATCCTGGCGATCACCCGGCGCGTCATCGATCCCGCCGGCGACAGCAAGGTGACGCTGCAGCCACCGCGCTTCACAGGCGAGGTCTCGGTGATTCCGCAGGCGGTGCTGGCCACCGATACGCGGCGTGTCGCGGTGGAATCCGTCAGCCGCGCGAGCTTCGTCGCCGACCGTGCCGGTGCCGTTTCGACCGGCGGCGGCGATGTCGGCGGGCAGCTCCAGGGCGTGCAGCTCGCCAGCCGCACGCTGGCGGCGAACCGCTTCACCACCGCCCAGCCGATCCCCGAGGCCGCGCGCCAGCGGGCCCTGCAGGCCGTCGACAAGGACCTGGTCGCTGCCGGCCTGATCGACAAGGTGGGTGGCAATGTGAACCCGAAGCTGGCCGCCGAGCTGTCCTTCGAGATCAGGTCCTGCCTGCCGACCCCGGCGATCCTGGTGAAAGGGTGCTTGGACGAGTGCACCGTCTGCGAGCCGGCGCGTGAAAGGGAGATCAAGCTGGAACTGGAGCGCAAGGAGCTGGAGAACCAGCTGCTGGCCAAGCAGATCGACCTGCTGGAGAAGTCGCAGGAGTACCGCTGCTGCCCGGCCGGCGAGGTCGAGGAGGAAGAGGAGGCCTAAGAGGTCGCTGCGGCCGAGGTAGGAGCCCGGCGCGCTCGCGGCTGCGGCCCTTTGCGGGGAGATGTGCCGGATGACCGGCACATCTCCTTATGCCTCCTCCTGTCCGACTGGCGCCCGTCGGATCATTTCACTCTCTGTGGGGGATCACCGGTACAGGTCCGCCTAGATCGGATCACGTTTAGACGGAACCACAGAGTGGTTCCGTCTAAACGTGTGAATCCGATCTTTCTCTATAGAATAGAGCAGATTCACAGGATCGGTGGATCGCCTTCGGCGATTCCAGCCGATACTGATCTGCTCTAGAGATACTCTTCGCTGTCGGGGTTCAGGTTCATGCGGAT
>JBNKHC010000449.1:0-2847 GCA_050290145.1 Kiloniellaceae bacterium | reverse complement strand
ATCGCCCGCGCCACGGGGCCGGAATCCGCCATTTCCACCAGCGTCGGCAGGTGCTTAGGGTCGGAATTAATGGCAAACCGAACAGAACCAGTTGCATGATCGGGATGCCGATCATCATGCCAAAGGTGATCCGATCCCGCCGCATCTGGACGAACTCTTTGGTCAGGACCGCAAGCAGGCGTGACAGGGACAGGGTCATAAGGCCCCCCTGTCTGCGCTGAAATTGTCACGGGCGCCGGTCATCAGATAGATGAACGCCTCCTCCAATCCGCCTTTCTGTTTCTGCCAGTGGTGGGTGCCGCGCGCGGCGACCTGCGGGCTGTGGGTGATGACCAGCACCTGGCGGTCGCGGGCCAGGCGCTCCAGGCGCTCGCCCACCGCATGGGCGGTGGCGCCGCCGACGCCGCTGTCGACCTCGTCGAAGACCAGGCTGCGCTCGGGGTTGATGCTGGCCAGCACCACCTTGATGGCCAGCAGGAAGCGCGCCAGCTCGCCGCCCGAGGCGATGCGCCCCAGGGGCCCCGGCGCGCTGCCCGGGTTGGTCGCCACCTCGAAGGCGATGCGGTCCAGGCCCTGCGCCGACCAGTCGTCCTCGTCCAGGCGCTCCAGACTGGTGCGGAAGACCGCGCGCTCCAGCTTCAGGGGCGGCAGCTCGGCCATCACCGCCTTGTCCAGGGCGGCGGCGGCCTTGGCGCGCTTCTTCGACAGCGCCTCGGCGCTCTCCACGTAGGCGCGGCGCGCCGCGGCGGCCTCTTCGGCCAGCCTGGTCAGCTCCGCCTCGCCGCCGTCGATGGAGGCGAGACGCGCGGCCAGCTCGTCGCGCAGCGCCGGCAGGTCGTCGACCTGGGTGTGGTGCTTTCGGGCCATGTCCTGCAGGGCGAAATAGCGCTCCTCCACGGCCTCCAGGTCATCGGCCTCCAGCTCCATGTCGCTGGCGAAGGAGTTCAGCTGCGCCAGGGCCTCCTCGGTTTCCGCCGCGGCGCGCTGCAGGGCCTCCAGGGCCGGGTTCAGGGCTTCGCCGGCGGTGGGGGCGATGCGCTCCAGGGCGCGCAGGGCGCGGCCCAGGGCCGGCTCGGCGCCGGACTCGATCTCGCCCGCCGCCGCGTTCAGGCCTTCCACCAGCTTTTCCCGGTGCATCAGGCGGTTGCGCTTCTCGCCCAGCTCCGCCTCCTCGCCGGGGCGCGGGTCGAGGGCGTCCAGCTCCTCCACCGCGTGGCGCAGGAAGGCCTCGTCGCGCTGGGCCTCGGCCAGGCGCTGCGCGGCGGCCTCGCGGACGGCCAGGGCCTCCTGCCAGGTGCGCCAGGCCTCGCGCAGGGCGCGCGCCGGGGCCTGCAGGCGGCCATAGGCGTCCAGCAGCTCGCGGTGGGTCGCCGGGTCCATCAGGCCGCGCTGGTCGAACTGTCCCTGGATCTCGATGAGGCAGTCGGCGAGCTGGCGCAGCAGGCCGGCGGAGGCCGCCTGGTCGTTGACGAAGGCCCGGCTGCGGCCGTCCTTGGTCAGCACCCGGCGCAGCACCAGCAGATCCTCGGCCTCGAAGTCCTGTTCGGCGAGGATCGCCTGGGCGGGATGGCCGGGAGCAATGTCGAAGGCGGCGGTGACGCTGGCCTGCTCCGCGCCGGGGCGCAGCAGGCGCGCGTCGGCGCGGTTCCCGAGAGCGAAGCCGAGGGAATCCAACAGGATGGACTTGCCTGCCCCCGTTTCCCCGGTCAGGACGCCGAGGCCGCGATCGAAGGCAAGGTCAAGCTTCTCGATGATGACGACATTGCGGATCGACAGGCTGACCAGCATTCACCCATCCTGGGCCTAACGAGGGGGCGACTAAAAGACGCCGGAAATCCAGGAACCGTCGCTGTCTTCCGGGCGCAGGTTTTCACCGGTCAGCAGGGCGTAGCTATCGATGTACCACTCGCTGCCCGGGAAGTTATGGCCCAGCACGGCCGCGGTCGCCTTGGCCTCGTCGACGATGCCCATGGCCAGGTAGCACTCGACCAGGCGGTGCAGGGCCTCGGGCACGTGGGTCGTCGTCTGGTAGCGCTCGATCACCGTGCGGAAGCGGTTGATGGCGGCCAGGTATTCGCTACGGCCCTGATAGAAGCGGCCGATGGCCATGTGCTTGCCGGCCAGATGGTCGAGCGCCAGGTCGATCTTCAGCTCGGCGTCACGGGCGTACTTGCTGTTCGGAAAGCGGCGGACCAGCTCCTCCAGCGAGGTCAGCGCCTCGGCGGTCATCTTCTGGTCGCGCCGCACGTCGGAGATCTGCTCGTAGTAGCTGATCGCCTTCAGGTAATAGGCGTAGGCGACGTCGGGGCTGCCGGGATGCAGCTCGATGAAGCGGTCCAGGGCGTTGATCGCCTCGTCGTAGGAATTCTCCTGGTAGAAGGCGTAGGCGGCCATGAGCTGAGCCTTGGAGGCCCATTCGGAGTAGGGGTGCTGGCGCTCGACTTCGTCGAAGAGGCGCGCCGCCTCCTCGTAGTCGCCGGCCTGCATGGCGTTCATGGCGCCGTTGTAGAGGTCTTCGACCGGCTGTTCGACGTAGGCCGGGCGGTCGTCGCCGCTGCAGGCCACCAGGCTAAGGCCCAGCAGCGCCGCGGCCGCGAAGCGGCCGAGCCGAAGCGGTGAGCTTCGGCGGCGCGGCTGTCCGGCGCCGAAGTGCTTGAATTTGCGATCGCTCATGGTTTTCCGTGCCCCCGGGGTGCCAGGCGCCCTTGCGGCGCGCGCCCCGAACGAATCAATCCCGAAGAAGGTATCTGTCCAGGCGACTATAGGTCCAAGCGACTGATGCCTCAAGCGGGCTCATGAGGCCCTTAGGGGGCGGAAATCCACCCCTTTCGGGGGCTTTCCGGCGGC
>JBNKHC010000448.1:0-2334 GCA_050290145.1 Kiloniellaceae bacterium | reverse complement strand
CAGCAGGTTGACGCCGATCGGATAGGTGGTGTCGTAGCCCAGGTCCCAGAAGGGAGCGTCATCGATAGTGCCGCCGGAAACCACTTCGCCGTCGGCGTTGAACACGCGCCAGACGATGTCCTCGGTCGTCAGGTCGCCGTCGGCCTGAGGGTCGGCCAGCTGGTAGAACACGACGAAGCCGCCGGCCGGGATCGCCGGAACGCCGCCCGGAATCGTGAAGGCGGTGACGCCGAGATCCTCGCCGAGGATCTGCAGCACCAGGCCGCTCGGGTCATAGGCCGCCGCGGAGGTGTTGATCAACTCAACGAAATTGTACTCGGGCAGCACCTCGCAGAAAGGCTGCTCTACCGAGCCTCCACCCTCGAAATTGTCGATCGAGATCTGCAGGACGTAGTCGCCGGTCTCGTCGTTGTCTTCGCCGTCAGGGATACCGTAATCGCCCAGATCCTGGTTGTGGGCGGTAACGCCGATGTAGTAGACGCCGTCTTCCGACGCGGTGAACTCGATGTAGGAATCGTATTCGTCGATAGAGCCTTCGCCGCCAAGCGTGGTGTCGGCATCGTCGTTGTCGTCGAGCAGGTTGCCGTCCGAATCGTAGAGCCAGAGCTGGATGTCGACCCAGTCGCCCTGGTCCTCGCCGAAATCGATGTCGAAAGTCGCCGTCTCGCCGGCCTTCAGCTCGATGCAGTAAAAGTCGATATCGAACTGAGAATTGATGATGCCGTTGATCTGCACGCGCGGATCGGAATCGTCGCCAACGTTCACGCTCGGCGCGACGCCGAAGTCGGCACGGTCGATGACCTGCGCCGTCGCCAGCGTCCCGTTGGCATCGACAAACGGCAGATTTTCGGGGATCGCCTCCTCGCCCTCTTCCCCGCCGAAGGGGTCATAGCCAACATCCGCATCGTCGATGATCGACGGTGAGCCCAGCTCCTCACCCGGCGCGCTCGGAATCTCCATCGCGACGCGCACGCCGATCTCGTTGATCAGCAGCGGGACGTCCTCGACCAGCAGGATGATCGGCTCCGGCTCGACATTGATCAGGCCGAACTGGAGTTCCACCGGCGGGATCACACCCTGCGCCACCAGCAGATCCAGAATGTCACCCAGATTATCGTCGTAAACGGAATTACCGCCGCCGGTCGCGCCGGGCCCGGCTGCCACTTCGGTCAGGTCAGGCTGCTCACCCGCAAGCGCCAGGGCCTGAGACAGAAGCACATCGGAACCGATGGGCACACCGGCCACTTCGAAGGTCGGCGCCTCACCCGCATCGACCAGGTTCACCAGGCCGACGAAGACGATCTGGCTGTCCGGCGTGCCGTCGCCGTTGTCGTCGAAGGCGAGGATGAAGTTGTCACCCTGCACCTGGACCTGCGCCTGGCCGGGGGGGAAGCTCAGCTCGTAGGTCTGCCCCGCGGCAGCCTGAATCTCAACGGTCTGGCCCGCAGCCGGTCGGTTCACGACAATGGCTTCGCCGGCCTGGCCAACCATGGCCAGGCTGCTCTCGGCACCGGTTTCAGAAGTCGTCGCCTCGGCGGACTCGGTTACGTTGTCGTCCTGACCCTCGTAACCGCGGGTGAGATCGTCCGTCATTTTTTCTGCCTCCGCTATAACCGGCCTGGGTGCCAAAACGCGCGACGCGCGCAAACGTTATGCGGGCACCCTGGCCCCGCTTAATCCAATTGGTCGCAGTTTGGGTAAAACAGGTGTTAATAGCAAGTAAACCTCCGCTCGAATCAATGGCGTTATGTATGCGTTTTTTGAAACATTCGGACTAAAACCACAAAAAGGGTTAACGCTTTTACCCCCAAAGGTTAACGACTCCTCTGTACGTTGATTTTTTATTAGTAGCACTTCAATCACACTTTTACGCGTTTAAAGACCCGCCCAGCTAATGGCCAAATAAACTCAAGATTAATTTTAGCTACTTGAGCGAGTAACTTGTCCTGGTCTTGTGCTCAACTTCTCCAGGCTTCGTCGTGAGTGCCGCCGGCCGACTCGAGGGTGATGCGCGTCCCGACATCCAGGCGGATCCCGTCGATCGCCAGGGTGCGCTCTCCTCCGCCGCACCGGCGCGCCGCAGGTCGGTCTCTCGTCCTCCAGGGCCGATGAAGCGCGACGGCAGCGCCGTGGGTGGGGTCGCTGACGCCCCGGGCGGTGGCGGCTCCAGCACCTGGCCCAGGCCGTCGTCCGGGCCGCGCCGCCGCCCTTCCCGCCCTCACTTACCGGGCAGAAGACCAGCGTCAGGCCGCGGCCGCCGCTCTGCAGGCAGGGTCACGTCGCGCAAAGAAAAAGGGCCCGGCGGTCTCCCGCCGGGCCCCGAAGAAGGCTTGG
>JBNKHC010000447.1:0-3958 GCA_050290145.1 Kiloniellaceae bacterium | reverse complement strand
AAGCTCTGCGACCTGGGCTGCATGATGGAGAACCTGGGCTGCAAGGGCACCCAGGCGCGCGCCGACTGCAACATCCGGCCATGGAACGGCTCGGGCTCCTGCATCGACGGCGGCTATCCCTGCATCAACTGCACGGCCCCGGTTTTCGAGGAGCCGGGCCATACCTTCACCGAGACGCCGAAGGTCTCCGGCATTCCCATCGGCCTGCCGACCGACATGCCCAAGGCCTGGTTCGTGGCGCTCGCCTCCCTCTCCAAGGCGGCGACGCCGGCGCGGCTGAAGAAGAACGCGGTCGAGGATCATCTGGTGTTGCCGCCGGCCGACCGCCGGAAGCGGACGCCATGAGCCGCCTCATCGTCGGCCCCTTCAACCGGGTCGAGGGCGACCTGGAGGTGAAGCTCGACATTGAGGGCGGCGCGGTGCGCGAGGCCCGGGTGGTCTCGCCCCTCTACCGCGGCTTCGAGCAGATCTTGCGCGGCAAGCCGCCGGCCGACGCCCTGGTTTACGCGCCACGCATCTGCGGCATCTGCTCGGTCTCCCAGTCGGTGGCCGCTGCCTCTGCCCTGGCCGAGACGCAGGGGCTCGCCATGCCGCCCAACGGGCGCCTGGCGGTGAACCTGATCCACGCGGCGGAGAACGTGGCCGACCACCTGACCCACTTCTATCTCTTCTTCATGCCGGACTTCGCGCGCGAAACCTACGCCGGGGAGAGCTGGTACGCCGAGGCGGCGGCACGCTTCCGGGCGGTGAAGGGCACGGCGGCGCAGGACGTCCTGCCGGCGCGCGCCCAGTTCATGCACGTCATGGGCCTCCTCGCCGGCAAGTGGCCGCACACCCTGGGCATCCAGCCCGGCGGCTCGACACGCGCGGTCAGTGCCAACGAGCTGGCGCGGCTTGCCGCGGTGCTCACGGCCTTCCGCCGCTTTCTCGAACGCCATCTCTACGGCGACGCGCTGGAGCGCATTGCCGAACTGTCCTGCGCCGCAGAGCTGGCCGCCTGGGCCGCGGAGCGCCCGGCGGCCAGCAGCGACTTCCGCCACTTCCTCAAGATCTCCGAAGTCCTGGGGCTCGACCGCCTGGGCCGCGCCGGCGACCGCTTCATGAGCTACGGCGCCTACGGGGCCGGCGGGGCGACCCTCTTCCGGCGCGGCGTCTTCACGCGCGGCGAAGACGCGGCAACCCTGGACACGGACCTCATCCGCGAGGACCTGAGCCATGCCTGGTACCGCGAGGCCGCAGGCCCGCAGGCGCCCTTCGAGGGCGAGACCAGGCCCGACGGCGAGCAAAGCGAAGGCTATACCTGGTGCAAGGCGCCGCGCCTGGGCGGCAAGGTGATCGAGACCGGGGCGCTGGCCCGCCAGGCGGTCGACGGCCACCCGCTGGTCCGCGACCTGGTGGCGGCCGGCGGCGGCAACGTCCATTCCCGCGTCGTCGCGCGCCTGCTGGAGATCGCCCTGGTGGTCATGGCCATGGAGCGCTGGGTGGAGGAGGTCCGCCCCGGCGAACGCTTCATCGATCACGCGGCCATGCCGCAGACGGCGCAGGGGACGGGCCTCACCGAGGCGGCGCGCGGCTCCCTCGGCCACTGGCTGAAGGTGGAAAAGGGCGTCATCGCCAACTACCAGATCATCGCGCCGACGACCTGGAACTTTTCGCCGCGCGATGCGGCGGGCACGCCCGGCGCCCTGGAGCAGGCGCTGGTCGGCGCGCCGCTGCGCGCGGGCGAGCGCGAGCCGGTGGCGGTCCAGCACGTGGTGCGCTCCTTCGATCCCTGTCTCGTCTGCACGGTGCACTGAGGAGCAACGCCATGGCCCTGCCGCTCGCCGAGACCGAAGGCTGCCGCATCCGGGTGCGCGGGCTGGTCCAGGGCGTCGGCTTCCGCCCCCACGTCTGGCGCCTGGCGCGGGACGCGGGCCTGGCGGGGCTGGTGCGCAACGACGGCGAGGGCGTGGAGATCGAGGCCTGGGGCGCCGCCGCCGCCCTGGCGGGCTTCCTGGACGCCTTGCAGAGCGAGGCGCCGCCGCTGGCGCGGGTCGACACGGTGGAGGCCGAGGCCCTGGAGGGCCGAGCGCCCGCTGCCGGTTTCCGCATCGCCGACAGCGGCCAGGGGGAGGTGCGCACCGGCATCGTGCCCGACGCCGCGACCTGCCCGGCCTGCCTCGCCGAGGTGCTCAACCCCGCCGACCGGCGCCACGGCTATGCCTTCACCAACTGCACCCACTGCGGCCCGCGTCTTTCCATCGTGCGGGAGATTCCCTACGACCGCGCCACCACTTCCATGAGTGTCTTCGAGATGTGCCCGGCCTGCCGGCGCGAGTACGAGGATCCGGCCGACCGGCGTTTTCACGCCCAGCCCAACGCCTGCCCGGACTGCGGCCCGAGCCTGTGGCTGGAAACGGAGGAAGGGCGGCAGGCGGTGGCCGATCCCCTGGCGGAGGCCGCGCGCCTCATCAGCGAAGGCGCCATCGTCGCGGTGAAGGGCATCGGCGGTTTCCATCTCGCCTGTGACGCCCGCAATGCCGGGGCCGTCACCGCGCTGCGTAGCCGCAAGCGGCGCTACGGCAAGCCGTTCGCGGTCATGGCCCGCGACCTCGCCATGGTCCGACGCTTCGCCCGGGTGAGCAACGCGGAAGCCGAAGTGCTGGGCAGTCCCGCCGCGCCCATCGTGCTGCTGCGCGCGGCAGGCGAAAGCCTGGCCGAGGGCGTCGCGCCGGGGCAGGACAGCCTCGGCGTCATGCTGCCCTACACGCCGCTGCATCACCTGCTGCTGCGCGCCGTCGCGGGCCCCATCGTGCTCACCTCCGGCAACCGCAGCGACGAGCCGCAGGTGACGGACAACGCCGAGGCCCGCGCGCGCCTCGCCGGCATCGCCGGGGCCTGGCTGATGCACGACCGCGCCATCGTCAACCGCCTCGACGACTCGGTGGTCCGCCTCGATGCGCCGGGTCCCTCGGTGCTGCGCCGCGCGCGGGGGATGGCGCCGGCACCGATCAACCTTGCCGCGCCCTTCAAGGAAGCGCCGCGGGTGCTGGCCCTGGGCGGCGAGTTGAAGGCGACCTTCTGCCTGCTGCGCCGGGGACAGGCCGTGGTCTCCCAGCACATCGGCGACCTGGAGGAGGTGGCGACCCACGCCGACTACCGCGCCATGCTGGCGCTCTACCGGCAGATCTACGACTTCGATCCCGAGGTCATCGCCGTCGACCGGCATCCCGACTATCTCTCGACCCAGTGGGGCGCGGCCCTGGCCGCAGAGAGCGGCGCGCGCCTGGTGCCGGTGCAGCACCATCACGCCCACCTTGCCGCCTGCCTGGCCGAGCACGGCCTGGCGCCGGGGGAGGAAGAGGCCCTGGGCCTCATCCTCGACGGTCTCGGCCTGGGCGAGGACGGCGCCATCTGGGGCGGCGAGTTCCTGGCCGGCGGCTATGCGGGCTTCGAGCGCCTGGGCCATTTCCTGCCGGTCGCCATGCCCGGCGGCGCCAAGGCCGCGCGCGAGCCCTGGCGCAACACCTATGCCCATCTGAGGGCCGCCGGGATGACCGGGCGCATGGAAACGGCCGGCCTGGCCGGCCGGCCGCTGGAAACCCTAGACCGCATGATCGCCCAGGGGCTGAACGCGCCGCCGGCTTCTTCCGCCGGGCGCTTGTTCGATGCCGTGGCCGGGGCTCTCGGGCTCTGCCGCGACGGCCAGAGCCACGAGGCTCAGGCCGCCATGGAGCTGGAAACCCTGGCACGGCCCTGCATGGCGGCGGAGGCGGCCTATCCCGTGGCCCTGCTGTCGGAAGAGCGCCTGGTGCTCGCCTGGCAGCCGCTCTGGGCCGCCTTGCTGGACGACCTGGCCCGCAATGTGGCACCGGGCCGTATCGCCGCGCGCTTCCACCTCGGCCTCATCGACGCCCTGGCCCGGGCCGCGACCACGCTTGCCGAGGCGCGGGGGCTGCGGCGCATCGTCCTCTCCGGC
>JBNKHC010000446.1:0-3131 GCA_050290145.1 Kiloniellaceae bacterium | reverse complement strand
TCTCCAGCCCGCAGATCGCCATGGCGGTGGCATAGGTGCTGTGGGTGTGGACGATGGCCCCGACCTCCGGGCGCGCGGCCATGATGTCCAGGTGGAAGCGCCACTCCGAGGAAGGCGCCAGCTTGCCCTCATAGGCGCCATCGTCGCCCTGCAAGGACATGGCGACGATGTCCGCCGGCTTCAGCTCCTCGTAGGGAATGCCCGAAGGGGTAATCAGCATGGCCTTGCCGTGGCGCGCCGAGACGTTGCCCGAGGTGCCCTGGTTGATCCCCTGGGCGTTCATGGCCAGGCAGGTGTCGATGATGCCCTGGCGCAGTTGCTGTTCTTCCCTGGTCATTTTCCCTGCCTTCACGGACTTTCCGGCGCGGCGGCACTATGCGCTGGACGGGCGTAGCTTGTCGAGGCCGCCCGATCCCGAAATCGTGAACGAAACCTAGTCCTTGGTCGGATAGAGGTTGCGCCCCCCTGCCCTCTATCCTGGCCGTAAAACCAAGCACGGGAGGATACGATGCCTGGGCCCTGGAGGTTCCTCTGGCTGCTTCTTCTGCCGCTGCTGGCCTCTGCCGCCGGAGCGGCGGAACTGAGCCGCAGCCAGGTGGCGGCCGAGCTGGCCACCGCTCAGAAGGAGGGCCGCGCGCCCGCACTGGCCGGGCGTTCCCTGGCAGGCCTGGACCTGAGCGGCCTCGACTTCTCCGGCGCCGACCTCAGCGGCACCGACCTCTCCGGCTGCGACCTGCGTCGCGCCAAGCTGGCAGGGACCAGGCTGGTCGAGGCCAACCTCTCACGGGCGCGGCTGAACCTGGCCTGGATCATGGCGGCCGACTTCTCCCGCGCCGACCTGTCCGAAGCGGTGCTGGAAACCCTGGTGGTCTCCCAGGGCATGGAGATCCAGCCCGCCGAGGCGGTGAAGTTCACCGGCGCAAAGCTGACGGGCGCGCGGGTGACGGCGCGCTTCCACTTCGCCGACCTGCGCGGCGCCGACCTCTCCCACCTGCATGCCTCGGCCGACATGCGCAACCAGTCCATGGGCCTGATCCGCACCGAGTTCGCCAGCGCCGATTTGACCGGGGCCAACTTCGAGGGCGCCGAGCTGGGCCGCGTCGACTTCAAGTTCGCCAAGCTGAAGGGGGTCAACTTCCGGGGCGCGGACCTGCCCCATGCCGATTTCGCCGGGGCCGACCTCAGTGAAGCCGACTTCACCGGCGCCAACACCCGGGGGGCCGTCTTCGACAGCGCCGTGCTGACCGGCGTCAAGGGGCTGAAGCTGCCGTGAGGCGGACGGTGCTCAGTCGCGCTCCGAACCCGGCGCCCTGGTCGCCCAGATGATGCTGAGGAGCAGGCCCTTGGCCCGCGGCAGGATGACCAGGACCAGCGCCAGGGCGATCAGCGGCCAGACGACCATGGAGATCCAGTCCGGCCACTCGGTGAAACGCTCGACCGAGAACATCAGGGGCACGACGATGTGCCCCACCACCAGGATGGTCAGCCAGGGTGCCGCGTCGTCGGAGCGGATGTGCCCGAGGTCTTCCCCGCAGGCCGGGCAGGTCTCAACCTGCTTCAGGTAGCGGGCGAAGAGCTTGGCCTCGCCGCAGGACGGGCAGAGCCCGCGCAGCCCGCGCCACATGGCAGGGCCGAGCGGCGGGCGGGGAAGTTCGTCGTGCTCATCGATCATAAACTGTGTTTCAAACTCAGCGTCTTGGGAGGCGGTTGATGGGTTTTCCGGATAATGCCGCCTTTGACGGTCGGGAACCAAGGTACAATTGGTCGCAGTCCGGCCCCCTAGCGAGCGGCAAGAGCCTGGATCTCCTCGGCGATCACATCTCCCAGCTCCGCAACGTTCCGGCTCATAGCTGCCGCCGCCGCATCGTAGTCCACGCCCTGGTCCGGTAAGGCGGCTTGCTCGGCAACCACCTCGCGCAGGCTGGTGCGCGCCATGGAGAGGACGCTCTGACGGCGGGCGTCGATAATGGTCCAGCGGGCGTCTAGCACGCTCTGCCCGCTCTCGTCTGTCTCGAAAGCGGTCACATTGACGATCACCTGGTATTCGACCTCTTCCGGGCGGCTCCAGGGGTAGACCGAAACCCGATCTGTCTGGAGCTTATCGGAGAGCACTTCCGCCAGGACGGTGACAAAGTTCTCCCCCAACCGGCCACCCCAGCGGTCGAACTCCTCCAACTCCAGGCGGTTGCCGTCACTCCGACGCACAATCTGAGGCCTGTCGAGATACTGCGGCAGGGCGACGGGACCGATACCCAGCCCCAGCCCCGCCCGCTTCGTCGTCGTGGCCTCGCCGCTGCCGTCGCTCGAGGGGTACGACAGCACGTAGAAGCGGGAAGGCTGACTCTCGCCGGCGCAGCCCGCGGCGAGCAGGGCGAGCAGGAAAGCGGCGGTCATGGGCTTCATTAGCGTCCCCTTCATTCGGCAGTCCCCATGATTCACTGTTTGCCCGTGATCAAGGCATTCGGGTTCCGTTCCAGGTAGTCCGCCAGTTCGCGGATGGTCGTCGCGGCGGACCTGATCTCCTGCAGCGTCGTGTTGATCTGGAAGACGACCGGTGAGTCGGCCGCGATGACGGTGCGCACGCCGGCGATGGCGGCACGGGCGTCGTCCATGGCCAGGTTAGCGCCCTTCAGCAGCTCGTTGGCCTGGTCGGCAAGGGGCTGGACCTGGGCGTCGACGTTCTGCAACAGGCTACTGACGTCGCTCAGCGCCCGGCGCGCCTCGCCCATGGTGGTCATCGCCGCCTGCATGGTCTGCTGCGCATCTGCGGAGAGCGGTTTGACCTCGGCATCCTGGCGCGGCGCATCGATCCGCAGTCGACGACCGGCGGCTTGATCAGCCTTTACCTCGACCTGGGCACGCGGGGACCGGATCTCGGGCGGGTGATGGTCGGCGCCAATGGCCATATCGATTTCGCCGTCTGGCCACGGGACCTGAACGCGGGCCTGTTCGATCTCTGGGCGGTCAACCTCTTCACCTCGGTGCTGCCTTCGCTGGATCCAGAGGCCTCCAAGGTCAACTGCCTGGTGGCGCGTTTCGAGCTCCAGGACGGGCTCATGCGGCCGACCGCCATGCTGGTCGACACGACGCGCATCCAGGCTACGGCCGACGGCGAGATCGACTTCAGGGAC
>JBNKHC010000445.1:0-3650 GCA_050290145.1 Kiloniellaceae bacterium | reverse complement strand
CGCTGAATGGGCCGGGAGCCGGGGAATATGAGGCACATAAAGAATCGGAACGGGAAGGACGGTAGGATGCGCACACATCTGAAGATGCTGCTGGGCGCCGGGCTGGGCCTGGCGGTCGGCCTGGGCGCCGCCGGGGGCGCGCTGGCGGACGTGGAATCCAAGGATCCCATCAAGCTGACGCTGCACGACTGGACGGGCCAGCTCATCACCACGAAGCTCATGGGCGAGGTGCTGAAGAAGGCCGGCTACAACATCGAATACGTTCAGGCCGACTACATCGCGCAGTTCGCGGGCCTGAAGACCGGCGACCTGCACGTCGCCATGGAGATCTGGGAAACCACGGGCCGCGAGGCCATGGACGAGGCCACGGCCACCGGCAAGGTCGAGAACCTGGGCGAGACCGGCATGCAGGCCATCGAGGAGTGGTGGTACCCCGCCTACATGAAGGAGAAGTGCCCGGGCCTGCCCAACTGGGAAGCGCTGAACGACTGCGCCGAGGCCTTTTCCACGCCGGAGACCGCGCCGAACGGCCGCTATCTTGGCGGCCCCGTGACCTGGGGCGGCTTCGATGACGAGCGCGCTGAGGCCCTGGAGCTGGATTACGAGGTGGTGCATGCGGGCACCGACGCGGCGCTCTTCGCCGAGCTCGAGTCCGCCTACCAGCGCAAGGCGCCGGTCCTGTTGTGGGTCTACGCGCCGCACTGGGCGCCGATCAAGTACGAGGGCGAGTGGGTCGAGTTCCCGAAGTACACGGCCGAGTGCTACGACGATCCCTCCTGGGGCGTGAACCCGGACATGGCCTACGACTGCGGCAAGCCGCGCGGACCGATCTGGAAGGTGTCCTGGGCCGGGGTGAAGGACAAGTGGCCGGGCGCCTACGCGGCCATCAAGGCCTTCAAGGTGAGCAACGAGGAAATGGGCGCCATGGTCGCCGCCGTCGATCTGGACGGCAAGGATCTGGACGCCGTGGTTGCCGACTGGATCGCCAAGAACGAGGCGACCTGGAGCGGCTGGATCAAGTAAACCGCAACGAGATGCGCAGTGAGACCCCCTGCGCGTGTGTCCCCTGAGTGATCGGGGGTCTGGGAGGCGACCGGCGTGATCCCTCAGGGGACGCCGGCCGCCGCCCGGGGGCCGGACGGCTCGTCGGGGCGGCGGCGGCAGCCGATGCTTCCATCACAGAAAGATTTGGGTTCGGCCATTGAGTTCGGGTGCCGGGTATCTCATCGTTCCCCCGAACAGGGGAACTTCGAGGCTATGATGCAGGAAAAACCCGTCAAATTGGCGTGCCGCGGCGTCTGGAAACTCTTCGGCGAGGGCGCCGAGCGCTTCCTGGCCGAACAGGCGACCCCCCCCGGCCTGCCGGAGATCCAGGCCGCCGGCCTCGTCGGCGCGGTACGCGCGGCCAATATCGAGGTCCGCCAGGGCGAGATCTTCGTCATCATGGGCCTGTCCGGCTCCGGCAAGTCGACCCTGGTGCGCTGCCTGTCGCGGCTGATCGAGCCGACAGCCGGCGAGATCCTTTTCGAGGACATCGATCTGCTGCGCGCCAGCGAGCGCGAGATGATCCAGATCCGCCGCCACAAGATGGGCATGGTGTTCCAGCACTTCGCCCTGCTGCCTCATCTCACGGTATTGCAGAACGTGGCCTTTCCGCTGGAGGTCCAGGGTGTCAACCGCGCCACCCGGGAGGCGCGCGCCCTGGAGGTCATCGAGCTGGTCGGCCTGAAGGGCCGCGAAGCCTATTACCCCCGCGAGCTGTCCGGCGGCCAGCAGCAGCGCGTCGGCATCGCCCGCTCGCTGGCGGTGGAGCCGGAGATCTGGTTCCTGGACGAGCCCTTCTCGGCGCTCGACCCGCTGATCCGCCGCGAGATGCAGGACGAGTTCCTGCGCCTGCAGTCCATGCTGCAGAAGACCATCGTCTTCATCACCCACGATTTCGACGAAGCCATCCGCCTGGCCGACCGTATCGCCATCATGAAGGACGGCGCGGTGATCCAGGTCGACACGCCCGAGCAGCTGGTGCTGACCCCGGCCGACGACTACGTCGCCGAGTTCACCCGGCATATTCCGCGCGCCAAGGTGCTGACCGTGCGCGCGGTGATGCAGCCGGGCGCGCCGGCAGGGGAGACGGCGGGGCAGGTCAGCGCGAGCGACCGCATCGAAGCCGTTGCCGACCGCGTGGAAGCCGCCGGCAAGCCCTTCGCCGTGGTCGACGAGAGCGGCGCCGTCATCGGCAGCCTCGACCGCCGCGCGGTGGTCGACACCCTGATCGGCCGGCCCCACCTGACCGGGGAGAGGCGCTGATGGCCGAGCCGGCGCTGGAGACCTCCGCCCCCAAGCCGAAGGGGCTGCCGCTGTCCCCCGGTGCGCTGACCTGGCTGCTGCTGGGACTGGCGACCTTCATCCTGGCGCACACCAGCCGCGACCTCTCCAAGGCCCTCGATGCGCGCTGGCTGGTCAAGGTGCCGCGTGAGCTGCGCATCTCCATGAAGAGCGACATCAGCGCCTTCATGTCGTGGCTGGTGGAGGACGCGCACTTCGGCCTCTTCAGCTTCACCGACCTGACCCGCGGCATCGCCTGGCTGCTGGAGCAGCCCTACGACCTGGCCAAGGCGGTGCTGGTCAGTGGCTTCGTCCAGGGCCTGGGTGACGAGGCCGTGCAGTGGTTGCCGCCGCTCAGCTGGATCGCCGTAATCTTCGTGGTCGCCGCCATCGGCCACTACGCCAAGAGCATCGGCATGGCGGTCTTTGTCGGCCTCTGCTTCCTTTATCTCGCGGTCTTCGGCCAGTGGGAAAGCGCCATGGTCACCCTGGCCTCGATCCTCATCGCCGTGCCGCTGGGCGTGGGCGGCGGCCTGCTGCTGGGCATCGGCGGCTACCGCTGGCGCTGGTTCGACCGGGTGCTGACGCCGGTGCTGGATCTCATGCAGACGGTGCCGATTTTCGCCTACCTGGTGCCGATCCTCTTCCTCTTCGGCTTCGGCCCGGTGGCGGCGCTGGTGGCCACGGTGATCTACGCCATGCCGCCCATGGTGCGCATCACCACCCTGGCGCTGCGCGGCGTGCCATCGGAGATCCGCGAATTCGGCACCATGGTCGGCTGCACCGGCCGGCAGATGACCTGGCGGGTGCTGGTGCCCTCGGCCATGCCCAGCCTCATGGTGGGCGTCAACCAGGTGATCATGCTGTCGCTGAACATGGTGATCATCGCCTCGATGATCGGCGCCGGCGGCCTCGGCTACGACGTGCTGACTTCGCTGCGCCGCCTCGACATCGGCGGAGGGCTGGAAGCCGGCGTCGCCATCGTGGTGCTGGCCATCGCCCTCGACCGTCTGAGCCAGGCCTTCGTGAACCGCCCGCCGCCCGAGCACGGGGAGACCGCCCCGTCCTTCGTGAAGCGCCATCCCTACACCCTGGCGGCGCTGGTCGTGATCCTCGGAACCGGCTTCTTGGGGCTGGTGCTGCCGGTCGTGCAGAGCTATCCCGCGACGGCGCAGATCACCACTGGAGCCTTCTGGGAAGACCTGGTCCAGACCATCAACGTCAACTACTTCGACCAGCTCGAGGCGGTGAAGACCTTCATGGTGCTGAACCTGCTGGTGCCGGTGAAGCGCTTCCTGCTGGGCGTGCCCTGGCCCTGGTTCATC
>JBNKHC010000444.1:0-5727 GCA_050290145.1 Kiloniellaceae bacterium | reverse complement strand
CCGTGAACCACCGTCCACGTACCCGGGGCCGCTCCAAGTACGGCACCTGGGACCGCCTGTGGGTCGGCATCGTCGACCTCTTCGGGGTCATGTGGCTGATGAAACGACGCAATCGCACAGAAGTATCGAGTGACGAAGCATGATGCAGATACTGCCCTTAAACGCCCAAGTCGCCTGGCTCGCCATCGGCTTCCTCGGCCAGGCCCTGTTCAGCCTGCGCTTCCTGGTGCAGTGGATCTCGAGCGAGCGGCAGCGCCGCAGCGTGGTTCCCCTCGCCTTCTGGTATTTCAGCCTCGCCGGCGGCGCGGTCCTGCTGTCCTATGCGATCTGGCGCCAGGACCCGGTCTTCATCGTCGGCCAGGGGATGGGCCTGATCATCTACCTGCGCAATCTGCAGTTCCGCCTGCGCGAAAAGCGCGAGGAGCAGAAACCTGTCTGAGGCCACAAAGCAGGGTACGGGATCGGCTGCCGGCTTATCCTTCGAGACCTGCCTGCTGCCGCTCTCGGTCGCACTGCTGATCTGGGCGGCGCAGGTCGTTGCCTTCTCCCACCGCCCGATCCTGCCGGTCGACGAGACGCGCTATCTGACCGTCGCCTGGGAGATGTACGCTTCGGGCAACTGGCTGATACCGCACCTCAACAGCCAGCCCTACTCACACAAGCCGCCGCTGCTGTTCTGGCTGATCAATCTTGCGTGGAGCCTGGGCGGCCCCAGCGCGTTGGCCGCGCGCCTGGTGGTGCTGGCGACGGGGATCGCCTCGGCGGTGCTGACCGGCCTGGTCGCCCGCCTGCTGTGGCCGCAGCTGCGCGGCATCGGGCCCTGGTCGGTCATGGTCTTCGCGGCCGTCGGGGTGGTCATGATGTACACCAGCCTGGTGATGTTCGACGGGCTGCTGACCACCTGCCTGCTGCTCAGCGTCTGCGGCATGCTGCTGGTCTGGCGGCGCGGGCGCCGAGCCTGGTGGGTTCTGGTGGCGCTCGGCCTCGGCCTCGGCATCCTCGCCAAAGGGCCGGTGGCCCTGCTCCATGTCCTCGCCGTCGGCGCCCTGGCCGCCCTGGTCTTCGCACGCGAGACGCCGGGCGGACTGCGCGGCTGGTTCCTGGGTCTCGGCGCCGCCGTCCTGGGCGGCGCCGTCGTCGCCCTTGCCTGGGCCGTACCGGCGGCGGTCTTCGGCGGACCCGAGTACCGGGAAATGATTCTCTGGGGACAGACCGCCGAGCGCATGGTGAAGTCCTTCGCGCACGCCCGGCCCTTCTGGTACTACCTGCCGCTGCTGCCGCTCTTCGCCCTGCCGTGGGGCTGGTGGCCGCCGCTGTGGCGATGGGTGCGCCGAAGTGCCTGGCGCGACAGCGCCAGGGCCATAAGCTTCTGCGCCATCTGGTTCGTCGCCGTCTTCATCGCCTTCTCGCTGATCTCCGGCAAGCAGGTCCACTACCTGCTGCCGGCCTTGCCGGCAGCCGCCCTCGTCGTCGCGCGCATGATCATCGGCGACGGTGACAGCGGACTGCGCCGGCGCGACCTGCTGCTGCCCTTCCTGCCGCTGCTGCTGGTCGGTCTCGCCGCGCCGCTGCTGGAAGTGGCCGACGCCCTCGGCCTTCCCGATCAGCTGCCGCAAACGCAGGCTTATTTCGATCGCCTGCGCGCCGACTGGCCGGGCTGGGCCCTGCTGGCGGCCCTCTGCCTGCTGCTCTTCGCGACGCCGCCCCGCGTTAAAGCGCAGGCAAGCGCCATCGCGGTTGGCGTCGCCCTGACCCTGGCCGCCGGCCACATGGTCGCTGCGCCGACCTTCGCCATCTACGACTGGTCCCGCGTGGCCGACGAGGTTCACGAGCGCCAAGCCTGCGGTCTGGCCTGGTTCGGAGGCTACTCGGGGGAGTTCGGATTCCTCGCCCGGGTGACCGAACCCGTTGCCCGCACCGGCCCCAACCAGCTGGAACGTTGGCTTGCGGCGCATCCAGGCGGCGTCGCCATCAACAAGGGGATGGACCCGGAACTGCACGGACCGTTGCCGACGCCCGACAGGGTGATGCCTTACCGCAGCAAGCAACTCGGGATGTGGATCTCCCCAGGCGCGCCGGAGCAATGCCGCTAGCGCGGTTGGGCGGTGGCACTCTGCGGCAGGCCGGCCACAGGTGGCCGTCATCGATTCGCCGCGACGTTGTTCCCTCTTGAAGAACGGCTTCGATTTGCTTGAAGATGCGCGGCGGCAGTGACCACGCGCCGAGTCGGATGCCCATTTCGGGGAAGGCCCGGCGACAAGGAAGCAGCCGCAAGTAACCGTGTGAAGTATTCCGCCTCAACCAGCTCGTCCAAGAGACATTAGAGCATTTAGGGGGACCTGCATGGCAACCAAACGTACCGCCGCCAAGAAAGCGGCGACCAAGAAGATCGCCGCGAAGAAGACCGCGACGAAGAAGGCCGCGGCCAAGAAGAAGGTCGCAAAGAAGGCCGCACCGAAAAAGGCAGCCGCCAAGAAGACCGGGGCCAAGAAGACCGGTGCCAAGAAGATCGCCGCCAAGAAGACGTCCGCCAAGCGCAGCAAGGCGGCCAAGGCCGGCGCCATCAAGAGCGAAGTGAAGAAGAAGGCCGCGGCCAAGAAGGCCGGTGCCAAGAAGATCGCGGCGAGCAAGCGGGCAGCGCAAAAGGCTGCCGTGCGCAAGGCCGCGCGCAAGGCCGCCGCGACGGGATAAAGCGGCCGCCAGGCGAACAGCCGACCCGGATTTCTTCAGCAGGTTGCCGCGCGGACAACGGCCGCACGCCCCGCCGGCAACCTGCGAAGATTTATCACCCTCTGCCCGGCAAACCCCGGTCATCAAGCTGCTTGCAGATCGCCCTCTGCTGGGGCAGCTTGCGCGACGAAGCGCCGGCATGGCGCCTTCTTGCGCGCCGTTTGCGGAGACCCAAGTTATCTTCTCGACCAGCCTTCCCTTCCCGTCGCCTTCCTTTGCCCAATGGCGTGAGGTTGCCGAAGGCGCCCGCGGCTATCTGGCCAGCCCCGAGGCGCCCATGCTGCTGAACGCCTGGATGGCCGCCGGCAGCGGCGAGCGCCCGCCGAGCCGACAGAGCCTGGCGCCGGAATCGATGCCGCGGATCCTATCCGATATCTGGCTTATGGATTACGTCCGCGAGGAAGCGCGCCTGCGCTACCGCCTGGTCGGAGAGAACATCCGGGCGCGCTACGACTTCCCCCTGGCGGGCAAGTACCTGGACGACACCCTGGCCGACGAGGCTCGCGAGACCGTTCTCAGCTACTTCCGCGCCTGCGTCGAGCGGCCGGCGATCTGTCTTGTGGTCGGGCGCCTCTATCATGAGTGGCAGCGCCCGAGCTACGGCGAGCGCCTGCTGCTCCCCCTGCTGGACGAAGACGGTGCGCCAGAAGGTCTCGTCGGCATCACCGTCTGCAAGCAGACCTTCCCCAGCCGCCCGGTCGCCGAGGAACGCGCCAAGCGCATCACCTGCATCCTGCCGCTGGACGGCTCGGCCGCGACCGAGAAGCAAGGCGTGGTCCCCATCCTGTTCTGGAACTAGAACCTGGTCCGGACCTAGAGCGTCGCCAGACGCCCCAGCAGCTCATCGACGTCCGCCGCTTCCTGATACAAACCGAAGCCGAAGCGCAGGCGGCTGCCGCGATAGTCGGTGGCCACGCCCGCGGCCGTGAGGCGTGCATGGAGGTCGCCCGCCGCCGCCTCGCCACCCAGCTCGAAGGTCAGGAAGTTGCCGCAGGGCAGTGCCCGTGGATCGAGCAACAGGCGCTCCAATGGCAACGCCGGGCTCGGCCGGGCCTTCAGTCCGGCGAGGAAGCGGTCCTGCAGGGCGCGCGCATGGGCGTGGATGGCCGCCGCATCCAGCCCGACCTCGTCCAGCAAGCGCAGCACGGCCCGCATCCTGTAGAGGCCCACCGGGTCGAAAGTGGCGCCGAAAAAGCGGCCACCGTCCTCGGCGTAGGCGACGCCGCTGCCGCCGGCCCGGGTCAGCTTACCGAAAGCCGCATACCATCCGGTGTCACGCGGGCGCTGGCCAAAGGCCGGGGGCGCATGCAGGAAGCAGACCCCTTCCCCCGACATGGCGTACTTGTAGCCGCCGGCCAGGTAGAAGGCCCGCGCGGCGATGGAGCCCAGATCGCTCGGCCGCGCCAGGAAGCCGTGGTAGCCGTCGATGACCACGAAGGGCTCCGCCGGCAGGCCGGCCAGGAGGGCCTCAAGGTCGTCCAGGGCAAAGCCCGAATTGAAGAACACCTGGCTGACGAAGATCATGTCGTGGCCGCCCTGTCGCGCCGCCGCCGCGAAGCGTTCGGCAAAGTTCTCGAAGGGCTCGACCGCCACCCGCGTCACCTCGGCCAGGTTATCTTCCTCCAGGCGGGCGATCTGGCGGGTGAAGCTGTGAAACTCCCCGTCGCTGGTCAGAATGCGCGGTGGCCGTTCGGCCGGCAGGCAGGACAGCAGGCGCTTCACGAACTCATGGGTGTTAGGCGCGAAGGCGAGGCTCGCGGGATCGGGCAGGTTCAGGTGGCGGGCAATGCCGCGCTGCACCTCCGGCATGACCTCGTCCAGCACGACCGGCCACTTGCCGCCGGTCAGGCGCGCCGCATCCTCCCAGCACTGCACCTGGGCCTCGAAAGTGACATCAGGCCAGTAGTGGTGACTGTGCGCCGCGAAGTGCAGGCGCCCCGGCGCGGCCTCGATGAAGCGGCGGAAATGCGCCTTGTAGCTGGCACTCACCTGCCACCCGCCGAATAGCTGTAGCCCATGGCGCTGCGCAGCGGCCCGGGCAGCGGCGGCAGCGCCGAGCGCGGGATGAGGAAGGTGGAGAGCGCGAAGAGGTCGCCGAACACGCGGTAGCGCCGCGCCGCCTCGGCCAGGTAGTCGTGGCCGGAGGAGCCGCCTGTGCCGAGCTTCATGCCGATCATGCGCTGGGCCATGAGGGCGTGGCGGTAGCGCCAGGCGGTCATGGTCTCGTCGATGTCCATAAGCAGGCTCAAGAGGCGGAAGGGTAGCTGCAGCACCGGCTCGTCGCGGTAGAGGTTGATGAACAGCGCCGCCTGCAGAGCCCGCCAGGACAGGCGCCAGGCCCCTTCCTTCACCAGCTCCGCGTGGCGCGCCTCGTCGTAGATCGCCTCGAAGCGCGCCCGCGCCGCCGCCAGGGCGGCGAGACCGGAGGCCTTTTCCTCCTCCGCGATCTGGGCGCTGCCCCTGAGGGTCGCCGTATCCTGGTCCAGCATGCGGGCCACGGCGGCACGGTAGGCTTCCTGGAACTTATAACCGCCCAGCTCCACGAAGGGCGTGCGCTCCAGCCAGGCCTCGATGCGGTCGCTGAGGCTGGGCCGCTTCTCGGCCTCCCGAAGCTTCTCACGATCGGCCTCGCTGAGGCGGGCATCGAAGGGCTTGGCCTCGAAGCCGATGCGGTCCTGCCGGCGCAGGCCGAGGCCCATCTCGATAAGGCGGAACTGCAGGGACTGGAACCCCGACGAGGGAAACAGCAGGTCGCGGAACTCCAGGAAGTCCAGTGGCGTCATGGTCTCCAGCACGTCGAGCTGGGCGATCAGCAGCTTCAGGATGCGCTCGATGCGCTCCAACGCGGCGACGGCGCGGCCGATGTCGCGGTCGTCCAGGTTCTCGGCGGCGAAGATCGCGTCGACCAGCGCCATCTCGTGCAGGATCTGCTTGAACCATAGCTCGTAGGCCTGATGCACGACGATGAACAACATCTCATCGTGGGCCGGTCTGCCC
>JBNKHC010000443.1:0-6196 GCA_050290145.1 Kiloniellaceae bacterium | reverse complement strand
CCCCTCTCCCTGGTGCGCCAGGGCGTCGGCGCCGGCGGGCGCGCGGTGCTGACCAGCCCGCCGCTGCCCACCGGCGAGGAAGGCACCCACCTGGTGCGCCTCAGGATGATCGAGCCCGGCCTCGGCTTCGACGCGCCGACGCTGCAGTACTACGTGACGCCGCAAACGCGCAGCACGCCCCTCGCCGCCCAGCGCGAGATCCTGGTGACCGGCCCGCGCCCCGGAGCGCCGCTGACCGCGGAGACACGTTTCTCCTGGAACGCCCTGCGCGGCGCCGATGCCTATCAGCTCTCCTTCTTCGCCGCGCCGGCCGGCCCGGCAGAGCCGCTGGACCCGGCCCGCGACAGCCAGGCCACGGCGGAGCAGATGACGGCCAAGACGGTGCCGGCAGGCGAGCCGGCCGTGGCCGGGATCTTCGTCCCCGGCGGGCGGACTTCGGCAAACCTGGAGGCCTTTACCCTGGCCCAGCTGCCGGGCGGCAAGCGCTACCTCTGGATGGTCACCGCAATTGATGCTAATGGCGCTATTATTGGGACCAGTTCCACGAGGGAAATCCTTAAACCCTAGGCGTCCTGCGCCCTCTAAACGGGGGCCGTGGCCGCCGCCAGCCACAGGGGCCACTCTTGACTGAAGACGATCGAGAGCTGCTGAGCCGAATGGCGAACGGCGACCAGTCCGCGATGGACGAGTTCTATCGCCTCTACGAAGGGCGCGTTTACCGTTTTATTCGTTCCAAATTGAACGATTCCTTCGATGCCTCCGACGTACTCAACGAGGTCATGTTCGAAGTCTGGCGCAGCGCCAGCCGCTTTGAAGGCCGATCCTCGGTGAGCACCTGGGTTCTGGGCATCGCTCACCACAAAGCGATCGACCGGATCCGGCGGCGTAAACCAGGCGAGAGCGTGGAGCTGGATCCGGAGATTGCAGAGGACGAATCTCCCAACGCAGCAGAAACGCTCTCCGCGGCCCAGGATGCGGAACAGGTGCGGCACTGTGTTGATCAACTCTCAGAGGCGCACCGCAGCGTGGTCCATCTGGCTTTCTTCGAAGACCTCCCCTACGGGCAGATCGCCGAAATCGTCGGCTGCCCGGAGGGCACGGTGAAGACGAGGATGTTTCACGCAAAAAAGGCACTGATGAAGTGCCTTGCGGGGCTCAAAGAGATGGGATTGTCATGATGGCTGACAACGGAAAAAGAGACGAGAACCTGGACCTGCTGCTGCCCTGGTACGTCAACGGCACCCTGGAGGCCGAGGAACGCCGGGCGGTCGAGGCCTACCTGGAAGAGAGCGCCCACGCGCGCGACGAGGTGGAGCTGCTGCGCCAGCTGCGCCAGCAGGTCAAGGAGCAGGAATTCGAGAACAGCCCGGGCGAGCTGGGCCTGCAGCGCCTGAAGCGCGAGATCAAGCAGGACGCCGCACAGCAGAAGGGCAGCGCCGACAGGATGACCGGCAAGGTCCTGACCGTCGCCTCCTTCTGGCGGCCGCTGGCGATCGCCGCCTGCCTGGCCATCGTGGTCCAGGCCGGTGTCATGGTCGGTATGAACAGCGGCCTGATCCCGACGGGTGGCGACGTGACGATCGCCGGCAAGTCCCCTGCCGTGATGCAGGTCACCTTCGCGCCCGACGCTACCGAGCAGGACATCCGCGAAGTGCTGCAGGCGGCCGGCGCCTCCATCGCCGACGGCCCGACGGCACTGGGCATCTACAACCTGCGCCTGGTCGACCCCAAGGCCATCACGGTTGAGGAAGCCCTCACCGCCCTGCGGGCCAACGACGCGGTCGTCACCTTCGCCGAAAGGTACTGACGGGCCATGGCCGCCGCGCGCGCAGACTGGCTGATCCGCCTTCGCGGCAGCCTGCTCGGCGGCCTTCTGGCCGCGGCGCTGGCCGTGCTGCTGCCTGCCCAGAACACGGCGCAGGCGCAGGCGACCCCCACGGCCGCACAGCCGGTCATCATGGGGATCGGCCTCACCGGCTGCGTGGACTTCGGCGCCACGCTGAAGGTGCGCGGCCGCAATCTGGGCCGCGCCGCGGGACGGCTGCTGGTGATCCGCGATCCCAACGTCAGCGTCGCCCTGCCCGTCTCCTCCTGGAACAACAGGATGATCCGCGCCACGGTGCCCAAAAGTAAAAAGCTGGAGCGCGGCAAGTGGTACGTCCTGGGCATTCAGGAAGCGCGCACCGGCAATTGGCTGTCCGGCCAGGGCCGCCCGCTACAGATCTGCGACCAGACGGACAGTCGCGGCATCGACAAGAACACCACGGCACAGGTCGATCCCGGCGCGGGCCGCGATCCCGGCGCCCGGGAGCCGGCGCCGCGCCGCCCGGCGGGCAGCTCGGCCGCGCCGCCCCAGGGCCCGACGCCGAGTCCGACGCCGAGCCCGACGCCGCAGCCCAACCAGGCCGCGGCGGCCAACCCCGACATCGTGCCCGACGAGGTGCTGGCCATCACCGCCTCCCTCGCCGACGCGACCGCCTTGGCCCAGCAGCTCACCGGCCTTGGCTACGCGGTCCGCTCGCTGCAGGAGCTTCCGGCGCTGGGCTTCGCCCTGCTGCGCCTCGGCGTGCCCGGCGGCCAGGACGTGCCGACCGCGCTCGACAGCCTGCGCCAGAGCTTCCCGGCCATCCTCTTCGACGCCAACACGCTCTACGAGCCGGACGCCGCCTCGCAGGCCGGCGGCGCGCCGCGACACTACGCCAAGGCGCTGATCGGCTGGCCCGACGAGGAGCGCGCCTGCGAGACCTCCGTCGATGTCGGCCTGATCGACACCGCGGTCGACACCGGCCACGAAGCGCTGGCAGACCGCCAGGTCACGGCGCGAAGTTTCATTGCCGGCGGCGTGCCGCCGGCGCCGCCCGACCATGGCACGGCCGTGGCCGCTATCATCGTCGGCGCGCCCGACAGCAGCTCCAGCGGACTTCTGCCCGCCGCCCGCCTCTTCGCGGCGGCGATTTTCTCGTTGCGGGACGACAACCGCATCATCGGCACCACCGATGCCATCGCCCGCTCGATCGACTGGCTGGGCCAGCAGGGCGTGCGAGTGGTGAACCTCAGCCTGTCGGGCCCCGGCAACCAGGTCATGCGCCTGACCGTGGAACGTGCCCACGAAAGCGGAATGGTGCTGGTCGCCGCGGCCGGCAACGAGGGCCCCAACGCGGCGCCGGTCTTCCCGGCCGGCTACGCGCCGGTGGTGGCGGTGACGGCCGTGGATGCGGCCCTGCACCCCTACAGCGAGGCCAACCAAGGCGACTACATCGACCTGGCCGCGCCGGGCGTCGACGTGTGGAGCGCGCGCGGCGGCCAGGGCGGCCGCTACAACAGCGGCACTTCCTTCGCTGCGCCCTTCGTCTCGGCGGCGGCGGCCCTCTCCCTCGCCCAGGCCCCCGACGCCTCGCCCCAGGCGATCCGCCAGAGCCTGCGCCAGAGTGCCCGCGATCTCGGCACCCCGGGGCGCGACAGCACCTTCGGCTGGGGCCTGCTTCAGCCCGCCGGCGGCTGCTGAGCCGACGCAGGGGGCGTCTCCAGCGCCCTACTAGGCACCGCTCCTGGGACATTTTCCGGACCGTCCCTGTGGCACGGTGAAAGCTTCAGAAGCAAATGCGCCAAGGAAAACAGGCGAGGAAACGCCATGAGCAAGCCCTTCGACATCGTCGCAAGCCGCCTGAAGAACATGCTGACGCGGATCTCGGCCAGGGACGCCGATTTCGAGGACATCTGCGCGCAGCATGCGCAGCTCACCTCCGACATCCGCCGGCTGAACCCCCAGGAAGACCCGGCGCATGCCCAGCGCGACGACCAGCTGCGCCGCCGCCGCGCCGACCTGGAGCAGGAGATGTTCGCCATCATGCAGGCAAACACGCGGGTCTGAGCCCGGCGCTCTATTCGCGGACGCAGTCGAGCAAGGGGCCGAGCTGGCGGATGCGGGTGCGGATGGTGGCGGCGCGGCGCGCGACGTAGTCGCTGGGCGGCACCGGCCGCCATTCCAGGGGATTGGGCAGCACGGCGACTAGCTGTGAGGCCTGGCGCGGCGTCAGGTCTTCGGCGGCGCGCTTGAAGTAGTGCTGTGCGGCTGCCTCGATGCCGTAGATCCCCGGCCCCCACTCCGCGATATTCAGATAGACCTCGAGAATACGCTGCTTGGGCCAGAGCATTTCCAGCAAAGCGGTCAGCGGCACCTCCAGTCCCTTGCGGATGATGCTGCGCGACGGCCAGAGAAAGAGGTTCTTGGCGGTCTGCATGGAAATGGTGCTGCCGCCGCCGGCGCGCTCGCCCGCCGCATAGGCCTTGGCGGCCGCTTCCAGGGATTGCCAGTCGAAGCCGCTGTGCTGGCAGAAGAGGTTGTCCTCCGAAGCGACCACGGCCTGGCGCAGGTGCGGCGAGATCTCCTCCCAGGCGGCCCATTGCTTGTCGAGCCCCTGCCCTTCGACCAGCCGGATCAGCATCAGCGGCGTGACCGGCGGCGGCACCACCCGGTACAGCAGGATGAGCCCCAGGGGCAGCACGACAAAGACCAGCAGCAGCGCCAGTATCACGCGCTGACTCCATCGCCGCAGGCTGTCCGGCAATGCCGGTAGCCGGCGCCACCAGGGTTCGGTCTGCCGGCTCCGCTTCTTTCCCCCGCCACGCTTCGACGTCTTGCGCGCCGGTCCGCGGCCGCGCTGGGGCTTAGCCAAGTGACGTCTCCTCCTCCCGCGGCGTCTCTTCGCTCCAGCCCTCGCGCCACTTATCCAGCACCTTGCGGGCGATGGGCTGCGGCAACCGGTCATACATCCGCAGCACCTCCGCCGCCCGCGCCGGATCCTCGTCGGCGTCGCCGCCACGCAGGGGATCGGTCAGCAGAAAGATCGAGCCGAAGAGCAGCTTGTCGATGCCGACGGCCCGGCAGACGACCAGCAGGTCTTCGCCCTGGCCGCTGTAGACGACGCGCTGCAGATGCGGCGTGCGCAGGCCGGTCATCTCCCCGAACAGCAACTCGAAGAGCGGCAGGTTGCCCTTGCGCAGGGCCAGGACCATGGGATGGCCGGCGGCTTCCGCCTCGCGGCCCGGGGACGCCGCCTCGTCCGCGCGGGCCTTGGCCGCACCCGCCCGCATCGCGGCTTTGGCTTCGGGCGTCATCGGTGGCACGCCGCTGACCTTGATCTGCGCTCTCTCGCCCGGGCCCATGCGCAGGCGCGGCATCTCCGGCGGCCGCTGTGGCGGCCTCGGCGCTTCGGGCGCGGCCGCGGGAACAGGTTCGGCCACCTCGGCGCCCTCGGGCAGCTCGATGATCGGGCGCTGCGACATTACCTCAGGCGCCACCGTCAACAGCAGCAGCGGCGCCGGCGGCTCGCCGACCGCCATGACACGCTGCCGCCCCCGCAGCCAGAGCAGCAGCGCCAGCAGAATGATCACGCCGACCGCGGCCACGATGTAGAGCTGGCGCTGCTCGATGCGCGAGAGCAGCGGCGCCAGAGTTTCGGCGGCCGGCGGCGTGGGTGCCGTGGCCGCCGGCGCCTCGGCGGGCCCGGCGGTTTCAGCGACAGGCTGCGCCGCAGCTTGTGCCGCTGCTTCTGCTTCGGCTTCGGCCGCGGCCAGACGCGCGCGCTCCACGGCCAGCGCCGTCTCGAGCCGCCGCGCCTCTTCACCCCGCGCCGCCACTTGGCGCTCCAGCTCGGCGAGACGGCCTTTCAAGGCGTCCAGTTCCTGCACTTCGGCGGACAGCGCTTCGGCGGTGGCCGCCTGCGCGGCCGCGCGCCGCTCGGCGTCACTCAGGCGCGCGCGCTCTTCGGCCAGGGCCGCTTCCAGGCGCGCCGTCTCCTCCTCGCGTACCGCCAGATTCGCACCCAGCTCCCCGACGCGGTCTTCCAGCCTGGCCAGCTCCTGGCGCGCCGCATCGAGCTCCTCTTCCCGATGGGAAGGGAGCTGTTGCGGGTCGGACGCTTCGGTGACTTCAATGGGCGGCGGCGTCTGGAGCCGCCGCGCCTCTTCACCCCGCGCCGCCACCTGGCGCTCCAGCTCGGCGAGACGGCCTTTCAAGGCGTCCAGTTCCTGCACTTCGGTGGAAAGCGCTTCGGCGGTGGCCGCCTGCGCGGCCGCGCGCCGTTCGGCGTCACTCAGGCGCGTGCGCTCTTCGGCCAGGGCCGTTTCCAGACGCGCCGTCTCCTCCTCGCGGGCTGCCAGGTTCGCATCCAGCTCCCCGACGCGGTCTTCCAGC
>JBNKHC010000442.1:0-20541 GCA_050290145.1 Kiloniellaceae bacterium | reverse complement strand
TCAGCGCTGGGTCAGCTTGAATTCGATGCGGCGGTTGCGGCGGTAGGCGATCTCGTCGCCGCCCGGGTCGAGCGGCTGGAACTCGCCGAAGCCGGTGGCGGCCAGACGCTCCGGCGGGATGCCCTGGGCGATCAGGAACTTCACCACCGAGACGGCACGCGCCGTCGACAGCTCCCAGTTCGAGGGGAAGGCGGAGGTGCTGATGGGCGCACGGTCGGTGTGGCCGTCGACGCGCAGCACCCAGTCGAGCTCGCTGGGGATGGTGGCCGCGATCTCCTTCAGCGTGGCCGCCAGCTGCGCCAGCTGGCGCTGCCCCTCGGCGCCGATGGTGGCCTGGCCGCTGGCGAAGAGGATTTCCGACTGGAAGACGAAGCGGTCGCCGACGATACGGATGTCCTGGCGGTTGCCCAAGGCCTCGCGCAGGCGCCCGAAGAACTCGGAACGGTAGCGCGCCAGTTCCTGCACCTTGCTGGCCAGGGCGACGTTGAGGCGCTTGCCGAGATCGGCGATCTGCACCTCCTGCTCCTTGTTCTTGGCTTCGGAGACTTCCAGCGCCTGGGCAACCTGGGCGAGCTGTTCGCGCAGCGCCGCGAGCTGGCGGTTCAGCAGCGTCACCTGAAGCTGGGCTTCCTCGGAAAGCCGCTTCTGGTCGGCCAGCGCCTTGCGCTCGGACTCCAGCTCGCTTTCCAGGCCTTCGCGCGAGCTCTGCGAGGCCTGCAGCTTCTCCACCAGGTCGTCGCGCAGGGACTTGAGGATCGCCAGCTCGGCGAGTTGCGCCTCGATCTTTTCCTTGTCGGCGTCGATGGTCGAATAGGCGTCTTCCAGCTCGGCCTTGCCGGCGGCGATGACGGCCAGGGCCTCCTCAAGCTTCTTCTGCTCGACCTCCAGGCGGGCGAGGGCGGCGTTCAGATCGTCGCGCTCGTCGGCCAGGGCCGCTTCGGCCTCGCTGAGGGCCTGGCGGTTCTGCTGCAGCTCCGCCCGCGCGGCGGCCAGTTCCTCCTCGCTGCTGGCGACGGCGCCGGCCAGGCGCTCGCGCTCGCTCTGCTCCTCGCTCAACAGCGAGGCCAGACGGTCGCGCTCGTCGGCCAGGGCGGCAAGCTGGTTGGCCAGGGACTCGCGTTCCTCGCTGACGGTGGCGAGCTGGCTGGCCAGGGACTCGCGCGAGGCCAGGGAGCTCTGCAGCTCGGCGGAGAGCTGCTGCACGTTGAGGCGCAGATCGCTGTTGGCGCTGCGCTCCAGCGCCAGGAGCTGTGCCAGCTCGTTGATTTCCGATTCCAGGCGCGTCAGCGCCTCATCCTTGCCGGTGATGGCGACCGAAAGGAAGAACTGCGCCACCATGAAGACCATGAGGACGAAGATGACCACCAGCAGCAGGGTGGCGAGGCCGTCGACGAAGCCCGGCCAGATGTTGATCGAGCGGCGTGAGCCTCCTCTGCCCAGCGCATACATCGCGCCTTAGCCCTCTTCGGCCATGGCCGCCAGGGTGCGGGTCAGCAGGCGGATTTCGCTGCGCAGTTCCTCGACCGCCGAGTCGCGGCCGTGCGCCATCTCCGCCGACATGCGCTCCAGGCGCAGGTCCAGATTGCGGATGTGCCCCTTGGTGGCCTTGTCGAGGCCGCCGGCGCCCTCCTCGCCGGCATCGGCCAGGCGCTGCAACAGCGGTTTCAGACTGGCCTGGGTCTCGGCGATGGAGAGCATCACCGACTGCTCGGTGCGCATGTGGTCGGTGAGATTGCTGAGCCGCTCGGTCAGCGCTGCCAGGTTCTGGTTCACGCTGGCGCGGTCTTCCTCGCCGCGCGCCACGGTGCGCTGCAGCTGCTCCAGGCTGTCGGCGGTCTTTTCCAGCAGGGCGTGGACGTAGGCCGAGACCGGCTGCTCGCCCTCGCCGCTGAAGCCGCCGCCGCTGCCCAGCTTGGTGACGCTGGAGAGCCACTCTTCCAGTTCGTTGAGGAAGCGGTTGTGCGCCTGGGCCGAATTCAGTTCCAGGAAGCCCAGCACCAGCGAGCCGGCAAGGCCGAAGAGCGACGAGCTGAAGGCCGTGCCCATGCCCGAGAGCGGCGCTTGCAGGCCGCCTTTCAGTTCCTCGAAGAGGGCGACGGCGTCGCCGCTGCCCCCCGACAGGCCGCCGATGGTCTCGCCCACGGCATTCACCGTGTCGAGCAGGCCCCAGAAGGTACCCAGCAGGCCGAGGAAGATCAGTAGGCCGATGACATAGCGGGAGATCTCGTGCGATTCCTCGATGCGGGCCTGGATGGTGTCCAGCAGCGAGCGCATCGACATGGTGGAGAGGCTGAGGCGCCCGGCCTTGTCGCCGATCATGGTGACCATGGGGCCCAGCAGGCGCGGCGGCGTGTCCTGCGACAGGGTGCCGGGGAAAACCAGCCCGCCGCGGCTCTCGCGCCGCAGGGTTTCCAGCCAGTAGATCTCGCCGCGCAGGCCCAGCACCTGGATGAAGCTGTAGGCGATACCGACGACCAGAATCAGGATAATCAGGCCGTTCAGCCAGAGATTGGCGAAGAAGGCGTCCTGCAGCTGCGGCGCGATGAAGGCGCCGGCCACGGCGCAGGCCGCCAGAAACGCCACCATTCGGAGGAGATAGGTCTGCAGGAAGGACATCGTAACGGTCTTACCCTCGGGTCCGCGGGGCGGATGTGTCAATCATAAGGCAGATTCGCCCGCGCCGCGACCCGCGCAGCCGGGAATCCTCCTTAAGCTCACGTCCCTAAGGGTTAGCTGTCAATTGGCCGGATGTCGACCCGATTTGCGGGGCCGCCGTCGGCCTGGTCGCCCAGGGAACGGACCTGGATGCGCGCCGAGGGCACGCCCGCGTCGATCAGGAAGGTACGGACCTTGAGGGCCCGGGACAGGGCCAGCTTGCGGGCCAGGTCCTGGGAACCGTCCTTGGCGCTGGCGAAGCCCAGCACCTGGATGCGGCCTTCATCATTGGCGCGCAGGCTGTCGGCCAGGGAGCGCAGCTCGGCCTGGACCAGGTCGGAAAGCTCCGCCGAATCACTGTCGAAGGTGACGCTCATGTCCTCCGGCGCCTCGCCGACCGTCAGGCTGGCGGTCTGCACGCCCGGGATCGCCGGGGCGGAGGCCGCCGGAGCCAGGGCGACCGGCGCCGGAACGTCGGCGCTGAACAGGGTTTCGCCGGCCAGGGGTTCGTTCGTGGACATATCAGTTACGGCAGCCTCGCGGGTCTCCGCCGGCAGCAGGTTGACCGGGCCCTCGCTCTCGGCCTGGGCCATGGCCTCCCGAGAAGTCGGCTCGGTCATGGCGACGGGCGCCGCCATGTCGGCGCTGCTGGCCGGCACCGCGCTCTCCGCAGCCGTGCTCGCAGGAGCCGGGGCAGGTGCGGCGGCCGGGGTGGGCAGGGGCTCGGGCTCGGCCATGGCGGCGGCCGGTTTCTCGGCCGGGGCCGGTGCGGCGGGCGCAGGCTCGATGGCGGTGGTCTCGACCGCGGCGACCGGCGGCAGCTCGGCCATTGCGGGGGCGGTGGCCGGCGCCTCGTCGGCGTCCGGCGAGGTCTGGAATTCCGGGGCCAGGGCCGTCGCCGGCTCGTCGACCGTTGTCACGCCGACCTCGGCCAGCATCTCCGGCGACACCTCCGGCTTGCGCGGCGCCGGCTGCGGCGCGGCCATCGGCGGGCGGCGCAGGGTCAGCCTGGGCGCGTCGGCGGTCGCGGCGCTCTCATCGGCGGGCGGCAGATTGTCCATGAAAACGACGATGCTGCTGTCGGAGCTCGCGCCCTTGGCCGGGCTCCCGCCGTTGTCCAGCGGGATCAGCAGCTGCGAGGACGGCTCGGGCCCCTCGGCGAAGGCGTTCTGCATGGCCTCGGCGCGGGCCGCGTGATTGTCCTGAAAGCCCGGCGCGAGGGTGCTGGTCGGCGGTTCCAGCGGCGGGAACAGCAGGGTGCCCGGGCGGGTCACCACGTAGTTGCCGTTGCCGTAGGGCTGGAAGCTCGGGTTGCCGGGCGCCTGCTGCGGTTGCGGGGGCAGGCGCAGGACCGGCGCGGGCTCATAGCCTGGCTGCGGGGCCAGCGGCGCGGCGGGCGCCGGGCTCGGCCCGAGGCTGTTGAGCACGTCGTTGTTGATGGTGATGCCGGAGTTGGACTGGGCCAGCGCCGCCGGCGCCAGGGCCGTCGTCGCCAGGGCCGTCGTCAGGGTCAGGGCGAGGGCGCCGGCAGCCGCACGGCCCGGCGCGAACCGGCGCCTTTTCGCCCGGTTTTCCGCCGTTTTCCGGCTGAATGATGCGAGTCTGCTCATGGCCCCTAATACCCCAGTTTCCCCTGCTAACCGCTTTGGTTAACACTATGCTTCCACCGCGCCCTGAACAACCTGCTTTGCGGGCCGCAAGGGGCGGCGGGCGGCGCACCGAGCTGGCCGCCGAGGGTCGTATTATTGAGCCTTTTAGTTACTTAAAGGTTTGCGTAGCAGCTTCATCAGGTCGCTGTGGATGGCGTTGTTCGTCGCCAGAATGCTGGGCGAGCCCATGGTGAGGGCTTTCCCGTTCATTTCGCTGACATATCCGCCCGCCTCACGCACCAGGATCAGTCCTGCGGCGTAGTCCCAGGGGGCCAGGCCGCGCTCCCAGAAGCCGTCGAAGCGCCCCGCCGCCACATAGGCCAGGTCCAGGGCGGCGGCGCCCCAGCGGCGGATTCCCGCAGTATTGGCCATGACGGCGTCGATTTCGCCCAGGAACTGCGGACGGTCGCCCTTGCCGGCGAAGGGCGCGCCGGTGGCGATCAGGCAGTCGGTCATCCGGTTGCGGGCGGAAACCCGGATCCGGCGGTCGTTGAGGAAGGCGCCCTGGCCCTTTTCGGCGTGGAAGAGTTCTTCCTTGATCGGATCGTAGACCAGCCCGGCGATGATCTCGCCGCGTTCCTCCAGGGCGATGGAGATGGCGAAATGCGGCAGCGAGTGCAGGAAGTTGCTGGTGCCGTCCAGGGGATCGATGATCCAGCGCCGGCCGCTGTCGTCGCTGGCCGCCACTTCCTCGGATTCCTCCATCAGGAAGCCGTAGCCCGGGCGCGCCTTCTGCAGCTCTTGCTTCAGGACCTTCTCGGCCTTCATGTCGGCGGTAGAGACGAAGTCCGCCGGGCCCTTGCGGGAGACCTGCAGATTCTCGACCTCGCCGTAGTCGCGCTTCAGGCCGCGGGCCGCCTTGTCGGCGGCCTTGGTCATGACGTTCAAGAGAGCGGAGCGGGTAGCCATGCGGGTCTTACGGTCTTTCTGTCTTCAGGGCAGGGGCGCGGCGGGCGTCAGTCCTTGGCGCGCTCGACGTAGGTGGCGTCGGCGGTGTTCACCACCACGCGCGTGCCGGCCTCGATGTGCGGCGGCACCATGATGCGGCTACCGTTCTCCAGCACCGCCGGCTTGTAGGAGGAGGAGGCGGTCTGCCCCTTCACCACAGGGTCGGCCTCGGTGATCTCCATGACCACGGTGTCCGGCAGCATGACCGAGATCGGCTCGTCCTCGTAGGACTCGATGACGACGGTCATGCCCTCCTGCAGGAAGACCACCGGCTCGCCCACCAGGTCCTTGTTCAGGCTGATCTGGTCGTAGGTATCGTTGTCCATGAAGGTCAGCATCTCGCCGTCTTCGAAGAGGTACTGGTACTCCTTCTGGTCCAGGCGCACGCGCTCGACGTCCTCGCTGGCGCGGAAGCGTTCGTTCAGCTTGGTGCCGTCGCGGATGTCCTTCAGCTCGACCTGCAGGTAGGCGCCACCCTTGCCGGGCTGGGTGTGCTGGGTCTTCACAGCGCGCCAGAGGCGGCCCTTGTGCTCGATGACGTTGCCAGGGCGAATGGCGTTGCCGTTGATCTTCATGGGGGATCGTCCGGAAAGTTGGGTGTTCTGGAAAGCGCGCGGAAGCTACCAGCTTGCCCCCAGGGTGGCAACGCCGGAGGTGACCCGGCGAAAAGCGCGGGAAACCGCCCTGTCAGGCGCCTTCGCCGAGGCCGGTGAGCAGCTCCTTCAGGGCTGCCGCCGGATCCTTTTGCCCCAGCCAGAAGGCCGGGCCGAGGGCCAGGAAGTCGGGCCCCGCGGCGGCCAGGGCGCGGGCCTCCTCCGGGGTCCTGGCGCCGAAGGCCACCTGGGGCGGGGTCATGACCGCCTCCCACCAGGCGATGACCTCCGGGTCGGCGGCTTCCTCTCCCTCCAGGTCGCCGAAGCCCAGGTAGTCGGCGCCTTCCTCCCCGGCGGTCATGGCCAGGTGGCGGGAGTTGCCGCAGCCGGCGCCCAGGATGACGTCCTCGCCGAAGCGCTTGCGCAGCGCCTTGACCGGCGACTTCTCGTCCTCCGCCAGATTCAGGTGCAGGCCGTCGGCGCCGCTGGCGGGCAGCAGCGCCGGGCGGTCATCCAGCAGCACCGCAATGTCCCGCGCCTGGGCGGCAGCGATCAGCGGCGCGGCCAGGCGGGCGAAAGCGGCGTCGTCCAGCGCCCCGCCGCGCAGCAGCAGGGCGGAAATCTCGACGTCGCCCCTGGTGTGCCGGTCGGGGGCCGCCGGGCCCAGGGCCGCCAGGGCGGCGGCCACCGCCTCGGCCGCGGCGGCGTCGAGCGGCGGTGAGACCAGCATCAGGCGGGGCAGGAAGTCGGACAAGGCTGGGGCTTTCCCGAGAGGGCTCAGTCTTCTTGGCGGGCGAAGGTCAGCACGTGCGCCTTGCAGGCCGAAACGGGAGAGTCCGCTTCGGCCTTCAGGTTGCTGCTCAGGATCACCAGGCCCTTGTAGGCACTGACGGCCTCCAGCAGATGGCTGACCTCCAGGTTGGCATAGCGGTCGTGGCTGTCTTTCACCTCGCTGCGCTTGCCGAAGAGGGCGTCGGCCTCGTCGAAGAGCAGCACCGCCTCGGCGGCCTGCGCCTTGTCGAACACGGCGGCCAGGTTCTTTTCCGTCGCGCCGGCCGACTTGCCGATCAGCGCGGGCAGCTTTACCCGCTGCAGCGGCCGCTCCAGCTCATTGGCCATCACCGCGGCGACCAAGGTCTTGCCGGTGCCGCTGGGGCCGGAGAAGAGGCAGAGCTGGTTCACCTGCTTACCGGCGCTGCCGCAGATCTTCTGCAGGGTGTCGATGTCCTTCTGTGACAGCGGCAGTTCGTCGATGCCCAGGGGCGCCGGCTGTTTGGCCATGTCGCTAAGTCTCCTTCTTCAGCCAGTCGCGGCAGGCCTGGGCCTTGTCGGCGACGTCCAGCAGGTCCAGGGCCTCCAGCGGCCCGGTGATCAGGTGGTGACTCTCCGCCTCGGCGATGGCGCGCAGCTTGTCGGCCGCCGCCTTGGGGCCGGTGAAGCGCACCCGCAGCACCCCCTGGCGGAAGGCCGCCATGACCAGGCCCGGCTTGTCGCCGCAGTCGAGGATCGAGGAGACCTCGGCCTGGGGCACCTCGCGCTCGGCCTGCTTCACCACCTCGCGGAACCACAGGGCACCGGTGTAGGCCGCCGCCCCCGGCGGCGAGGCCAGGGTGACCGGCAGGTCCAGCTCGCGCGCCGCCTTCAGCGCGGTGACCGCCTGTTCCAGGGAGTGGATGATGATGACGCGTTCGCTCATGGCCGGATGATAATAAAAAGCGGGACCCGAAGGTCCCGCTTTATTTTGTGTAATTCCAGACTTTTTCCGGCCCGCCCGGGTTGGGGCTGGGGCCGGGCAAGCCCCCTAGAGCAGCTTGCCGAGCGCCACGGCGGTGTCGCTCATGCGGTTGGAGAAGCCCCACTCGTTGTCGTACCAGGACAGGACGCGCACGCAGGTGCCGTCCAGCACCTGGGTCTGGGTCACGTCGAAGGTGGAACTGGCGGGGTTGTGGTTGAAGTCGCAGGACACCAGCGGCGCCTCGTTGATGCCCAGGACGCCCTTCAGGTCGCCCTTGGCGGCCTTCTCCATGGCGGCGTTGATGGTCTCGGCGTCGGTCTTCTTCTTCGCCTCGATCACCAGGTCCACCAAGCTGACATTGGCGGTCGGCACGCGCACCGAGGTGCCGTCCAGCTTGCCCAGCAGCTCCGGCAGCACCAGGCCGGTGGCGCGCGCGGCGCCGGTCGAGGTTGGGATCATCGACAGGGCCGAGGCGCGGGCGCGGCGCAGGTCCTTGTGCAGGGTGTCCACGCTGGGCTGGTCGCCGGTGTAGGAGTGGATGGTGGTCATGAAGCCGTGTTTGATGCCGACGGTCTTGTCCAGCACCCAGGCCACCGGCACCAGGCAGTTGGTGGTGCAGGAGGCGTTGGAGATGATCTTGTGGCTCTTCTTCAACTTCTTGTGGTTGACGCCGTAGACCACGGTGATGTCGGCGCCGGAGGCCGGGGCCGAAACCAGCACCTTCTTGGCGCCGGCTTCCAGGTGCTTGCCCGCCGCTTCCTTGCTGGTGAAGATGCCGGTGCACTCCATCACGATGTCGACGCCCAGCTTGTCCCAGGGCAGCTTGGCCGGATCGCGCTCGGCCAGCACCTGGACCTTCTTGCCATCGACCTTGATGGCGTCCTTCATGGCCTGGACCTTGCCGGGGTAGATGCCGTGCACCGAATCGTACTTCAGCAGGTGCGCGTTCGCCTCGGGCGTGCCGAGGTCGTTGATGGCGACGAACTCCACGTCCTTGCGCTTGGCTTCCATGGCCGCGCGGAACACCAGCCGCCCGATGCGCCCGAAACCGTTGATACCAACCCGAACTGCCATATTCAGTCTCCGTTCCCTATTGCCGGCCGCGCTCGTTCAGGCGGCCGGCGGTTCCCCTGCGTTTCCCGAAGGCCACCGATGAGGTGGCCGAACTGGTCATGCGCCGCCGATCAGGCGGCGTACTTGCCGCTTGCTGCCGCGGCGTTGTCCTGGGCGCGCTTCAAGAAAGCGGCCTGGCCCTTTTCCAGGTTCGCCGCCTTGCCGCTCCACGCCTTCAGCGGCGCCGCCTGCAGGGCGCGCCCGTAGGAGAAGCTGAGCTTCCAGGGCAGCGTGCCGGGCAGCTGGTTCATGGCGTTGAGGTGCTCGGTGGCCAGGGCGTCGCTCTGGCCGCCGGACAGGAAGACGATGCCCGGCACGGCGGCCGGCACGGTGCGCTTCAGGCACTGCACGGTGCGCTCGGCGACTTCCTGGACGCCGGCCTGGTCCTTACAGTCCTGGCCGGAGATCACCATGTTCGGCTTCAGCAGCGTGCCTTCCAGCCAGACGTTCTGCAGCGCCAGCTCGTTGTAGACGCTGCGCAGCACCTCTTCCGTCACTTCCTCGCAGGCGTCGATGTCGTGGTCGCCGTCCATCAGCACCTCAGGCTCGACGATCGGCACCAGGCCGGCTTCCTGCGCCAGGGCGGCATAGCGCGCCAGGGCGTGGGCGTTGGCGGTGACGCAGCCGGCGCTGGGGATGCCGTCGCCGATGCGGTAGACGCCCCGCCACTTGGTGAAGCGGGCGCCCAGCTTGGCGTATTCCTCCAGGCGCGCGCGCAGGCCGTCCAGACCCTCGGTCACGGTCTCCTCGGGATGGCCGGCCAGCGGCTTGGCGCCCATGTCGACCTTGATGCCGGGGATCATGCCGGCCTTGGTCAGCTTCTCGACCAGCGGGGTGCCGTCGGCGGCTTTCTGGCGGATCGTCTCGTCGTAGAGGATGACGCCGGAGATGTACTTGCCGGCGTTCGGCGTGGTGAAGAGCATGTCGCGGTAGTCGCGCCGGTTCTCTTCGGTGCTCTCGATCTTGATGCTGTCGAAGCGCTTCTTGATCGTCGGGGAGCTTTCGTCCGCGGCCAGGATACCCTTGCCGTCGGCAACCAGGGCTTGGGCGGTTTCCGCCAGCGCAGAAGAAGTCATAACTGGGCCTCCAATTCTATGCCTGCTTCAGGGGCAGGGCTCTTTATAGAAAACCCGCGACGCCGTGGGCGCGGTCAGATCCGTGTCTTGACGGCTTCCACCACGGCTTCCGCGGTGATGTTGAACTTCTTGTACAAGTCCTTGATGGGTGCCGAGGCGCCGAAGCTTCGCATGCCGATAAAGGCGCCGCCCGACTCGATCCAGCGCTCCCAGCCGAAGGGCACGGCGGCCTCGATGGCGATGTGCAGCGTGCCGGGGCCGAGCACCTCGTCGCGGTAGTGCGGCGGCTGCTGCTCGAAGAGCTCCCAGCAGGGCATGGACACCACGGCGGCGGAAATGCCTTCGTCGCGCAGCAGCTTCTGTGCCTCCAGGGCGATCTGCACCTCGGAGCCCGAGGCGATCAGCGTCACCTGCCGCTCGCTGTCGGCCGGCGCCATGATGTAGGCGCCATAGGCCGAGTGGTTCTCCGAGACGTCCTTGCGCAGGGTCGGCAGGCCCTGGCGGGTCAGCGCCAGCAGCGAGGGCGCGTCCTCGCTCTTGAGGGCCAGCTCCCAGCACTCGGCGGTCTCGATGGTATCGGCCGGGCGGAAGACCAGCAGGTTCGGAATGGCGCGCAGGGCGGCCAGGTGCTCGACCGGCTGGTGGGTCGGGCCGTCCTCGCCCAGGCCGATGGAATCGTGGGTCATGACGTAGACGACCCGCTGGCCCATCAGCGCCGAGAGGCGGATCGAGGGCCGGCAGTAGTCGCTGAACACCAGGAAGGTGCCGCCGTAGGGGATCAGGCCGCCGTGCAGGGCGAGGCCGTTCATGGCCGCAGCCATGCCGTGCTCGCGCACGCCGTAGTGGATGTAGCTGCCGGAGAAGTCGTCCGGCGTCACCACGCCCTGGGACTTGGCCTTGGTGTTGTTGGAGCCGGTCAGGTCGGCGGAGCCGCCGATCATCTCGGGGATCGCGGCGGCCAGCACGTCCAGGGTCTTCTGCGAGGACACGCGGGTCGCCACGCTCGGCGCCTCGGCGGCGATCTCGGCCTTGAAGGCGGCGAGGGCGTCCTGCCAGCCCTCGGGCAGCTTGCCGGCCATCTGGCGCTCGAAGACGGCGCGCTGGTCGCTGGCTTCCAGGCGGCCCTGCCAGGCCTTCACCGCGTCCTGGCTGCGCCGGCCGACGGCGCGCCAGGCATTCAGCACGGCCTCCGGGATCTCGAAGGGCGGGTAGGGCCAGCCCAGCGCCTCGCGGGCGGCGGCGATTTCCTCGTCGCCCAGGGGGGCACCATGGGTGGCGGCGGTGCCCTGCTTGTTGGGGGCGCCGTAGCCGATGGTGGTCTTGCAGGCGATGAGGCTCGGCTTACCGCTCTCGCGGGCCGCCGCGATGGCCGCGGCCACGGCCTCCGGGTCGTGGCCGTCGACGCGGGCGGTGTCCCAGCCCGAGGCCTCGAAGCGCTTGATCTGGTCGTCGTTGCAGGTGAGGTCCGTGCTGCCGTCGATCGAGATGGAGTTGTCGTCGAAGAGGACGATCAGCTTGGACAGCTGCAGGTGGCCGGCCAGCGAGATCGCCTCGTGGCTGACGCCTTCCATCAGGCAGCCGTCGCCGGCGATCACGTAAGTAAAGTGGTCGACCAGCTCGTCGCCGAAGCGCGCGTTGAGCAGGCGCTCGGCCAGTGCCATGCCGACGGCATTGGCCAGGCCCTGGCCCAGCGGGCCGGTCGTGGTCTCGATGCCCGCGGCGTGGCCGTATTCCGGATGGCCGGCGGTGCGGCTGTCGAGCTGGCGGAAGTTCTTGATCTCCTCCAGCGTCATGTCCTCGTAGCCGGTCAGGTGCAGCAGCGCGTAGAGCAGCATGGAGCCGTGCCCGGCGGAGAGCACGAAGCGGTCGCGGTCGGCCCAGTCGGGGTGCGAGGGGTCGAACTTCAAGAAGAGCGAGAACAGCACCGTGGCCACGTCGGCCATGCCCATGGGCATGCCGGGATGGCCGGAATTGGCCTTCTGTACGGCGTCCATGGCGAGGGCGCGGATCGCGTTGGCCATGTCTCGCTGGTTTTCGGGGATCGCTGGGTTGTCTTGTGTCGGGGATGACGTGACGACGTCCATCAAGAAGGTCCACCTGGTGGGGAACGGAGGGCGGCAGCGCGGGCCGCTTTCGTGCGGCAACATGCCGCCACGCCCCGTGAAGGTCAACCGGCATATCGCCGCAGAAAGGCGGAATCTGCCGCCTTTTGTTCTACCACCGCTGCGCGGCGGCGCGGCGGGCGCTGTCCCGGGTCCGCAGTTGACCGGTCACGAAGGCGAAGCCTATCCTCTGACAGGGCGCGCGGCGCGGGAATCCGCGGCGTCGCCACGACTGCAGATCGATCCGGAGAGGGATCGATCCAGAGATCTGCGCATCGACCGGAAAATCGAACGGAAGCGGAATGCCCCGATTGGAAGAAGCCAGCCACAGGCTGCAGGTTGCGATCGATAATCTGGAGAGGGTGGTGGCGGCGCGGGCCGCCCAGGGCGGCCCCGGTGGTGAGAAGGGCGGCGACGACGCCCTGCGTGAGGCGCTGGAGGCGGCGCGGCGCGAGAACGCCCACCTGCAGCAGCTTGCCGGCACGGTGTCCACGCGCCTGGATGCGACCATCGGGCGCCTGCGCAAGCTGGTGAGCTAGGGGAAGGAGCGGGGCATGGCACAGATTTCTCTCACCGTTCACGGCCGCAGCTACCAGGTGACCTGCGACGACGGCCAGGAGAGCCACCTGCTGAAGCTGGCCGAACACATCGACGCCAAGATGGTCGAGCTGGAAGGCAGCGTCGGACAGGTCGGCGAGCAGCGCCTGCTGTTCATGAGCTGCCTCCTGATCGCCGACGAGCTTTTCGACGCCCAGCGCCAGGTCGACGGCCTCAAGGCCGGCCGTCCCGCTGGCCCGGGCGCCCCGGCGGCGGCCTCCGGGAGCGCTTCGGGCGCCTCCGAAGAACAGGCCTCCCGGGCCCTCGACGCCTGCGCCCAGCGAATCGAGGCTATTGCCGCCCGCCTCCAGGGTGCCTAGATAAGGCCTCTGAGTGTGGCGGCGCTGCGGGGTGCGTCAGGTATCGCAATCCCTGGGGCCAATACAAACCTCTAGGGAGCTGTCCCTGCCGGGACCCTGGTCTCGGTATATGGCGCCCACCTGCTTTGGCAGGCCGCAGAGGATTCATGTTACCAACGGCCTTCGCGGCGCCGCCCACGCTCCTTCCCGCCTCCTGTCCACCCTTCCAGCCTGAAAGCCCCGACCTTGTCCGCCGATCCTGCCGTCTCGCCTCTCCAGGAAGAAAAACGGGCGCTGCGCAAGGCCGCCAAGGCGGCCCGTGCCGCCGCAGCGGCGGCGGACCGGCAGGCCGGCGGCGGCGCGGCCGCGGCCCTGCGCGACCGATTCCTGGCGGCGGTCCCCCTCGCCGCGGAGGCGGTGGTCTCCGCCTACTGGCCGATGGGCGACGAAATGGACCCGCGCCCGCTGATGGAAGCTCTCGCCGGCCGCGGCCACCGCCTGGCCCTGCCGGCGGTCCGCGCGGCCGGGCAACCGCTCGACTTCCGCGCCTGGCGGCCGGGCGACGCCCTGCAGCCGGCCGGCTTCGGCACCCGGGAGCCTCTGGCGACGGCCGAAGAGCTGCGCCCGGGCCTGCTGCTGGTCCCCCTGCTGGCCTTCGACGCGGCGGGCTACCGCCTGGGCTACGGCGGCGGCTTCTACGACCGCAGCCTTGCCCTTCTGCGCGCGGCGGGCGATACCCTGGCGGTCGGCCTGGCCTATGCCGACCAGCAGGTGGCGGCGGTCCCGCGCGAGGCGACGGACCAGCCCCTCGACCTGGTGGTCACCGAGCGCGGCGTGGTCACGCCGCCGGCCCCGGGAAGAAATGCCGGGCGAGAGTAAGGAAAGACCCCGAGTATGCGACTTATGTTCTGCGGCGACATCGTGGGCCGTCCCGGGCGCGACGCCATCGCCGCCCACCTGCCGGGCCTGCGCCAGCGCCTCGACCTCGATTTCGTGGTCGCCAACGGCGAGAACGCCGCCTCCGGCTTCGGCATAACCGAGAAGATCTGCCGCCAGCTTTTCGAGGCCGGGGTCGACGTGATCACCGGCGGCAACCACTCCTGGGACCAGCGCGACGTCATGTCCTATATCGGCGGCGAGCCGCGCCTGCTGCGTCCGCAGAACTTCCCGGCCGGTACCCCGGGGCGCGGCGTCGGCGTCTTCGAGGCGCGGCGCGGCAAGAAGGTGCTGGTGCTGAACGTCATGGGCCAGCTCTTCATGGAAGACCTGGACGACGCCTTCGCCTGCATGAACGGCCTGCTGGCCCAGCACCGCCTGGGCGCCACGGTGGATGCGGCGATCCTGGATTTCCACGCCGAGGCGACCTCGGAGAAGATGGCCGCCGGCCACGTCGTCGACGGCCGGGTGTCGCTTTTCGTCGGCACCCACACCCACGTGCCCACCGCCGACAGCATGATCCTGGCCGGCGGCACCGCCTATCAGAGCGACGCCGGCATGTGCGGCGACTACGATTCGGTGATCGGCATGGACAAGACCGTGCCGATCGAGCGCTTCGTGAAGAAGGTGCGGGGCGAGCGGCTTTCCGTCGCCGGCGGCGAGGGGACGCTCTGCGGGGTCTTCGTGGAGACCGACGATGCCACCGGCCTGGCCCGCCGCGTGGCGCCGGTCAGGCTCGGCGGTCGCCTGTCGGAGGCTGTTCCGGAATAGCCTGGAGCCGGCTCAGGTCCGGCCCGAAAAAAGTCAGTTGGGGCGCCGGCCGGCGGAGACGGCGAGGAAGCGCTCGATCTCGGAATGCAGGATTTCCGTCTGGTCGCAGGTGTCGTCGGCCAGCTGACAGATCTCGCCGGCACCCTTCTTGCCCCCTGCAGTCGCGGCGGCGGCCAGCAGGGTGTTCAGGGCGCCAAGAGCGCTCTCCTCCGCAAACTCCTCGACCAGATCGGCGGCCAGGTCCAGGCGCCGGGCGACCTCGGCGGCGTCGTCCGACACCTCCTCGGTGATGGCCAGATCGATGATGTTCAAGGGCCGCTGCATGGGCTCCGTCCTTCAACGAAAGGGATTAGCGAGCCCAGAGAGTGACGCGGCGGTGTTAATTTGGCGTTAACCCGCGGTACCGCATTTCTGGTGCCAGGTCGTCCAACCCGCGGTTTTGCTGGCCCGAAAGTCTTTAGATCGCGCCCGGGACCTGCTAGAAGCCGCCCTAATGTCGCCATATTGGGGGCTTATCGGTTGCGCTGGAGTGCCCCGCTTCACTCAAAATATGGTAGGCTGTTCACCTTATCGTCCCACTATGTAGGATCAGGATCGTCGAGTTATGGCGGGCCATTCACAATTTAAGAACATCATGTACCGCAAGGGCGCGCAGGATAAGAAGCGCGCCAAGCAGTTCGCACGCCTTACCCGTGAAATCATGGTGGCGGCCAAGACGGGCCTGCCGGATCCGGAGAAGAATCCGGCCCTGCGCGGCGCCATCCAGACCGCGCGGGCGGCCAACATGCCCAAGGACAACATCGAGCGGGCCATCAAGCGCGCCGCCGGCGGCGAGGAAGGCACCAACTACGAAGAGGTCCGCTACGAGGGTTACGGCCCCGGCGGCGTGGCCGTGATCGTGGAGGCGCTGACCGACAACCGCAACCGCACGGCCTCGGAGGTGCGCGCCGCCTTCAGCAAGCACGGCGGCTCCCTGGGCGAGACCAATTCGGTGTCCTTCATGTTCGACCGGCTGGGCGTGATCAGCTATCCGGCCGAGGTCGGCTCGGCCGACGAGGTCTTCGAGGCGGCGGTCGAGGCCGGGGCCAGCAACGTGGAGAGCAACGCCGAGCAGCACGAGATCACCTGCGATCCCGACGATTTCTCCGCCGTGCGTGACGCGCTGACCGAGAAGTTCGGCGATCCGCGCGACGCGGAGCTGACCTGGCGCCCGCAGAACACCGTGGCCATCGACGAGGACAAGGCCCAGACCATGCTGAAGCTGCTCGACGTGCTGGACGACAGCGACGACGTGCAGCGGGTCTCGGCCAATTTCGACATCAGCGAAGACGTGATGGCACGCCTGACCGCCTAGCAGGGGGTATAGATTGGGGGAACCGAAGCGACCGTAATGCGAGTACTTGGACTTGATCCGGGTTTGCGCCATACCGGTTGGGGCGTCATCGATGCCGAGGGGAATCACCTCCGGCACGTCGCCAATGGCGTGGTCGTTTCCGATGGCAAGGCCGATCTGGCCGAGCGTCTGCTGCAGCTGCACCGCGGCATCGCCGCTGTGGTGGCGGCCCATGCGCCGCAGACCGCCGCGGTCGAGGTGACGCTGGCCAACAAGAACCCTTCCTCCACCCTGAAGCTCGGCATGGCGCGCGGCATCGCGCTGCTGACCCCGGCCTTGAACGGGCTGGAGGTTGCCGAATACCTGCCGATGATCGTCAAGAAGGCGGTGGTCGGCACCGGCCACGCGGACAAGCAGCAGGTGGAGATGATGGTCGAGCGCCTGCTGCCGGGCTGCAAGCCGGCGGCCGCGGATGCCGCCGACGCCCTGGCCGTCGCCATCTGTCATGCCCACAACCTGGCCACCGGCCGCAAGTGGGACGCCGGGGTCGAGGACCCCCTGGCGGCGAAAAAAGCCAAACCGGCCTCCCGGCGCCTCGCCGCGGGAGGCCGCCGTTGATCGGCAAGCTGACCGGTATCGTCGATTCTACCGGCGACGACTGGGCGATACTCGATGTCGGCGGGGTCGGCTACCTGGTGTTCTGCTCCGGGCGCACCCTGGGCCTGCTGCCGCCGGCCGGCGGCGCCGCGACCCTGTGGATCGAAACCCACGTGCGCGAGGACCACATCCATCTCTTCGGCTTCGCCGAGACCGCCGAGCGCGACTGGTTCCGCCTCTTGAACTCGGTGCAGGGCGTCGGCGCCAAGATGGCGCTGGCCGTGCTCTCGGTGCTGCCGCCGGCCGACCTGGTGCGCGCCATCGCCGCCCAGGACAAGGCTTCCCTGTCGCGCGCCAGCGGCGTCGGCCCCAAGCTGGCCGGGCGCATCGCCAGCGAACTGAAGGACAAGGCCGGCGGCATGGCCCTCGGCCCCGCGGAAGTGGCGAACGGTGCCGGCGCCGGCGGCGAGGTTTCGGAAGACGCGGTCTCGGCGCTGGTCAACCTGGGCTACCGCCGGGCGGAGGCCTTCGCCGCGGTGGCCAAGGCCAGCGGTGACCTGGGCGCCAAGGCCTCGGTCGAGTCGCTGATCAAGGCGGGCCTCAAGGAGCTGGCGTCATGAGCGACCACAGCGCTGAAGAGCGGGGAGGGGAGAGGGTCGTGGCCGCCGACTTCCGCGAGGAGGACACCGGCGAAGTCACCCTCAGGCCTTCCCACCTGGACGATTTCATCGGCCAGCGCGCGGTGCGCGAGAACCTGCGCGTCTTCATCGAGGCGGCGCGCGGGCGCGGCGATGCCCTGGACCACGTGCTGTTCTTCGGTCCGCCCGGCCTGGGCAAGACCACCCTGGCGCAGATCGTCGCCCGCGAGATGGGCGTCGGCTTCCGCGCCACCTCGGGCCCGGTCATCGCGCGGGCCGGCGACCTGGCGGCGATCCTGACCAACCTGCAGCCGCGCGACGTGCTCTTCATCGACGAGATCCACCGCCTGTCCCCGGCGGTGGAAGAGGTGCTCTACCCGGCGATGGAGGACTTCCACCTGGACCTCATCATCGGCGAGGGGCCGGCGGCGCGATCGGTGCGCATCGACCTGCCGCCCTTCACCCTGGTCGGCGCGACCACGCGCTCGGGCCTCATTACCACCCCTTTGCGGGAACGATTCGGCATCCCCCTGCGTCTGCAGTTCTATGAGCCGGACGAACTGGAACTCATCGTCAGCCGCGGCGCGCGGGTGCTGGATATGAAGCTGACGCCCGAAGGGGCGGCGGAGATCGCGCGGCGCTCGCGCGGCACGCCGCGTGTCGCCGGGCGGCTGCTGCGCCGGGTCCGCGACTTCGCCGCGGTGGCCGGGGTCGAGCAGGTCGCGGCGGTGCAGGCCGACAGCGCGCTGAAGCGCATGGACGTGGACGAGCGTGGCCTGGACGCCATGGACCGGCGCTATATGAGGTGCATGGCGGACAACTACGGCGGCGGACCGGTCGGGGTCGAGACCCTGGCAGCGGCGCTTTCCGAGCAGCGCGACGTGCTGGAAGAGGTCATCGAGCCTTACCTGATCCAGCAGGGCCTGGTGCAGCGCACCCCGCGCGGGCGGGTGCTGACCCGCGGCGGCTTTGCCTATCTGGGCCTCGACGTGCCGCGCAATCTGGAGCAGCTCGACTTCCTGGGCGAGGACTCGGGCAACGGAGGAGGCGCGGCTTGAGCGACGTCGAGGGTCTCGAGCTGTCGGGCAGGGTGGTCGACGGCGAGCACCGCTATCCGCTGCGCATCTTCTACGAGGATACCGACGCCGGCGGCATCGTCTACTACGCGCGCTACCTGCAGTTCGCCGAGCGGGCAAGGACCGAGATCCTGCGCCTGGCCGGCATCGAGCAGTCGAAGCTGCGCGACAGCCACGACATCGTCTTCGCCGTGCACCGCTGCGAGGTGGACTACCGCCGCCCGGCGCGGCTCGACGACCTGGTGGAGGTGCGCTCGCGCCTCACCGAGCTGCGCGGGGCGCGCCTTCGCGCCGTGCAGAGCATCTGCCGGGCCGGCGAGGAGCTGGTCCGCCTGGTCGTGGTCATCGCCTCGGTCAGCGGCGACGGCCGCCCGGCCCGCATTCCGGCGCCGGTGCGCGCCGCCTTGGAACCTTTCGTACAGCCTTTGAAGCAGGGGTAACCCATGGAACAGGACGCCGTTAATTCTCTTTTGCTCGAGGGTTCGGTCGACCCGAGTCTGTCGGTTTGGGGGCTTTTCCTGGAAGCCGACATCGTCGTGCAGGTCGTCATGATCCTGCTGCTCATGGCGTCCTTCTGGTGCTGGGCGATCATCTTCGAGAAGGTGCTGCGGCTGCGCCGCCTGAAGGAGCGCGCCGGCCAGTTCGAGGAGGCCTTCTGGTCCGGCGGCTCGCTGGACGACCTCTACGACCGGCTGGACAACCGCCCGCCCGACCCCATGGCCTCGATCTTCGTCTCGGCGATGCGCGAATGGCGCCGCTCCTCCGCGCGCGGCCTCGCCAACTCGGCGGAGATCAAGGCCAGCCTGCAACAGCGCATCGAGCGGGTCATGGAGATCGCCATGGGGCGCGAGATGGACCGCCTGGAACGGCACATGACCTTCCTCGCCTCGGTCGGCTCGGCGGCGCCCTTCATCGGCCTCTTCGGCACGGTCTGGGGCATCATGAACGCCTTCACCTCCATCGCCGCGGCCAAGAACACCAGCCTGGCGGTGGTGGCGCCGGGCATTGCCGAGGCGCTCTTCGCCACGGCGTTGGGCCTGGTTGCCGCGATCCCCGCGGTGATCGGCTACAACAAGCTGTCCAACGACCTGGGGCGCTACGCCGGCCGCCTGGAGGCCTTCGCCGGCGAGTTCGGCGCCATCCTGTCGCGCAAGCTCGACGAGAAGAACTGAGCCATGGCCGCGACACTCATTTCATCGGGCCGCCGCGGCGCCCGGCGCGCCGAGAAGCGCTATCGCCCCCTGAGCGAGATCAACGTGACGCCCTTCGTCGACGTCATGCTGGTGCTGCTCATTGTCTTCATGGTGACCGCGCCGCTCCTGACCGTCGGCGTGCCGGTCGACCTGCCGAAGACACAGGCCCAGTCGATCGCCGATCCGGATGAACCGCTGGTCATCTCCGTCAACGCTGAGGGAACCATCTTTATCCAGGACACGGAGGTCGAGCTGAACAAGCTGGTGCCACGCCTGCGCGCCATCACCGAGAGCAAGCCGGACACGCGCATCTTCGTGCGCGGCGACCGCGCCATCGCCTACGGCCGCATCATGCAGGTCATGGGCACGGTGAACTCCGCCGGCTTCAAGCGTGTCGCCCTGATCGCCGAGCTGCCCAAGGGCGGCGAGGCGGCGGCCGCGGAGGAAGAGCCGGCGCCGGCCGGTCAGCAGTAAGCCTGCCGTCGGGCGCTATTTCGAGCCAAGAGAGCATCGCTGAACGCCATCATGGGTAAGGCCAGTCTCCTTTCCGCGCTTCTACACCTCGGGGTGATCCTCGCCCTGGTGTTCGGGCTGCCCGCCCTGCGCGATCCCATGATCGACTTCGAGTCGGTGCCGATGGAGATGGTGTTCGAGCCGGAGGCGACCACCGATGCCCCGGTGCCCGAGCCGGAGCCCGAACCGGAGCCGGTCAACGAGGCGCCCGAGGAAGCGCCGGAGCCGGAGCCCGAGATCGCCAAGGCGCCGCCGCCCGAGCCCGCGCCGCTGCCGGAACCGGAGCCGGTGCCCGAGCCCGAGCCGCAACCGGCCCCGGTGCCCGAACCGGAGCCGGTGCCGGAGCCCGAGCCGGAACCCGAGCCCGAGCCCGAGCCAGAACCCGAACCGGAGCCCGAGCCGGAACCGGAACCGGAACCCGAAACCAAGGCGCCGCCGCCCAAGCCGAAGCCCAAGCCGAAGCCGCCGGTGCAGGTCGCCCAGCAGCCCGAGCCGGAGAAGAAGAAGGAAGAGCCCAAGCCGGAAGACCGGCTGACCTCGATCCTGAAGAATGTGGAGAAGCTGAAGGACAAGCCTTCCAGCCAGCCGCAGCAGGCCGCCCGCGCGCCGGTTCAGGCGGCGACGCCGAAGATCTCCGCCGTGCAGCGCCAGCAGCTCGAGAACTCGGTGCAGAACCAGATCCGGCGCTGCTGGCGGATCGATGCCGGCGCCCGCCAG
>JBNKHC010000441.1:0-4087 GCA_050290145.1 Kiloniellaceae bacterium | reverse complement strand
AGCAGCAGGCCGAAGGCCAGCACCAGGGCGGCGGCGATGCTGCTCGCCGTGCCGGTCGCGGTGCCGCGGGTCGCCTTGGAGACGGTCTTGCCGAGCACGTCCTTGTAGCTGACCGAGCAGGCGGCCCGCGCGGTGGCGAAGAGCGCCAGCAGCACCAGAATGGCCCAGCCGGCCGCCGCGCCGGTCAGGGTCAGCGCCGCCGCGGCCATGCCCAGCAGGCAAAGCCCCTGCACCAGGCTGCCGCCGGCCCAGACCCACTTGCGCTGCGGCAGGCCGCGCACCGTGGCGGCGATGAAGAGCTGCGGCAGCAAGGCCCCGGCCTCGCGCAGCGGCACCAGAAGGCCGATCATGAAGGCCGGCGCGCCCAGCGCGGTCAGCAGCCAGGACAGCACCAGCTTCGGGTCGACCAGGCCGTCGCCGGTCTTGGTCGCCGCCAGGCTGATCACGTGCTTGGTGAAGTTCTGCGGCTGCTCGTCGCAGGCCTCCTCGGGAATGTCGCGGCAGACCCGGCCGTCGTCCTCGCTGGTCAGCAGCTCGTAGACCGCCTGCTGCGTTTCCTCGATACCCACACCGCCCCCGAATAATCGTTTTCCCTACGGCACTTAGAAGTATCGGCCGCGGCCGCGCCGAGGCAAGGCCACGACGGCCGGCGACGCCCGGAAAACCTTGGATTTGCTGGCATTTCCATCTCTTGATATGCATAATTTCCGGAAACCGGGAAATTTCGACAATTGACGCAAGATCAAGTATGCTCCGGAGTCGGAGTTAAGGGGACCGGGTTATGCAGGATTTCGGAGCGGCTTTCAGCCAGGCCTTCGCCCTCATTCTGTCGGGCGACGCCGACCTGCTCGAGATCATCGCGCTGTCGCTGCGCGTGACCCTCTCGGCGGTGGCCCTGGCCTGCGCCATCGGCCTGCCGCTGGGCGCGGCGCTGGCCGTCGGCCGCTTTCCAGGACGCCTGGCGCTGGTGACGCTGACGAACGCCCTGATGGGCCTGCCGCCGGTGGTGGTGGGCCTGGGCGTCTACCTGCTGCTGTCCAGTGCCGGGCCGCTGGGCGTGCTGCAGCTGCTCTATACCCCGTCGGCGATGATCATCGCTCAGACCATCCTGGTGACGCCCATCATCGCCGCCCTCACCCGCCAGGTGGTGGAGGATCTCCATGCCGAATACGACGAGCTGCTGCGCGCCATGGGCGCGCGCCGCCTGGGCGTCATCGCCACCCTGCTGTGGGACGCGCGCTATTCGCTGATGACCGGCGCGCTGGCCGGCCTGGGGCGGGCCCTGGGCGAGGTCGGCGCGATCATCGTCGTCGGCGGCAACATCAACCACGTGACCCGGGTGATGACGACGACCATCGCGCTGGAGACCTCCAAGGGGAATCTCTCCCTGGCGCTGGGGCTCGGCATCATCCTGGTCGGCCTCTCCATCCTGGTGAACGGCCTGGTCATGGGGCTGCGCGGCAGCGCGGCGCGCCTGGCTTATGCATGACGTGCCCATGCATGACGCCCTGACGACCAGCCGGAAACGACAGCGCGAGCCCGCGGCGGCGCCGGCCGGCACCGTCTGGCCGGTCGCCTTGCAGGAGGCCTGCTTCGCCGCCGGCGGCAAGACGCTGATCGACCGCCTGTCGCTGCAGCTCGCCCCCGGCACGCGCAGTATCGTCATGGGCCCCAACGGCGCCGGGAAGAGCCTTTTCCTGCGCCTCCTCGCCGGGCTGCTGCAGCCCAGCGCCGGCGCCGTCACCTTCGCCGGACGGCCCCTGGACGAGACCCTGCGCCAGCGCGTCGCCATCGTGTTTCAGCGCCCGGTGCTGCTGCGCCGCTCGGTCGCCGCCAACCTGGCCCATGCGCTGAAGACCTACGGCGTGCCGCGCGCCGAGCGGGCTGAGCGCCGCGACAAGCTGCTGGCGCTGGGCCAGCTGCAGGACCTCGCGGATCGGCCCGCCCGGGTGCTCTCCGGCGGCGAGCAGCAGCGCCTGTCCGTGGTGCGCGCCCTGGCTGCGGAGCCCGACCTGCTGCTGCTCGACGAGCCCACCGCCAGCCTCGACCCGCAGGCCACCGCCGCCATCGAGGCCCTGGTCAGCCAGGCCGCCGCCAAGGGCGTCAAGATCGTCATGGTCACCCACGACCGCGGCCAGGCGCTGCGGCTGGCCGACGAGGTGCTGTTCCTGCACCGCGGCCAGCTGGCCGAGCGCGCGCCGGCCGACACCTTCTTCGCGCAGCCCCAGTCCGCGGCGGCGCAGGCCTACCTGGAAGGCCGCCTGCTTCTCTGAATCCAAACAGACAAGTCGAAAAACGGGAGACGCTTAATGTTCAGACGTTCGTTCCTCACCCTGACGCTTCTCGGTGCCGCCGTGGCGACCGCCGCCGGCCTCAGCTTCGGCGGGCGGGCCGGCGCCGCGGACAAGTTCATCGTCGTGCAGTCGACGACCTCGACCCAGAACTCCGGCCTCTACGACTATCTGCTGCCGATCTTCACCAAGGAGACGGGCATCGAGGTGCGCGTGGTCGCCGTCGGCACCGGCCAGGCGATCAAGAACGCGCAGAACTGCGACGGCGACGTGCTGCTGGTGCACGCCAAGCCCTCGGAAGAGAAGTTCGTCGCCGCCGGCTACGGCGTCAGCCGCTCCGACGTGATGTACAACGACTTCATCATCGTCGGCCCGGCCGCCGATCCGGCGGGCATCGCCGGCGGCAAGGACGTCACCGCGGCTCTGGCCAAGATCAAGGACAGCAAGGCGGCCTTCGCCTCGCGCGGCGACGATTCCGGCACCAACAAGAAGGAGATAGCCCTCTGGAAGACCGCCGGCATCGATCCGACGGCCGACAGCGGCACCTGGTACCGCGAGACCGGCTCCGGCATGGGCGCCACCTTGAACGCCTCTGTCGGCATGGGCGCCTACACCATGTCCGACCGCGCTACCTGGATCGCCTTCGGCAACAAGGGCGACTACAAGATCGCCGTCGAGGGCGACGAGCGCATGTTCAATCAGTACGGAATCATCCTGGTGAACCCGGAGAAGTGTTCCAACGTGAAGGCCGACCTGGGCCAGACCTTCATCAACTGGATCGTCTCCGACGAAGGCCAGTCCGCCATTGCCGACTACAAGCGTGACGGCAAGCAGCTCTTCTTTCCCAATGCCAAGATGAGCTGAGGCTGAAAGTTCCCCGGGGGTCGTGCCCTGCGCCTTCGGGGGCCGGGCACGAACAAGGGGTGGATGGCCTCGTGCCGCAGGGCTCGCTCAAGTCCTATCTGCCGGCGCGAGGCCATTCATTCACAATTCCTGCCGTCAGGCGGGACGCCGCGCGGTGAAGCGGACGACCTCCGCTTCGCCGCAGTGCCGGGGCCCTTCGTCGAGCAGCACCCGGCCGGCCAGCGCCTCGACAACCTGCAGGCCGGCCGCGGCCGCGTGAAGTTCCTCCAGGTCATACAGCCGGTCGGGATCGTCCGGCCCGATGCCGGGGCGCGGGCCTTGCGCCTTGGAGAAGCCCTCCACCACCAGCCAGCCGCCCGGCGCCAGCGCCGCCGCCGCCGTCTCCAGCGTGCGCAGCCTGAGCGCACTGGTGCCCTGCAGGTAGATCACGAAGACCGCATCCCAGCTGTCACCGGGCGCGGGCGTCCATTCGGCGAGGTCGGCGACGATCCTAGTCACCGCGACGCCGCGGCGCCGGTCCAGTTCCTGCGCCCGTTCGGTCGCCACCGCGGAGCAGTCCAGCGCCGTCACCGCGCAGCCTCGCGCGGCCAGCCAGGCGCCGTTGCGCCCGTCGCCGTCGGCCAGGGCGAGCACGCGGCGCGGCGCGAAGTCCGAGCGCGCGCAGATCATGCGCAGATATTCATTGGGCGCCTCGCCGAAAGGCGGCTGCGTTGCCGCCCGATAGCGCTTGTCCCAGCGCTCCGCCGAGGAAGTTTCATCGTTCATGGAGTCAGGCGGAATGCTGTCACGGCGCGTTCCAGACCACGCGGCCGTGGCCGGAGAGATCGTAGCCGCCCAGCTCCGCCGCCTTGGCGGTGAAGGCCGAGGAGCCACAGAAGCTCAGCAGCCGCTGGAAGGGCGGCTCGAACCAGGCGTGGCGGTCGACCACCAGG
>JBNKHC010000440.1:0-4306 GCA_050290145.1 Kiloniellaceae bacterium | reverse complement strand
GGCCAGACGCCGGCCACCACCTCGCCCATCTCCGCCTTGCCGACGGCCTGTATGACGAAGAGGTTGAGCCCCACCGGCGGCGTGATCAGCGCGCATTCCACCATAATCACGAAGACGATGCCGAACCAGATCGCATCGATGCCCAGTTCCGCCAGCGAGGGGTGCAGCACCGGCATCATGATCAGCATCATGGAGAGGGCTTCCAGGAAGAAGCCCATCAGCAGCAGCACGATGCAGATGATCAGCACGAAGACCCAGGGCTCGCTGATGTTGCTGGAAATCAGAAAGGAGATGTCCTGCGGGATGCGGTAGAGGGTGATCGCCTTGCCGAAGATCTTGGCCCCGGCCAGGATCAGGAAGATGGTCACCGTGGTGTGCATGGCGTCGACGGCGGCCTCCTTGAAGCCCTGCCAGTCGAGCGTGCGCAACACCACCGCGGTCAGCAGGATCGAGAGCGCGAAGCCGACGCCGGCGGCCTCGGTCGGCGTGAAGACCCCGAGGTAGAGCCCGAGGATGATGATCGCCGCTAGGGTCACCGTCGGCAGCGCCCGCCAGGTCGCCTGCAGCCGGTCGCGGAAATCGGCGCGCGGCATGGGCTGGTAGGCGCTGCTGAAACGGGCATAGAGGATGGAGAAGACGATGAAGGCGCCGGCGAGCATGAGGCCCGGCCCGACGCCGGCGAGGAAGAGGTCGATGATGGATTCCTCGGTCACCACGCCGTAGACGATCATCGGGATCGACGGCGGGATGAGGATGCCCAGGGTACCGCCCGCCGCCAGCAGGCCCAGCACGAAGCTGCGGTTGTAGCCGCGCTGGCTCATCTCCGGGATGGCCGCCGTGCCGATGGTCGCCGCCGTGGCCACCGAGGAGCCGGAGATGGCGGCGAAGATGGAGCAGGACAGCACCGTCGCCACGGCGAGCCCACCCGGCCAGTGGCCGACCCAGGACTGCACGGCGGCGTAGAGGTCGCGCGCCACCCCGCCTTTCAGCAGCACGTTGGACATGAGGAGGAACAGCGGCACCGCCAGCAGGATGAAGTTGTCGGTGGTGCTGTAGAGGCCCTGCGCCACCATGATCGGCGAAAAGCCGCCGATGACCAGCAGCAGCAGGCCGAGCCCGGCCAGCGCGAAGGCAATGGGCAGGCCGGTGGCCAGCAGCACGATCAGGGCAAGGAGAATCAGGCCGGCTTCCACTTAGATCATCCCCCTCAGAACTCACCGTGATCCTCGCCCACAGCGGGCGGGTTCTTCGGCAGGCGGATCAGCTCGGCCAGGGCCTGCAGGCCCAGCAGCGTGAAGCCCAGGGGGATCGCGATCTCAGTCATCCACTGCGGCACCGACAGCATGGTCGAGGTGGCGCGGCCCAGGCGAATGGAGTCCAACATGATGTCGAGGCCGTAGTAGACCGCCACCAGGCAGAAGACGAGGATCCAGATCAGCGCGAAACCATCGGCCAGACGCCGGCCCAGCGGGCCGAGCCGGTTCACCAGGATGGTGATGGCGATGAGCTGGCGGTGGCGCAGTACGTAGGCGGCGGCGATGTAGGTCGCCCAGATCTGGAAGAAGCGCGACATCTCCTCCGCCCAGATGGTCGGCGCCAGGAAAACGTAACGCATCACCACCTCATAGGTGATCATGACGCCGACGACGACGAAGGCCGCGGCGGCGATCCAGCCAAAAATATCATTGAGGCGATCGATGAGTTTCAGCATGTCGTTCAAGCGGCAAAGCGGCGATGGCCCTTCCCGGTCGTCCGGGCCACCGCCGCTTCTCCTACTCCCTGGAGAAGAAAGCCGTGCGTCAGTTGCGCAGCTTCTCCGCTTCCGTCACCAGCTTGGCGCCGAGATCGCCGGCTGCTGCCTTATACTGCTCGATGACCGGCGCACTGGCGGCGCGCCAGGCGTCGATCTCGGCGGTGGTCGGCGTGTAAATGCCCATGCCCTCGGCCTTGGCGGCCTCGTAGGCGTCGGACTCGATCTTCGCCATGGTGTCGCGCAGTTCGGCCTCCACCTTGCGGGCCGCCGTCGTGACAATGTCACGCTGCCCGTCGGTCAGGCCTTTCCAGACATCCTCGTTGATCAGCACCAGAAATTCCACGTCGGCGTGGTTGGTCACGGTGATGGTGTCCATGACCTGCCACAGCTTGCGCGACTTGACGCCGGAGACACCGGTCATGCCCGCGTCCACCGTGCCGCGCTGATAGGCGACGTACTGCTCGGAACCGGAGGTCAGCACGGGCACACCACCGGTCGCTGTGACGAACTCGCCCAGGGTCTTGCCGAAGACACGCACCTTCTTGCCCTTGACGTCTTCTGGCGTCTTCAGCGGGCCGCCCTTGCTCAGCATGATAGCGCCGCCATAGGCCTGCCACCACAGGACGCGCGTGCCCGTCTTCAAAATTTCCGCGTCCAGCGCGGAGCGGATCGGGCTGTCCGGCGCGACGGCCTTGCGCACCATCTCTTCGCTGTTGAACATGAAGGGCACGTAAAAGATGTCCACCGCCGGGATGGTGCCGGCGAAGCGGGTGATCGAGGCGACCCCCATCTCGATGGCGCCGGAGCCGACCGCCTGTGGGACTTCGCTGTCCTTATAGAGCTGCGCCGAGGGATAGATCTCGACCTGCAGGTCGCCGTTCGACTTCGCCTCGACTTCCTTCTCGAAGGCTTCCAGATTCTGGCCGAGGTGCGACTTGATCGGCAGCTGCAGGGTGATCCTGAGGGTGGTCTCTGCGGATGCCGGCAGAGCGACGAGGCCGGCCGCCAGAACCGCGGCCGCCGCAAGGGCTTTCTTCATGGTCTTCCTCCCAAAAAACGGAGGGCTTTGCAGCCTGGCCGCGACCCTCCGACTTTCTTGATTTTTCGTATCTCGCACCGCAGCAGGAAACCGCGGCAAAACAACTGACCCAACTTTAGCGTCGCCGCATTTGCGGTTTCAAGCTTTGGCGCGACCTCAGCGGCGGCGGGCCCGCAAAGCCTGGCCTTGCCGCCGGCCGGGCACTATCGTAAGGCGAGAACCCGCTGCCGGCCGTGACCCTATGCTGCTTTCCGCCAAACGCTCCCTCTTGCTGCTGCCGCCCGACACCCCGCCGGGCAAGGCAGGCGAGAACCTGGCCCTGCTGAAGGCCGCGGCGGATCGCCTGCGGGTGCCCATGGTGAGCCCGCAGAGCGCCAACTGGCGGGTCGGCCTCGCCATGGGCCGCAACCAGCTGGTCGTCGCCGGTCTGCCGGAAGGACCGGTGATGCAGGGGCTGCCGCCGGGCACCGCCGTGTTCCAGGTCATCGACTGCCTGCCCGAGGCGGCGCGCCCGCCGGCAAGCGACTGGCCGGCGATGGCGGCCACGCCCGTGGCGACCGAAATGGTGGTCTTCGAATGGCTGGAGCGCGGCGCCACCGAGGAGTTCCGCGACCTCATCAAACTGATCAAGTGAGCCGGCCGAGCTTCAGGTCCCCTGCCAATGGCGGGGCGCCCCTTGATCCTTTACGATCAGACCAAACATAAAGAGGCCAGAGAATAGGAGCGCCCGCATGATCGTCGAGCAGATCTGGACTGCCAACGCCTACCGCAACTTCAACTACCTCATCGCCTGCCCGGAGACCGGGGAAGCCCTGGCGATCGATCCGCTCGATCACAAGAAGTGCCTGGCGCTGGCCAGGGACCGCGGCTGGGAGATCACCCAGATCCTCAACACCCACGAGCACGGCGACCACATCGGCGGCAACAAGGCCATGGTGGCGGCCACCGGCGCCAGAATCCTGGCCCACAAGAACGCCAAGGACCGCATTCCCGGGATGGGCCGGGGCCTGGGCGCCGGCGACGTGGTGACGGTCGGCAAGTCGGTGGACCTGGAGGTGCTGGACACGCCCGGCCACACCATGAGCCACGTCTGTCTGCTGTCGCGCACGGACCAGCCGGGCCTGTTCTGCGGCGACACCCTGTTCAACGCGGGCGCCGGCAACTGCCACAACGGCGGCCACCCCAACGAGCTCTATCACACCTTCGCCGAGCAGCTCTCCAAGCTGCCGGAGACAACGCAGATCTATCCCGGCCACGACTACATCGCCAACAACCTGCGCTTCACCCTGGACCGCGAGCCGGACAACGCCGAGGCGGAATCCCTGCTGGCCAAGGTGGATCACCAGGACACCGACCACGCGATGATCACGACGCTGGCCGAGGAAAAGAAGGTCAACACCTTCTTCCGCCTGCAGAACCCGACCGTGATCGCGCGCCTGCGCGAGGCTTTCCCGGACCTGCCGGAGCAGCCGAGCCCGAAGGAGGTCTTCCTGAAATTGCGCGAGCTGCGCAAC
>JBNKHC010000439.1:0-7801 GCA_050290145.1 Kiloniellaceae bacterium | reverse complement strand
CGCCGCCGGCAGCTAGAGCAGCTTCGCCGCTACTTCCCGTTCGAGCGCCGCATCTCCGGGTGCAGGCTGTGGTCCAGAATGTGCTCGCTGCGGCCGATCACGTCGGCGCTGTGGCCGACGATCAGCGGGTCGGGGCCGTGCACCACCTCCTTGTCCTTCTGCGGATAGGGCAGGGAGGACAGGAAGTGCTGCATGCAGTTCAGCCTGGCGCGCTTCTTGTCGTCGGACTTGATCACCGTCCAGGGCGCATCGGCGGTGTCGGTATAGAAGAACATCGCCTCCTTGGCCTCGGTGTAGTCGTCCCACTTGTCGAGCGAAGCCTTGTCGATGGGTGACAGCTTCCACTGTTTCAGCGGTTCGTGCTCACGCGACTTGAAACGGCGGCGCTGTTCCTCCTGGGTCACCGAGAACCAGTACTTGAACAGCCAGATGCCGCTGCGCACCATCATGCGCTCCAGGTCCGGGCACTGGCGCATGAATTCCAGGTAGTCGTTGGCGCTGCAGAAATCCATGACCCGTTCGACGCCGGCGCGGTTGTACCAGGAGCGGTCGAAGAAGACCATCTCGCCGGCCGCCGGCAGGTGATGGATGTAGCGCTGGAAGTACCATTGGCTCATTTCGCGCTCGCTCGGCTTTTCCAGAGCGACAACCCGCGCGCCGCGAGGGTTGAGGTGTTCCATGAAGCGCTTGATGGTGCCGCCCTTGCCGGCCGCGTCCCGGCCCTCGAAGATCAAGATGATTTTCTGCCCCGTCTGCTTCACCCATTCCTGCACCTTCAGCAGTTCGATCTGCAGCTCGGCCTTGTTCTTCTCGTAGGCTTTGCGGCGCATCTTCGTGGTGTAGGGGTATTCGCCGGACTCGAAGGCACGGCGAATGGCCTCGGGGTCGTGGCGCATCTGCGCCAGGCGGTGGGCGGCGCAGGGGTGGGGCTGGTCACTCATGCTCGCGGCCGGGACCGCCGGCGCGTTGACGGCTGCCTTCTCGGCCCCGTTCCCGCCAGCGTCCGGAATTGACGCTTCGGTTGCGCCTGCTGCCGCGGTTATCGCCGTTGCGGTTTGTCCAGCCGCAGCAGCCGGCGGCGCTTTGGCCGCCTTTTTCTTGCCGCGCGCAGATGTGGTCTTCTGGATTCCAGCCATGAATCGGTCCCCTTCCCAGCCCCGAAAGGCAAGCGCTCCCCGTGGCGGGGCCACGGGCTGAACATGACGTTTTGATGATGGCTCAGTGTCTCACAAGCCGCCGAAGAAGGGGTTGAGGGAGATCAATTCTCCGCCGCGGCGACCGTTTTACTCAATCCGCGGAAGCGCTGGCGGTAGCGGGCGGGGGTGATGCCGGTGTGGCGCTTGAAGAGGCGGCGGAAGAAGGCCGGATCCTCGTAGCCGACGGTGGCGCCGACCTGCTCGGTCGGCCAGTCGGTGGTTTCCAGGTATTCCTTGGCTTCCTCGACGCGCAGGGTCTGCACATAGGCGACCGGCTTGAACCCGGTGGCCGCCTGGAAGCGGCGCTTGAAGCTGCGTTCGGGCAGGCCGGAACGCTCCGCCATGCGGCTGACAGGGTTGGGCGCGGCATAGTGCTCGGCGATCCATTCCTGGCAATCCGCGATGACCTGGTCGTCGTGCGGGCGCGGCTTCACCATGGCGGCGTAGGGCAGCTGGCCGTCGCTGCGATCGCCGATCAGGAAGGTCTTGGCCATGCGCCGCGCCTCTGCATCGCCGCAGAAGCGCGCGATGAGGTGCAGAACGAGGTCTTCCCAGGAGGCGGCACCGCCGCTGGTGAGGATGCGTCCCCCCGGGGCGTCGGGCAGCATGACGTCCTTGACGCTCAGCTTCACCGCCGGGAAGTGGGTGGCGAAGAGGCGCTCGAAGGCCCAGTGCGTGGTCGCCGCGCGGCCGTCGAGCAGGCCCGCCTCGGCCAGCAGCACCGAGCCGGTGCAGACCGCTGCCACCACGGCGCCGGCCGCGTGCTGCCGCCGCACCCAGTCGACGCTCTCGGGCCAGGCGCCGCGCGGATCGAAATCGACGGGAATGGCCAGATCGGACACCACCACGAGGTCGCATTCCGGCCGCTCGGCCAGGGTCGCCTGCGGGGCGACCGGCACACCGCCCCAGCAGCGGAAGGGCTCGCGCGCGGGGGAGACGATCTCCACCGCCATGGTCGGGCCCGCCTCGGGCTCGCCGGTGATCTGCGACCACAGCCGCCCGGCGCTCGACAGCACGTCGTAGAGCCCGTAGAGCACCGAGGCGGAGCTCTCCGGCAGCGCCAGGAGGCAGACCCGGATGGGATTGTCGGCCCGGATGGGCCTGTCGGACGTCGTGGCCATGATCGTCGGTTTTTCTCCGCTTTGGCAGAAATGCCTCTATTTCGGCGTTTCTCCCACTTACGCCCTCTGCGCGATTTTTGCAATCTCCCGGCCGCCGCCCCCAAGCTTGAAAGTGATATTCGACATGATGGAAGCAACACGCGCTTTGCCGGCCCAGGCCTTATCGACCTACGACGAGGCCGGCGCCGAGGCCTTTGCCGAACGCGTGGCCGAGATGGCCAATACGGCGGCGGTGACCGTGATGGTTTCCCTGGGTCACCGCACCGGCCTCTTCGATACCCTGGCCGGCCTGCCGCCCAGCACCTCGACGACCATCGCCGAGGCCGCGGAACTCTCGGAGCGCTACGTGCGCGAATGGCTGGCCGCCATGGTGACCGGCGGCATCGTCAGCTACGACGTGAGAAGCGGCACCTACCACCTGCCGCCCGAGCACGCCGCCTGCCTGACCCGCAATGCGCCACTGGGCAACCTCGCCGTGGCCGCCAACGCCATCCCGGTGATCGCCGCCGCCCACGACCGCATCGTGGAGTGCTTCGAGACCGGTGAGGGCACGCGCTATGAGGACTATCCCTGTTTCCACCAGATGATGGCCGAAGACAGCGGCCAGACCGTGGTGGCGCAGCTCTTCGACCTCATCCTGCCGCTGGCCCCGGAACTGCCGGGCCGCCTGGTCCAGGGCATCGACGTGCTGGATGCCGGCTGCGGCAGCGGACGCGCCCTGAGCGCCATGGCCGCGCGCTATCCCAACAGCCGCTTCACCGGCTACGACCTCTGCGCCGACGCCGTCGCCAGCGCGCAGCAGGCCGCCCGGGCGGCGGGGCTGAGGAACGTCCGCTTCGAACAGCGCGACCTCACCGGCTTCGACGAGAAGGACGCCTACGACCTGGTGACCTCCTTCGACGCCGTGCACGACCAGAAGGACCCGCAAGGGCTGCTGAAGGGCCTCTACGGCGCGCTCCGGCACGGCGGCGTCTACCTGATGCAGGATATCGGCGGTTCGGCCAGGCTGGAGAACAACCTGGACTTCCCCATGGCCGCTTTCCTCTACACCGCCTCCTGCATGCACTGCATGCCGGTCTCCCTGGGCCAGGGCGGTGCGGGCCTCGGCACCATGTGGGGCTGGGAGACGGCGCTGGAGATGCTCAAGGAAGCGGGCTTCGCCCAGCCCGAGAAGTCCACCTTCGACCACGACCCGCTGAACGTCTGGTTCGTCTCCCGCAAGGTTTAGTCCCGATAGCCTTGCGGGCGCAGGGAAGGGCGCGACTGCGGCGAAGGCGCCCTTCCCTGTTCCTTGCCGCCGGCGCTCAGGCCAGCGGCTGTTCGCCCATGAAGAGCGGGCGCTGAGGCCGGATGGCCTGCGCCGCGAAACGCATGAAGAGACGGATGCGCTCGACGTTCGCCAGGTCCTGGTGGGTCAGCAGCCACTTGTCGGGATAGCGCGCCAGTCCCAGCCCCGGCACCCGGCGCAGCTGCGCCTCCCGGTCGCCGCAGAAGCACGGCAGGCGGCAGAGCCCGAGGCCGGCTTTCGCGGCGGCCAGCGCGGCCAGCTTGTCGTCCGTGCGCAGCACCACCCGGCAACGCGGATAGATCGCCAGGACTTCCGGCGGCGGCGCCGTCTGATCGCGCCCGCCGATCCATTCCATCTCGGCCTCGGCCGGGTTTTCGGCCAGGGCCTCGCCGTGGCGGTCCAGGTAGCCGGCCGCGGCGTAGACCGCCGCGCGCTGTTCCACCACGCGCAGGCCGAAGAGGCTCTCATCCGGGGCGTCGGTGGCGCGGATCGCCAGGTCCGCCTCGCGGCGGTGCAGGTTCAGGAGATCGTTGGTGGCCAGGATGCGCACCTCGATCTCCGGGTAGCGCTGCCGGAAGCCCGCCAGGGCTTCGGCGAAGGGCCCCATGACCACCATCAGCGGCGCCGTGACGGTCACCAGGCCGCCGGGGCGGTGGTCCCGCGAGGCGACGGTGCGGTCGAGGGCGAGGACCGAGCGCTCCATCTCCTCCGCCGCGGCGACGGCCTCGAAACCCGCTTCGGTCGCGGCATAGCCGCCGGGCAGGCGGTCGAAGAAGCGCACACCCAGCCGCGCCTCCAGGCCGGCGATGCGCCGCGATACGGTCGAGTGGTTCACCGCGAGGCTGCGGGCGGCCCCGCTGACCCCGCCGTGGCGGTGGACCGCGAGGACGAAGCGCAAATCGTCCCAATCCATCATCCGTGCAAATTCGCACGGGTGACGTGCATCATTCAACAATTCTTGCACAGCTCCGCGGCGCCTATATCCCGGTCATTCGAACCCCGTTTCTCAAGCTTCAAGTTGATGAGGGAATTGCCTGATGACCACCTATGCCGTCGCCCACCTGACCGTGAGGGATCCCGCGAAGTTCGACGTCTACCGCCAGAAGGCCGGCGAGGCCCTGGCCAAGCACGGCGGGCGCGTCGCCGCCGTGTCGGCCCAGCCGCGGCGGCTGGAAGGCGGGCTCGAGACGCCGGGAGCCATCGCACTGCTGGCTTTCGATGAGCCCGGCGCCGCCGAGACCTGGCACGCCGATCCCGAACTGGCGGAGCTCCACGAGCTGCGCCGCGCCGGGGCGGATATCTCGATCTTCGTGATCAACGAGGGCGCCTGAGGCGCCCTCGTCCTGCGGCGGGGCTCAGGCCGGCACGATGTTGTGCTCGGGGCCGAAGGGAAAGCCGGTGATGTTCTCGGCGCCGTCCTCGGTGACCACCAGGATGTCGTGCTCGCGGTAGCCGCCGGCGCCGGGCAGGCCCTCGGGGATCATCACCATGGGCTCCATGGAAATCACCATGCCCGGCGCCAGCACCGTCTCGATGTCCTCACGCAGCTCCAGCGCCGCCTCGCGCCCGTAGTAGTGGCAGAGCACGCCGAAGGAGTGGCCGTAGCCGAAGGTGCGGTAGTCCAGCAGGCCGTAGGACTTGTAGACCTCATTGAGCTCGGCGGCGATGTCGCAGCAGCGCGCGCCCGGTTTGATCAGCGCCAGGCCCTTGCGGTGGACATCGCAGTTGGCCTCCCAGATCTCCAGGTGCCGCTCGCTGGCGTGGTCGAGAAAGAGGGTGCGCTCCAGCGCCGTGTAGTAGCCGGCGATCATCGGAAAGCAGTTGAGGCTCAGGATGTCGCCTTTTTTCACGCGGCGGCTGGTCACCGGGTTGTGCGCGCCATCCGTGTTGATGCCCGACTGGAACCAGGTCCAGGTGTCCATCAGCTCGGCCTGGGGATAGGTCTCGGCGATGGCGCGCACCATGGCGCCGGTGGAGGCCAGGGCGACCTCGTGCTCCGGCACGCCTTCGGCGATGGCTTCGCGGCAGGCGGCGCCGCCGATGTCGGCAATGCGCGCGCCGTTGCGGATGAGGGCGATTTCCTCGGCCGACTTCACCATGCGCTGGCCCATGGCCGGCCCGGCGATGTCGGCGAAGCTGGCCCCGGGCAGGGCCGTCTCCAGCTTGCGCAGGCGCTCCAGCGGCAGGTGGTCTTCCTCGATGCCGATGCGGCCCTTGGTCGGCGCCAGCTGCTGCAGGGCGCGGAAGAAGTTGTCACGCTGCCAGTCGGTGTAGACCAGGTTGTCGCCGAAGCTGCGGCGCCAGGGCTGGCCGCCGTCGATGTTGGCGCTGACCGTTGTCGCCTTGTCCTGGGTCACCACCAGCGCGTAGGGGCGCCCGAAGGAGCAGTAGAGGAAATCGCTGTAGTAGTTGATGTTGTGGTAGGAGGTGAAGATGGCCGCGTCGAGCCGCAGCTCCGCCATGACCTCCCGCAGCGCCGTCAAGCGGCGCGTCATTTCCGCATCGGAAAAAGTCCCTTCGACCTTCTGGCCGTTTTCGATCGTCTTGATGTGCAGCACTGGATCACCAAGCTCCCCTGTTATCTGTGCTGCAGATTGCACGCCTCCAGGTGCGCAGACAATAGCGATGGACGAACTCTCGCGGCCGGGGCGGCGGCATGGCCTTGACAGACCGGCGCGTGGCGTTTATTGAACGAGCATTCCAAAACGATCTTCGGCAGAGCGCAGAGAGGCACGACGTGGCCCGGCCCCGCACATTCGAACGCGAAGAGGTGGTGGAGAAGGCGCTGAGTGTCTTCTGGCGCCAGGGCTACCAGGCGACCTCCGTGCAGGACCTGGTCGAGGCCACCGGGCTCAACCGCGGCAGCCTCTACGATACCTTCGGCGACAAACACGGCCTCTTTCTGGAAGCTGTGGAGCACTACCGCAGCCACGTTTCCGCCCGGCGCCTCGCGAAGCTGGAGGAGCCCGGGCCGGCGCGCGAGAAGATCGCCACCTACTTTAAGGAGGTCATCGAGTTCTCCGTGGGCGAGGGGCGCCTGCTGGGCTGTCTCATGACCAACTCCGCCATCGAGTTGGCACCGCACGACCGCGACACCCGCCTGGCGGTGGCCGCCAACATGGCGGCCATGGAGGCCACCTTCCGCCGGGTGCTGACCCGCGCCCGCAAGGAGGGGGAGATTGCCGCCGGCAAGTCGCCTGCCGATCTTGCGCGTTTCCTCACCGCCACGGCCAACGGCCTGCGCGTCATGGCCAAGGTGGCGCCCGAGCGCGCGGCCCTGCGCAGCGTAGTGCGTATCGCCCTGGAATCGCTGGATTGAGTTTTTTTGATCAATTTCGGAACGAGTGTTCCAAAACGGCAACCCATAAGGAGACAGAAGACATGCTGAAAACACGCCAAGCCGCCCCGGAGATGTCCTTCCCGCTGCTGGACGGCGGTACCTGGACACTGTCGGAGCGCAGGCCCGAGAGCCTTTCCATGGTGGTGGCCTACCGGGGGGCGCACTGCCCGATGTGCCGCAACTACCTGCAGGAGCTGAACCAGCGCATGGACGAGTTCAAGGCGCGGGGCGTCGACGTGGTCGCGGTAAGCGGCGACGGCAAGGAGCGCGCCGAGATGGCCAAGAAGGACTGGGAGCTCTCGGAGCTGCCGATCGCCTATGGCCTCAGCATCGAAAAGGCGCGGGAACTGGAGCTGCCGATTTCGACCAGCCGGGGCAAGACCTCCATCGGCATCGAAGAGCCGGAGAAGTTCAGCGAGCCCGGCCTCTTCCTGGTGAAGCCGGACGGCACGCTCTACGCCGCCTACATCCAGACCATGCCCTTTGCGCGCCCGCCGCTGGACCAGCTGCTGAAGGCCATCGACTTCATCAGGGAAAAAGACTATCCCGCCCGCGGTGAAGCCTGACGGCGTTGCTACTCCCCGGCGTACCTGGCGATCAGGGCCCTGGCGTCGTCGATCAGGGCCTGACCGTCATTGCCGGCCTTGTCGGTCTCTGCGATCCAGTCCCGGGTCACGGAGGCCGTCGCGGCCTTCCAGCGCTCCAGCTCCGCGCCTTCGATGGTGTAGAAGGCGTCGCCCAGGTCAGCGGCGGCCGTGCGCCCCGGTGCCTCGGCATCGTCCCACAGCTTGCCGATCTTCTTGGCGAGGACCGTGCCGGAGTTGCTGTCGATGATCTGGCGCAGGTCAGCGGGCAG
>JBNKHC010000438.1:0-2491 GCA_050290145.1 Kiloniellaceae bacterium | reverse complement strand
CGTCGGCGCGTCGAAGCCGAGGCCGGGCTCGATCATCCTGAGGCGCACCAGGTGGGTGCCTTCCTCGCCGGTGGGCAGCGGCGGGCTGGTCAGCACCGCGCGCCCGCCGGCGCCGACGCCCTGGCGCACCAGGGAGAGGGGACGGAACATCGGGGCACCGGCCGTGGAAGCGGCGGTGGCCACCTCCCACTGCGCCTGCAGCAGGCCGACGCCACTGGTGTTGATTTCGGCGACGACGCGCAGCTCACTGCCCTTGGGCAGCACGCGGCTGCGCGTATGGTCGTCGAAAGCAAGCTCCAGGCGCTCGATCGAAAGCGCGACCGAGCTGCCGCCGGTCGGCGTCACCTCGAACTGCCCGTCTTCGCTGCTGTTGTCCGCGCTGTCCGTGAAGAGGCGGCGCAGCGTCAGCGTGCCGCCCTCCTTGACGGCCCGGTAGACCAGCGCCTGGGGAATCTGAACGACCTCGCGCAGGCGCAGGACCTCCACCGACACTTCGCCCTTGGCACTTTGCGCCACGTTGCGGGACAGGCTGGCCACGGCGACGCCGTCGATGAAGACCTGCACCTTGGACGACGACACGGTGCCCGGGTTCGGCAGATCGACCGAGACCCGCTCCACGTTCCAGTTCACGGTGACGGATGCCGGCCCGACACCCGCGACCCGCGCCTTGGACGGCGACGGCGTGACGTTGTTGATGAAGGCTTCTGCCTGCGGCAGCGCGACGGTCATGGCTGCCAGCGCGGCGGCCAGCACGGTGGGGAGTCGGAGGTTTCGGGCGCCCATGGTCACATTCCTTGGCTAACGGTTGTCCTTGCTCTGAGAAACTCTCGACAAGGGCAACAGACGGCTTCCGGGCAGGCCGCCGCCGCTGCTCTTGCTCTGATGGGTCGCTGCAACCCGGGAGCAGGTTCAAAGAGCGGCGGGCGGCCTCAAGGCTTGTAAATCTCCCGCGCCGGGCTCCTGCCGATAACCGCGCCTTCCTTGTCGAGCGCCTTGACCGACCAGAGATAGCGGCGGTCGCCGGGCAGGTGGGCCAGGGTATAGTCCTGCAGGCGGACCTCGGTCACTGCCGCCGGGACCACGATGCCCGTCAGGGGGGTGAGGCCCTGAACGCTCTCGGTGTCGGGCGCGCGGTCCAGCGGCACCTCGGTCACTACCTCGTTGGTCGCCACGTTGCTCCCCGGGCCTGGCGGTGCGCCGAAGATCTCCAGCTTGTAGAGATGGGTGCCGGGCAGAGCCTGCCAGGCGAAGCGCGTGGTCAGGGTCAAGGGGGTGCCGAGGCTGGGCGAGGTGACCAGCATAGGCTGCGGTTCCCGCTGCTGCGGCAGCGGGCTTTCCGGCGTCACGTAGTACTGCAACTCCGGTTCGTCGAAAGAGGGCTCCGGATCGTCCAGCGTCAGGCGCACCAGGTTATTGCCCTCGAAACGCGTGGGGAGCGGCGGGCTGGTGATGGTCACCGGGCGGCCGCCCGCGACGGACTGGCGCACCAGGGACAGCGTGCGGAAGACGGGGGTTCCCGCCGTCGTCGCCGCCGTGGCGACCTCCCATTGCCCCCGTATCAGGCCGGACCCGGACGTGTTCAGCCGGGCGATGGCGCGCAGGCGGCGGCTCTTCGGCAGTACCTTGAAGCTCGAGTCGTCGTCGAAGCGCAGTTCCATGCGGCTGATGGAGAAGGTTGCCGAACCGGGACCGGAAGGCGTCAGCAGGGTGGTGCCGGCCAGGCTGGAAGGCGGTGTGGTACCGAGGCTGTCGGTGAAGGTCCGCTGGTAGACGATCGGCGCGCCCGACTTGATTGCCCGGAAGGCCACGGACTGCGGAAGGGAAAACGTCTCGGTGAAAATCAGCGTCTCTGTGGTGCCCGTTGGCCCGGGCGCAAAGCGTGAGAGCGGGCGGTGGATGGTCGCCAGGACGGTGCCGTTGACGATCAAGGTGCCGCTCGGCGAACTGATGGTGCCGGGATTGGAGGCCGCCGAGCCACCGAGACGCTGCACGATCCAGGTCACCGTGACCGTGCTCGGACCGACGCTGGAGACGGGGATGCGGGCCTGTGTCGTATCGACGCCCAGGATGCCGGCGAAGGCGCCGGGGGCAAATAGCAGCGCGCTTGCCGTGACCAGGAAAGCGAGAGCGCGAGAGAGGAATCGGAGTTTCATCGGAACGCTCTCAATAGGCCACGGGCAATGACAGCCGAAGGGAAGTAAAAGCCTGATATTGCAAATCTTTCTCGGGGTTGTCGAAGTCGTCGTTGGTGTCCTGGATGTGGCCGGTGAGCGCCAGGGCGACACCCAGCCGGTTCACGTCGGCCTGGCGCAGCGTCCACACCACCTCGCCGTTCAGGCTGCTGGTGTCCGGTGTGTCGCCGTCGCCCATCCGGTGGTTCAGAGAGTAATACAGCGTGGCGTCCAGCGTTTCCGGAATCACTGTGATATTGGCGCCCAGGTTCAGCAGCAGGCTCTGATTGTCGTCGCCGGTATCGAGGTCCTCGAAGTTG
>JBNKHC010000437.1:0-15514 GCA_050290145.1 Kiloniellaceae bacterium | reverse complement strand
GAAGATCGTGTTGGCGTCGAGGTCGGCCAGCGAAGAGACGAAGACCTGGTCGTCGCCGCTGTTGAGATTGATGTTGGTGGCGGCGTGAATCGTCGTCGTATCCAGCTTGAAGGAGCCGGTGCTGGTGCCCTGGACATTGAGCACATCGCTGCCCTGCCCGAGATCGATGTTGACCTGCTCGAAGCCGTAATAGTTGACGCCGTCCATGCGGGTGAGCACCGTCGCGGTGCCGTCGCCGGCGCCCTTGGTCAGGGTGCTGTCGACCACACTCAGCAGGCTGACGCCCGTACCGCCGTCGATATCGCGGGTCACGCCCTGGAAGCCGATGATGTAGGTGTTGCCGATACGCGCTACCGAGAAGTCAGACTTGAAGGCCTCTCTCGTGCGGCTCAGGTCCGCCTCGTCGGCCAGGCCGTTCAACTCGCGCGCCAGCTCGTGCTGCAGCTCCCGCCGCAGATCGTCGGCGCTGATGTCGTAGGCCAGCTCCGCCGTCGTCAGGGTCTTCTGCAGCAGCGGCAGATAGAGCTCGAGCTTAAAGGTGCCGCCGTCAGCGTCGAGCTGCAGCAGTTGCATGTCGTTGATGCCGGTATCCACGCCCTTGGTGGTCTCGGAGACCGTGACCTCGGAGGCCGTGCCGCCGGTCAGCGCCATGTCGGAGGCGGTCAGAAGAGCGACGTCGGTGCCGCCCAGGGCGCCGACGAAGGTGATGTCGAAGACGTTCGGGCCGCTGGAGACCTTGGACACCTCGACGTTCTCGAAGCCGATGGTGCTGAGGGACTCCAGCGCGATCAGGATGTCCTGCGCCGAGGCATCGGCCAGCAGAATCTCCGTCGTCTCGCCGTCAAAGGTCAGCGTGAAGGCGCCACTGTCGGCGTTGACAGTCACGCGCTGCACCTCGTCGGTCGGCCCACCCGGCCCGCCGGCCGTCTGCTCGGTAATGCCGATAGTGCCGGCCACAAGCCCGTCCATCAGCGCCAGGTCGGTGACGACCAGTTCGGGCACATCCTGCGAGGAAAGCTCGCCCTGGAAGGTGATCGCGAAGCCGCCGGCGATTTCCTGAATCAGGAGGTCGCCCGGCACGATGTCCGGCAGGGCCTCAAGCGCCAGCATCAGGTCGGCGCGCGAAATATCGGCCGGCAGCGGGTCGGTGACATTCACCGGATCCAGCGGGTTCAACGTATCCAGCTGGAAGCCGAGGGTGAAGGCGCCGCCCGTGGCGTCGATCAGCAGCTCCTGGACCTCGTTCTGGGCGATGGAGGTGATGCCGTCAACGCGTGTCTGGGTCTCAGCCGTGCCGCTGGTGCCGTCGTTCGGGTCGTCGAGATCGCCGGTCAGGAGCGCGGCGTCGACCGCGATCTGCGGGATGTCCTGGTTCGACAGCAGTCCGACGAAGCGCATCACGTAGACGTCGTCGTTCTGGGCGACGGTCACCACGTCGCCGGAAGTGGCGCCGTCCAGCCCGTAGGCCGCGACCAGCAGGTCCTGCAGAGCCTGGCGCAGGTTTTCGCCCGAGATGTCGTGGGCGAGAGCGCCGGTCGTCGGCGAGGCCTCGGGTCCGGCGATGGAAAGCTCGAAGGTACCGCCGGAGGCGTCGACACGCAGGGTCTGGATCTCGTTCGGCGTATTGTCCGCCAGGTCGACGTCGCCCGGGAAACCGCCCATGCCGAGGCCGGTCAGAGAGGTCTCGGTCAGCAGGCCGAACTGCCCGATGAGCTGGTCGGAATTGTCGATATTCAGGATATCGCCGGTGCCGTCCAGCACCTCCATAGTCAGGCCGAGGTCGCTGACCTCGATCAGCGGAATATCCTGATCAGCCAGTTCCGCCACGTACTCAAGACGATAGACGTTGCCGCCGCGCGTCACATTGACATCGTCGACGAACGACGCGACGCCGAAGGCCGAAACCAGCACGTCCTGCAGCGCCGCCTGCATGTCCGCGGCTGACACGTTGTAGTCCAGCGGACCGGTGAAGTGGCGCGTTCCGTCGACAGTGAAACCGAGCTGGAAGGTGCCGCCGGTGGCGTCGACCGTGACCTGCTGAATTTCGCTGACCGCGTTCACCTTGGCGATGGGATCGGCCTCGGAGCCCTTGGCCAGGGTCAGGGCAACTGCCTGCGGGACGTCGCCGGTCACCGTCAGCAGGGCATTAATGCCCGTCAGGTCATGGCTGCCGGCAAGGGTTTCCACCGTGGTCGGGCCGAGCGTGTTCACGTTCACGTCCGGACCGACGGTCACCACGTCGCTGCCGGCGCCGGCATTGATGAAGGTGTGGCCGGAGATCGATTCGACGTAGATCTCGTCGTCGCCGTCACCGGTGTTGATGGTGGTGGCGCCGCGGATGGTGTTCTCCACGATCACGCGGTTGTCGCCGGTACCCAGGTTGATGATCACCTCTTCCAGGGCCAGCAGGCGGATTCCGCCCTCCACCAGCTTGTCGCCGATGATCTGGTCCCCACCCATGCCGAGGCCGCGCAGCCGCTCGGCGGTGACGATCAGCTGTGCCGTCGGCAGCTCGTCGACAGAGGTGACATTCTCGGTGTCGTTGAGGAAGAAGAAGTCGGTTTCCTCGTTCTCGTCGACCAGCAGGTTCGGATTGGTCCGCTCGATCGTGTACTCGCTGCCGCCGGCCAGCGAGGGGATGTCGGACAGCAGCCCGGCCTCCCAGGGCCGTGCGACTTCCAGAACGTCGGCGCCGTTGATCTCGCTGCCGCCGATAATCAGTCGGATCTTGTTCTTGGCGTCGCCGCGGGTGATCTCAAGGGAGTACTCCGCCAGGTCCGTGACGTCGTTGATCTCTGCCCGAAGGTTGGTGTTCAACGCCTCAAGCACCGTGCGTTGCAGGGTGGTCTCCTCGATCACCTCGATGGCCCCGAGATTTTCGCCCGCCGGATTCTCAAAGACGACGGTGAAGAAGGCCGAGTCGTCGTCCTGGATCACGTTGACCGCAGTGATCCCGGAAATCGTCTGCAGAGCCGCTTCCAGGGCCGCCTCGCGGCCGGCCTGGTCCAGCGCCAGGAACGTCGGCAGATCGATGGTGCCGGTCGCGTCGTTGCTGCTCTCATTGCCGTCAATGGCCAGGCGGAAGCTGCCCTGGGTGGCGTTGACCTGCAGCGTCTGCACCTCGTTGACATCCAGGGACAGGCCCGCACCGGTGAAATCGATCTCGAGTTTGTCGGCGATGTCGTCGTCGATGACGGTATCGACGTCGGCACCGGAGAAGGTCACTACATACTGGCCACCGGAGCCCTGGACGTGGGCAACGACGTCCTCCACCGGATAGAGCGTGGCCAAGAGGGTGTTCAGCTTGTCCTCGATCTCCTTGGCCTGGTCGAAGAAGGGATCCTCAGGGTTGAAGGAGATTGCTGACGTCTGGGTGCCGCCGTTGAAGGACAGCTTGAAGGACCCGAAGTTGCCATTGAGATTCAGCTGCTGGGTCTTGATGTCGCTATCCAGAATCTCGACATCGGCGCTGACCCGGGTCAGCGGATCGGCGAGACCGGTCGTCACCAGTTCGATGTTGGGCAGGTCGAGCCGCTCGGTGCCCATGCTCGTGGTGATGTTGGTAAAGGTGACGATGAAGGAGGGGCCGGAAACCTCCACGTCGACTGTAAGAGCCGTAATGTCGTTGGGACCGCCGATATCGATGTTGTCGGAGTCCGTCAGGTCCTCCAGGGCGTTCTTGATGGCCTCAGCGACACTGCCTGCGTCGGCATCGGACTCGCCCAGATTGTCGGGGTCATAGGTGATGGCGCTCGTGGTCTGGTCGCCGAGCATCAGTTTGAAGTCACCGGCCACGGCGTCGAAGATCAGGACCTGAACCTCGTCGGTTTCGTCATCCTCGCTGCCGTTCTGGTTCACCTCGACGAAGAGAACGCCCTCGCTGCCGCCCTCAACACGGGTGTCGACGATCGTCTCGCCGGAGATGATCTCGTCCAGATCGATGGTCAGGGAGAAGGAGGGATCGCCCTCGGCAGCCTGCACGGTGCCGATCGAGGGCTTGAAGTTGGTCTCGCCGATGAGCATCACCGGCTCTCGCTCCAGGTCGGCGCTGCGGTCCTCGGAGAGACCGCCAGTGATTTCCAGCGGGCCCTGGATCGAGTTCACCTGGGCCAGCATGGTCGGGAAGGACTTGGAGTCCATGCCGTCGACCTTGGTGTCGGCCGCCGCCACCACGTCAATGGTCTGCGGTGTGAACCAATCAAGTTCGCCGACGTCGTCGCCGAAGACCAGCGTCAGAGTGTCCACCGGCGAGCCCGAATCGAGGAAGGCCACTTCCGGATCAAAAGCACGGATGCCGAGCAGGCCTGCGCCGCGCTGGGTGCGGGTCGGCTCGGCGAAGATCTTGACCTCGACAGACTCGCCCGGCGCAGGCGCGCGGGTCAGCAGGATGCGGTAATCATCGTCGGTAATCGAAGCGGCCGGCTGGTCGGTGGTGCCGGCGCCGTCGAAGTTGCCGTCGCCGGTCTCGACCACGTCGGTGGAGTCGTTGCTCTGCAGCACCAGGACACCGGCGGTTTCGTTGTCCGCGACGTCCACCACCAGGGAGGACTCTATGCCGGCGAAGTCGCCCGCATCGATCGAGGCAGTCATAAGCTGCTTGTGGAAGCCTTCGGTCAGCGCATCGTCGTTGCCGATCAGGTAGACAACCTGGGGCGTATCCCAGTCGCCGGAGTTGCCGCCCTCGAATGTCAGGGAGTTGACGATCTCGTAGTCGCCGTCACCGTTCACAATGGCGAAGAGCAGCTGCAGGTTGTCGAAAGCGTCCCGCGCGTTGAGGTTCACCGTGACGCTCTGCCCCTCACCCGGGTCCGCGGTCAGCGAAACGGTCACCGTGTCCACCAGCGCCAGGCTCGCATCCGTGTCGCCGAGGTCGAGCGAGGCTGCTATATCGTGGCTGGGATTGCTCGGATCGGTCGCCTCCGTGCCGCCGCCGAAGCCGTGGATCTCCGGCGCCTCAACGGCAAAGGTGCTGCCGTTCGTCTCGCGCAGATCGATGGCCATGCCGTCGTCGCCGACGATCTCCACCAGAACGGTGGGCAGGACGACGCCGTCGTAGCGCAGGATCTCGATGCGGCTGGTGGCATCCAGCGGCTCGATCCAGGGATTGGCCACCGTCAGGGTGTCGGCCGTGTTGCCAATGATCAGGCGCGTCTGGCCGATGCCGGCGCCGGCGATGATGCTCACCGTAGCGCCGCGCAGAGCGTCCTCCCCCTGATCAACGATGAAGTCCGGCAGCGCGCCGACGATCTCGAGGGTCCGCTCGCCGAAGGTGAGATTGGCTTCGTCGAACTGGATCAGACCGACGTCGGTGTTGGCGCTCTCGCCGTCGTAGATGATCGTATAGGTATAGACGTCGTTGGCGCCGCCGGTGTGCACCACCGTCGCGTCGATGCCGACCATGGCATCCAGCGCCGTCTCGATCGACTCACCCACCGTGACCGCGTCGAGCGGGATGAAGAGGATCTCTTCACTCTGCAGGAACTGGCCCGGGTTGTTCGGATCTTCGATGGTGAAGGTGAAATTACCGTCCGTGGCGTCCAGCCAGAGGTGCTGCTGCTCGTTGTTGGAACCCGTGCCCTCGAGGCTGGTATAGGCGATCACCCGGCCGTCGCGCTGGCCGTCGACCTCGCCGCGCACGAATTTGCCGGAAATGGTGTCGTCCGGACCGTCGCCGCCCGGCCCCTGCACCGTCACCTCGTGCTTGATGAAGTCGGACTCGGTGCCGACGAAGTCGTTGGCGCGCAGGTCGTCGATGCTCACCGTCATTTCGGCGATCTCGACGCTCTCGGAGCCTACGAAGGTAATCGTGAACTCGGTGGTCCCCGCCTCATGGTCAACAGTGACACTGACGCCGCCCGGCAGCGTGAAGTTATTGAGGGCCGTCTCGATCTCACCGGCCAGGGTCGCCAGCAGGCCGTCCTGAATAGCCTGCAGTTCTTCCTTGTCGTCGGGATCCGTCGCAAGGCTCTGCAGCGTGACTTCGCGGATGTCGAAAGACAGGCCATCCGCCGGCGTGGTCTGGGCAACACCGCCGTTGAAGAGGGAATCGGGGTCTTCCAGGGTCAGCTCGAAGGTGCCTTCGGTGGCGCCCAGCGCCAGGACCTGCCGGGCCGGATCGACACCGTCACCGCCGTCGGTAAGCGAGGTCACCGCAGCGTCGCCACGCTGGTCGGCAGCGAAGGTGATGGTCTGCTCGACGTCCCAGTCGTCCTCGGTGAAGGTCAGGGCCACCGACTTGCGGTCGCTCGACACGTCACCGTCGCCGTCGTCGGTGAACATCAGTCCATTCGGCGCGAAGGCCGTTATGATGACCTCCGCCTCGTTCTCCGGCTTGCGGGTGAGCACCACGGTGTAGCTGTCGTAGGCGCCGTCCACCTGAGAGACGATGGAAGAGCCGTCGGATACCGTGATACGGACCGCCGGCTCGTCGTCGTCGGCGACGTTGGCGGAGACGCCTTCCACCGTGAGGCCGGCGAAAATGCTGTCGTCCTGGTCGCTGTCGACGCTGTGAGAGATGATGCCGCTGTGCCCCAGCAGGTCGTTCGACACCACGTCGGGGGTCGGGCCGTTGGCGAAGAAGGTGTCGCTACCCAGGCCGCCGGTTACCTTGGTCAGGATGCCTGCGGAGGTGCCGAGAATGAAGAAGCGGTCGTCACCCTCCGTGCCGTCCACCTCAACGGATTCCACGCGCACGTACTGGACGTTGAGTCCGGCGCCGAAGACGCCCTCCTCGGTGATCACGAAATCGTCGTTGAACTCGGTACCGAGGATGATCACCTGGTCGAAGCCGTCGCCGCCGTCGATGTTGACCGGCGCGTTCACCGCATAGCGGATGAGGTCGGCGCCGGCACCGCCGGCGACGTCGGTGCGCTCGCGCAGGTCCTCCTGGGAACCCACCAGGGCAAAGGCGCGAACCAGGAAGGAGTCGTCGCCGTCCTCGCCTTTCAGCACCAGCGGCGCCAGGTTGTGATAGACGATGAACTCGTCGTTCTCGGTGCCGCCGAAGATGGTCATGCCCGAGGAGATGCCGTTCGACAGATAGCCCCGCGTCGTCTCGATGGTGGTAAAGACATCGGCGTTGGGCACCCCGGCAGCCGCCGTGCGCTGCGACTTGTAGAGCTGGCCGACCTGGAAGAAGTCTTCGCCCTGCCCGCCGTAGACGTTCATCGAGATGCGTGTGTCGTCGATGCCGAAAACGTCGTCGCCGCCGCGCCCGAAGAGACTAAGGCTGTCCAGGCTGGTCCGATAGTTGACGCGCTCGACGGCAGTGATCTCACCGTCCACCGGCGTCGGTACCGCGTCCGTGGGCACGGACTTCAGCGCCGCGATGAAGGCGAGGCCGTCGTTGGCCACGGCCGCACGCAGCAGGAAGAGATCGGCGCCGTCGGTGCCCATCACCAGGGCGGAATCGTCCGTCGAGACGCCGGAGTCGAATAGGTTGATCTGCGACTGGGCGTCGCCGCCGAAGAGGTAAACGATGTACTGGTCGCCGTTCTCGCCGCCGTCAACCGTCAGCAGGTCGTTGACCCCATTGACCGTGGAGATCTGAGCAATCTGCTGAATCAGGGGATCGGGCGCGCGGCCCTTGATGGCACCACCGGAGCCGATGGCGACGTTTACGTTCAAGGTGTCGTCGCCGCCGCCGCCAAGCATGTAGGTCGGCTGCTCGATCGACTGGATGGAGAGCGTGTCCGCCCCCGCGGGCGTGGTGTCATAGCCCAGATCGCCGTGCAGCAGCAGGCGCGTGTCGTAGGCCATGAGATCCGGCAGATCGTCGAGCTGGCTCAGGAACACGATCTCGAAGCTGCGCTTGGCCCCCGCCGCGGCCGGCTCGACCGGCGTCACGTCGACCACAAACTGCTCGCCGCCGACCAGGCGCAGGGCCTCCAGGGCCTTTTCGATCTCGTCCGCCAGCAGCTGATCGTCGCCATCGCCGGTTCCCACCGAGTCGTCGTCGAAGGGATTCTGATCCCAGCTGTAGGGCAGCACGATCGTCTGTTCGGCGCCCGGCACGGCGTCGTCGTTGCCGTCCGGAAGGTCCTCATCGGAGAGGTCCTGATCGGCGAACTCGAGAACGAAGTAACCGACATCGGCGAAGATATCGATCTGCACGACCTCATCGGTACTGGTTTCCCGGTCGCCCTGGGGACTGCCGGTGCCCACGGTGATCATGGGGCTGGCGACCTGATCCAGGGCATTGGTCTGCAACACGTTGATATCGTCGTCGCCGCCGCCGCCCTGCACGATGGTCATGCCGGAGAACGTGTAGACATCGTCCTTGGCGCCGTTGGGGTCGAGGTAGGGATTGAGTTCGCCACCGATGTGGACGGTGTTGTTGCCCGTGCCGAGGCGCAGGTCGAGGACCTCCATCCCCTCATAGAGGATGTTGGGCACCTCAACCGGCAGACCGCCGTCGTCGGTCACCGGGTTGCCGTCACCGTTGACGATCGACATGCCGAAACCGCCGATCGTGCCGACCTCGATGGTATTGCCGGCACGGAATTCGTTGTAGGCGCCCAGGAACCCGGATTCGTCGTCCGGATCGGCGAGGTCGTCGACGATCACCGTGTCGTGCCCGCCGCCGCCAACGAGAACCAGCGGACCGACTTCCTTGCCGTCCGTGACCTCCAGATAGGTCTGCATGATGCCGTCGAGACCGCCGGCGGCGCTGCCGACGATGATGATGTCGTCGTTGTGGTCCGCAGGATTGGTCGAATTGGGATCGTCGGTGATGACCTTGACCGGGACGCCAGGGTCGGTGCTCTCCACCGTCACCTTATCCGCGCCGTCGAGGGTCAAAACATCAAGCGTGATGATGGTTTGGGCCGCCACGGAGATGCCGGGCTCTATCTCGGCGCCCGGCGGGATGATCGAGATGGTCTGGCCGTTGAAGTCGACCGTCTGACGGAAGTTCGACGGGCTCGCACCGGTCCGGCTGATCGTGACGTCGTCGTCCTTGGCGCTGTAGCCGCTGATGCCGTCGGCGGAGCGGAAGATCACCGCGCTGGTTTCCCAGGCGTAGCCGCTGTCGCCGACCTCGGCATCGAGATTGACCGGGGATCCGGCGGTATCGGCATAAAAGATGTAGGTGTCGTTACCGTTGCCGCCGTCGAAGAATGTGGTGCCGCCGGTGGCAGTCTGGAAGATATGGAAGGTGTCGTCGAACTCGCTGCCAAGAACGTTGAAGATATCGCCGGCGTCGCCTTCGACCGATTTGCTGCCGGCCAGCAGGGTCAGCTCGTTGGCGCTGTTGGACGCGTTGCCTGGATCTCCCAGGAAGGGATCGATGAAGCCGTCGCCATTCTGGTCGTTAGTCGAGACGTCACCCCAATAGGCGTAGAACTTCCCGTCCTTGAAAACGACTGTGACCCCGGCCTCCAGGCCGGTGGCATCCAGGGTGTCGTCCGGATCGCCGCCCGAGCCCGTGACGACCACGTCGCTGGACGCCTGGTTGAGCAGGTTGATGCCGTCGCCGCCGGCACCGGCATCGACACTGTCATCGCCGGCCTCACCGTCCAGGGCATCAACGTCCCCGCCGCCGAACAGACGGTCGTCCCCGTCGCCGCCGAGTATCGTGTCTTTGCCGTCGGACCCTGACGCCACTGCGCTGCCCGGCACGGTGATTCCGGCGCCGCTGAGCTGCGTGAGGTTGGCGGCAACCGGGTAGTCGCCGAACAGCCAGTCGCCTTCAAGCCCGCCCTCGATCGAATCAGCGCCGCCGTTTCCGATCAGCAGGTCGCTGCCGCCGTCGCCGAAGATATTGTCGTTGCCGGCACCGCCGATGATGGTGTCATTGCCGGCGCCGCCGCGCACCTCGACAGCCACCATCGTCGAAGTGATGCCGGAAAGGTCGATGATGTCGCCGCCGGCACCACCGTCAGCGATGACCCGCGTTACGCCGTTGTAGTCCCAGGAGAAGCCGTTGAGGGTCACGGTCAGGGTGCGCTCGTCACCCGTGACGACCACGGTCTCATTGCCGTCACTGGTGTCGCCGTTCAGGCGGTTGGCCGCTGCAGGACCGATGTTGAGGATCAGGTCGCTGCCGTTCTGGCTGGCGACGACCGGCGGCCGCTCGAAGGGAATTTCGAAGGAGAAGAGCTCGAGGCGCAGGAACTCGAACTCCTTCCTGATCTTGGCGATAAAGAGGTTGATCTCCACAAAGGCGCGCATGAAGAACTCGACCGTACCCGAGATATCGAACACGGCGAGCGGATTGTTGGAGTTGACCGCCAGATTGGCTGCCAGTTCGTCAAAGCGGATCCGACCGTCATCGTCCAGGTCGGCCCAGTTGAAGAACACGCTGGCTGTTATGCCGCCTTCGACACCTGCGGTCACCACCACCAGGGACAGGGCCGCACCCACCGCGATGGAGGCGGAGAGCGTCAGCTCCGGACGGTCGACGCCGGTTATGGGATCGAGGTCGCCGAGGAAGAAGCCATCGAGCAGGTCTTTCGGGTCTTCGGAGACGATGAAGGTGCTGAAGCCTCTCGTGTCGTACCCGAAGGAGAGGTCGATGGTGGCACTGATCTCGCCCGAGAAGGTCGCCGCCAGCGGTCCGACGATCGGGAAGGTCTGGGAATAGAGGAACCCGAAGGTGAACTGCGGCAACTCGTAAATGAACAGCGGCACATCGTCAAAGCCGAGCAGCAGGCTGAAGATGTTTCCCGGCTCCAGAATCGGGAAATCGATGAACCCTTCCTCGGTCGCGCCCTTGGTAACCTGCTTGGTTACCTGCTTGGCATTTGGCTTGCCTCGCAGGTCCTTCTTCTTCTTGGTCTTGTTCTTCAGCACCTCGGCATCGCTGCTGACTACCGAGAGGCTCGGCAGATTGGGGAGATCGAGGCCATCCAGGATGCCGAGGAAGTTGATGTCGTCCAGCGGCAGCTCGACAAGGCGATAGCTCTCGCCGTCGCGATCGTAGTTATAGGCCGTGCCGAAGTAGTAGCCGTTGTTGTCCGACTGGCCGGTCGTCGGATTGTTGAGGATGAAGTAGCCGAAGTTGAGCCCGACATCCCCCGCTTCGGCCCCGGCGCTGTCCACGATGTCGATCAGGAACAGGAGAGTCTCCAGGGCATTCAGGAACGGAAGAATGCTGGCCTGCGGATCGTAGAGCGCGATCAGGTCCTTGATCGTCACGGGCTCGCCGGCAAGCTCGGAGATCAGTGGGATTTCAATGTTGAGGAAGCCATCCGGGCCGACAAGGAAGTCCAGAGGTTCGATGACATCGCCGACGGCATTGAGAATCGGGGACACGAAATCGCCGAGGAAATCGCCCAGATTGAGCGTTACGTTGTCGAAGGCGACGGCCGGATCCAGGAACTCCAGCGGCTGGCCCGGCGTAAAGCTCGCCTCGGTATGCAGAATGAAGTCCGTCGACACCTTGGGCAGCGCGTCGCCGATATCGTCGCCCAGCGCCGAGAAGTCGACCGTCGCACTCAGGAAAAGATCCGCCTGTCCACTCAGCGTACCCATGAACACCGAGGTCGGATCGGCGCCGATCGCCAGCATTTCCCCGATGGTCAAGAGGCCGGGTGACGTGCCGCCGGTATCGGGATCCACCACGTCGAGGTCGGCGCCGAGATGGACAAGACTGGTCAGCAGGTCGGCATCGCCGCCGCTCTGCGGCACCCGCTCGATGCCGTCTTCGATCTGCAGCACCAGCGGCCCCAGCTGGCCGTCGATGACACCTGTATCGAGCGTGACATCGACCCCGAGCATGAGCTCGTTGTCGGGGAATGCATCGGAAGTGTCAAAGTTCGCCATGTAGGCAGTGGAGAACGCCGCAACCTCGTTCTTCAGGTCCGTCGGCAGCGACGAATGGTCCGCATTGGCCGGATTGAGCTGCAGCGGTCCGCCGCTGGTCAGATCGGTGATCAGGTAGAAGCCGCGCCGCAGGTCGAAGCCGAAGGCCAGGACCAGGCTGTACTGCAGGGTGACGACCGGCGCGAACTCGGCAGAGAAGTTGAGGAAATCGAGATCCTCACCCAGATCGAATCCACCTGCCGGAACATCGATCGTCAGCGAGTCCATCAGAAGGAACTCGAACTGGGCCATGGGATTGGCCTGCCCATTCAAGGTCGCAGTGGCGTCGGCGAAGGCATTGCTGATGACGAAGCTGTCGACGCCGTCGGGCAGAATCACATCGCTGAAGGCGCCGTCCATGATCGACTGCAGCTCGGCCACCAGGTCGTCGAGCCCGATATTGTTCTCGCGGAGGAATTCGGCCAGCGGGGTCAGGACGTCGTCGCGGAAATCTTCGATGAACTCGGCTGCCGGGTTGTCGGCGAGCACATCCCCGAGGAAGGGAATCTCCACGCCGAGAATCTGGCCGCTCAGCGCCTCCTGCAGGAACAGGAAGGCCTTATTGAGGCCGTCCACCAGCGCGGCCGGGTCATTCAGCAGAACCTCAAAGAGCTCTTCATCCGTGAGATTCGGATTGAACAGCGACTCGAACGCCGGCAGGTGCAGGCCGAAAACCGCGACGATGGGCGCAACCGTGTCTTCCGGCGGGTTGTTGAAGGCATTCAGGAAATCGAAGGTCGAGGGATCATCGGTCCCGACCGGATCGACTGTCTGGATCGTCGAAGGCGCCTGCAGGTACTTCCAGAGCGAATTGAAGCTGACATAGAGAACGTTGTCCTGGGCTCCGGGATAGTCCGGATCCGAATCGGAGCGCACCAGGGCCACCGGCGCCGAAACCGTGCCGGTGTAGATCGGCAGCATTGCGACGAAAGTGCCCTCGTCGGCGAACGTCAGCGCCACATCGGAGGCATCCGGCACATCGACGATGTCGGAAGAGGCATCGTAGAGGGTAAAGCGGTCCGTGATCCCGTTGTCGTTCAGCCCCACCGTGCCATCAATACTGGCGCGCACCTTGCCGTCGATGACCAGCAGCGAGAACGGACCGAACATGCCCGTAAAGTCGAGATCGTTCTCGTTGACCGAGGCAGTAACGTTCAGCCCGGTCGCTCCGAAGCCCGAGATCGGCGAGGTCGCCAGGAAGACATCGCCCTCGTTGCCGTCGCCGCTGGTCAGATCGAGACCCATGGTCAGCGCAAGGGAGGCGGCCGCCGCGACGTCGATATTACCGCTGGTCGAGCCGGAGACGAAGGAGTCCCCTCCCCCAAGGCTCAGGTTGAGCGGCAGGGAGCTCCCGGCTTCGTAGGAGAAGGGAGCCGAGAAAAGCAGGTCACCGGTCGTGAAGTCGAACAAGGTCGACGAGGAGCCGAGTCCCAGCAGGTCCTTGAAGCGAATGTCGAAGTCCTGCAGCGTGAAGCTGGGATCGAACTGGAAATCGAAGAAGATGTCGTTCAGCTCGGCGGCGAAGTCGAAGAAGTCGCCGAGGCTGACATTGACGACCGGCAGGTCGACGTTGAGGAAGGGCGTATCCAGACCCCGGATGAAGTCCAGAGCCAGTTCGAGCGCCAGCAGCAGGCTTTCGAGGTCCAAATCCTGGAACTTGGAGAAGAGGCCGCCGAAATCCGCGCCGCTGAAGGCGAGCTGCGGCAGCTCAGGCAGGTCGAACGTAAAGTCGGGCCAAGCACCGCCGCCAGGATAGGCCGGCAGATCGAAGCTGATCTTGCCGCCGCTGAAGGAGAAGAAGTCCAGCCCGGAGAAGTCGACGCCGGTGAAGGCCGGCAGCTGGCCGAGGACGGCCCGGATCGCCGCGTTCCAGCTGGCGAAGTCGAAATCGTCGAGCTCGATGCCACCGATGTCCGGCAGCTCGCCGAAGGCGAAGGCGGATCCGTCACCGAGACGGAACTTGATCGCACCAAGGTTCGGCAGGTTCACCGCCGGCAGGTCGAAGGTGAAGCCCGGCAGCCCGCTGCCGTCGCCGAAAGTCAGGGTCTGGAAGCCGATGCCCAGCGGGTCGAACAGCCAGGGCTTGCCGCTCAGCCAGTCGAGACCGGGCAGACCGACGCCCAGGTCGCCGGCCGAGAGCGTCGGCAGGGTCACGCCGGGAATTGAGAGCGTCGGCAGGGAGCCCAGCTCGATGTCGATATTGAGGATCTCGGACGTGCCGATCCCGCCGATGCCGCCGATCGTGGGATTCAGCTCCAGCTCAAAGTCCAGACCGCCGGTGATCGTACCGACGATGTTGCCGGTCGAGGCTTCGTCTTCGGCCGGATCGAGGCTGGGCACGAACTCGCTCTCGTCGAACAGGACATGGTCCGCCGAGAAGGGCCCGAGCACCTTGTTGAAGTCCGGAGTGATCTCCAGGCGGGTATCGTACTTGTCGCCGACCGGATCGGCGTCGAGGCCGATGATACCGGTGAAGGGATCGACGAGATTCAGGGCCATTTCGCCGGCGATGACGGCGTTGCTCGCCGACGTGTCGGTCTCCACACCCAGGAAGCCGAAGGACGCCGAGAGATCGATGTTTTCGGCGACGATGGCGAACTCACCGCCCAGCTGGGCGTTTTCGATGAAGAAGTCCGTCGCCTTGGCGCGGTTGGTCTCGCCCTCGCCGCTCTCGAAGCCCAGCACGGTAATGGCGCCGTTACGCAGGAAGAGGTTGCTGGCATCGAGCCCCAACAGGGCCTTGTCGCTGGTGTCGTCCTCGAAGGTGATCTCATAGACGCCCGGCGAGGTCTCGCTCACCGAAACGTCGGTGATGCCGGTCAGGGTCTCGATCGCCGTCTCCAGGTCGGCCGCCGAGATATCGTAGTTCAGTCCGCCGGTGTCGGAGCCGCCGAAGCTGAGCTCGAAGCTGCCGCCGGTTCCCAGGATGGTCAGGGTCTGGATTTCATTGTTGGAGCCGCCGTCGCCGGCCTGGGTTTCCACGATGGTCGCCAGGTCGCCGCTGGGCGTCAGCTGGGTCGGCACGTCGATGGCCATGCGCTCGACGACACCCGCGGCCCCGCGCAGCCCGATGCGGTAGCCGCCGTCGGTGAGGCGTACCGCCGCCACGTCGCCCGTGTTCAGTCCGGCGCCGGTCAACGCAGTGTCGATGACGGCGTTCAGATCATCGATCAGGTCGTCGACGGTCTCGTTGGCCGCACCGTTGGTGCCGTCGGTATCATCGGCGTCAACGGCGATCTCCAGCTCGTAGTTGCTGCCGCCCGCGGTGAGCAGGAGGGTAAAGGCGATGTCGTCGGCCGCAATGCCGTTGCTGGGAGTGGGCACCGCCAGCAGGCCCATCTGCTGGAACGCCGGGTTGTCATAGGAAGCGCCGCCGTTGATGCCCTCGATCGAGACCTGGAAGAGCCGCTCGAAGGTGACCGAGGGCTCGTAGGCGCTGGTGGAGTAGGAGATCGGCGGCGAGGTCAGAACGACGCGCCCGGCGGCGTCGACCTCCACCATCGGCCGTTCGCGCAGCGTCACCGTACCCTGGTCGGTGCTCAGCGACAGCAGCAGGTCCGTTACCCCGTCAGTCGCAGCGGTCACGTTGATGTCGTCGATGCCCGCAGAATCGAGCGCCGCGTTGATGAGGTCGCCCAGGACCTGGGCAATGCGCTCGGCCTTGGTGTTGCCGGTCAGGTCGCCGTCGTCGACGCCCAGCAGGGCCTTGTCG
>JBNKHC010000436.1:0-6170 GCA_050290145.1 Kiloniellaceae bacterium | reverse complement strand
GTCCAGCAGCGCTTCCAGCTCCAGGATGCTGTCCAGCACGTGGTGGGCGTGATGCTCAAGATCTTCGCGGCCGCCGGTGCCGGTGAGCACGCCGACCAGCAGGCCCGCCCCGGCGTTGCGGCCCATCTCCATGTCGTGGTGGCTGTCGCCGACCACGGCGACGGCGCCGGGGGTCAGGCCCGTCGCCCTGCAGAAGCCCGCCACCATGCCCGGGCCCGGCTTGGAGCCGTGGCCGCTGTCGAAGCCGGCGACGTAGGAGAAATGCTCGATGACGTTGAAGGGCTCCAGGCTGGCGTAGGCGCTGTCCTCGCTGTCGTTGGTGGCGACGCCGAGGGTGAGCCCCCGCCCTTTGAGCGCCAGCAGCACCGCCTCCATGCCCGGAACGGCGACGGCCGTCTGGGCGCTGCTGGCCTCGAAGATCGCGGTAATGCGTTCGGTGAGATGGGCCGGATCGGCGCCCAGCAGTTCGGCCCAGGAGCCGGCGATGACGTCGTTGCTGGCGCTGACCAGCAGGGAGTTGGGCAGGTGGGACTCCGTCACCGGGTCATAGCCGCCGGCCTGCAGCAGGCGCTCGGCAACGGCCGCATCGCCGCCCGCCGCCTCCAGGGCCGCCAGCTTGTTGAGCGGCGCCCAGGTGGCGTCGTAGTCCAGCAGCGTGCCGTCCTTATCGAAGAGAATACCTTCGATCTTCACAGATTGGCCTCCGCCCCTTTGTCGGCGACGCTGCTCTGGCGCAGGATGCCGGCGTAGATCTCCTCGTCGCCGCAGACGCCGACCAGCTTGCCGTCCTCCACCAGGGCCACCGGATGGCCGGTCGCCTGGCGCAGCTCGATGGCGATCCTCATGGACATGTCGCAGGGCGCGGTGATCAAGGCCGTGGAGGGCAGCGCGGCGATGTCCATGCCGGGCTCGTAGGGCATGAGGCGGCCGAGGTAGCCGTCGAGGGAGACCGACTGCGGCGCGCCCGCGCCGTCCAGCTTCACCCGCACCCGCCCGGCGCGGTCCAGCAGCACCTCGTCGTCCTCGCGCTTCAACTGCTCCAAGGGGGTCATCAGCGAGCCGCCGCGCAGCACGTTCAGCGGGTTCATGTGGGCGACGAACTCCGCGACATACTCGTTGGCCGGGTTCAGCACGATGGCCTCCGGCTCGCCGTACTGCACGATACGCCCGCTTTCCATGATGGCGATGTGGTTGCCCAGCTTCAGGGCCTCGTCCAGGTCGTGGCTGACGAAGATGATGGTCTTCTTCAGGCGCCGCTGCAGCTCCAGCAGCTCGTCCTGCAGGTGGTCGCGGATCAGCGGATCGAGCGCCGAGAAGGGCTCGTCCATCAGCAGGATGTCGGCGTCGGTGGCAAAGGCGCGGGCCAAGCCGACACGTTGCTGCATGCCGCCGGAAAGCTCATGGGCGAACTTGTCCTTCCACTGGGCGAGGCCGACCAGTTCCAGCTTCTCGTCGACGATGGTTTCGCGCTTGGCCTTGTCCATGCCGCGCAGCTCCAGCCCGAAGCCGACGTTCTCCGCCACCGTGCGCCAGGGCAGCAGAGCGAACTGCTGGAACACCATGGCGACGCGGTTCATGCGCAGATGCCGCAGGGTCTTGGCGTCGCAGGAAGCGACGTCCACCAGCCGATCGGTGTCGCGCACCAGGATCTTCCCGCGGGTCACCTTGTTGAGGCCGTTGACGGCGCGCAAAAGCGTCGACTTGCCGGAGCCGGAGAGCCCCATGAGGACGCAGATCTCGCCTTCATCGATGGTCAGGGACGCCCCGGCAACGCCGATCACATTGTCGGTCTTCTCCAGGATCTCGTCGCGCTCCCCGCCCTGGTCCAGCAGGGTCAGCGCCTTCTGCGGCTCCTTGCCGAAGATGATGTCGACGTTCTGGAAGTCGACGGCCTTCATTCCGCTTCCGTTCATCGCTCAGCGCTCCTTCTGCTTCAGGTCGCGCTGCTTGCAGATGCGGTCCAGCAGGATGGCGACGATGACGATGGCCAGGCCGGCCTCGAAACCGCGGGAGATGTTCACCGTGTTGAGGGCGCGCACCACCGGCTTGCCCAGGCCGTCGGCGCCCACCAGGGCGGCGATGACCACCATGGAGAGCGACAGCATGATGCACTGGGTGAGCCCCGCCATGATGGTCGGCAGGGCATGCGGCAGTTCCACCTTCCACAGCAGCTGGTTCTTGGTGGCGCCGAAGGACTCGCCGGCCTCGACCAGGTTCTTGGGCACCGAGGAGATGCCGAGGTAGGTCAGGCGGATCGGCGCGGGAATGGCGAAGATCACCGTCGAGATCAGGCCCGGCACCACGCCGAGGCCGAAGAGGATCAGCGTCGGGATCAGGTAGACGAAGGTGGGGATGGTCTGCATGAGATCCAGCACCGGCCGCAAGCCGGTATAGAGCCAGGGGCGGTGCGCCGCGGCGATGCCGACAGGCACGCCGACCAGCATGCAGGTGGCGGTGGCAAAGATCACCAGCGCCAGGGTCTCGATGGTCTCTTCCCAGTAGCCGATATTCACGATCAGCAGCAGCGACAGCACGATGCCGACCACCAGCCAGATCGAGCGGTGCAGCCAGTAGGCGAAGGCCGCCAGCAGGACGATGAGGGCCAAGGCCGGGACGGCCTGCAGGATGTCGATCAGTCCCTCGATCAGGAACCCCAGCACGTCGGAGATGAAATTGAAGAACCAGGCCGCGTGGTCGTTCAGGAAATCGACGAAGGAGCTGATCCAGTCGCCGAGCGGGATCTTGTATTTCTCTAGGAAGTCCATGCGGAAACTCTCCCCCAATGTTCCTGAAGGGGCCTCCTGACGTGGTCCCCCAAAGCAGAACGGTCAGGCTTTCGGCCTGACCGTTCCAGCTTACACTTACTTGCGCTGCGGATTACAGGCCGAGATGGGCCTTCACCGCGGCCAGGCCGTCCTTGCCGTCGATGGTCTGGACGCCGGCCAGCCAGCCGTCCAGCACGCCCGGGTTGGCCTTCAGCCAGGCCGTCGCCGCGTCGTTCGGCTCTTTGCCCTCATCCAGGATCGCACCCATGATGGCGCCTTCCATCGGCAGGGTGAACTTCAGGTTGCTCACCAGCTTGCCGACGTTGGGGCAGTCGCTGGTGTAGCCCTTGCGCACGTTGGTGTAGACCGTGGCGCCGCCGTAGTTGGGGCCGAAGTAGTCGTCACCGCCGGAGAGGTAGACCAGGTCGAAGTTGTTGTTCATCGGATGCGGCGCCCAGCCCAGGAAGACGATGTCCTCCTTGCGCTTCACCGCGCGGGCAACCTGGGCCAGCATGCCCTGTTCGGAGGATTCCACCACCTCGAAGCCCTTCAGGCCGAAGGCGTCCTTGTCGATCATGTCGAGGATCAGGCGGTTGCCGTCGTTGCCGGGCTCGATGCCGTAGATCTTGCCGTCCAGGTCGTCCTTGAACTTGGCGATGTCGGCGAAGTCCTTGATGCCCTTCTCCGCCGTGTAGCTCGGCACCGCCAGGGTGTACTTGGCGCCTTCCAGGTTCACGCCCAGCACCTCGACCGAGCCCTCGTCGCGGTACTTGGCGAGGTCGCCTTCCATGGTCGGCATCCAGTTGCCGAGGAAGATGTCGATGTCGCCGTTCTTCAGGCTGGCGTAGGTGACCGGCACGGAGAGCACCTCGGCCTCCGGCTCGTAGCCCAGGCCTTCCAGCACCACCGAGGTGGCGGCCGTGGTGGCGGTGATGTCGGTCCAGCCGACGTCGGCGAAGTTCACTTCCTTGCAGGCCGCCGGGTCGGTCGCCTGCGCGCTGCCGACTGCCGCGACGAAACCCAGCGCCGCTACCGCGGCCCCCAGGGCGCGCCGCGCAAAGATGGTCTTGGTCATGTAATGCCTCCTCTTTCCCCAATTTCCCTGTCTGTTCGACGCCGCCCCGGCCTTGCGCCGGGCGGCCGGCCCGCTGTGCCGGCGAAAACCGGTGTCGGGCTCGATCATTGGCATAAACAGCATCGATGGCTGCTATGGAACCGAAGTGGCGAGATTATGTTTTTTTGATTGAACGTTCAATCAAAATAAAATACCTCTTGAGCCTGAGGCTGGCGCATCAGCGCCGGGTCCCCCTTTTATGCGTTTATGGAGGCCGCGAAGTCGCATGCCCAAGGTCGGAATGGAAGATCTGCGGCGGCGCCAGTTGATCGCGGCGACCATCACCTCGATCCACGAGCAGGGCTTCGCCAACGCGACCATCTCGCGCATCTCCAAGACCGCGGGGCTGTCGGGCGGCATCGTCGCCCACTACTTCGACGACAAGGCCGGCCTGCTGGCCGCCACCATGCGCTCGCTGGCGCAGGACCTGCTGGCGGAAACCCTGAAGCACCTGAAGGCGGCCGAGACCCCGGAAGAGCGCCTCGAAGCCATCATCCAGGCGAACTTCTCGACCGGGCAGACCGAGCCGGAATCGGTCTCGGCCTGGCTCGCCTTCTGGTCGGAGGCCCGCACCTCCCCCGCCCTGTGGCGCATCCAGAAGATCAACGAGCGGCGCCTGCTGAGCAACCTGCGCTACTCCTTCAAGCAACTGCTGCCGAAGGACAAGGCGCATATCGCCGCCGCCGGCCTGGCGGCCATGATCGAAGGGCTGTGGCTGCGCTGCGCGCTGTCCAACGGTCCGCTCACCGTCGACCAAGCGCGCCTCATCGCCCGCGACTACGTCGCGCGCATTCTTCACACGGACTGACGGAATAAGGACGGAAAGACCGGACGTGACCCTGCCCGAACAACAGCTCTATATCCACGGCGGCTACCGCGCAGCGATCAGCGGCCAAAGCTTCGAGACCGTGAACCCGGCCAACGGCGAGGTGATCTGCCGCGTGCAGCAGGCCGACGCCGAAGACGTGGAGGCCGCCGTCGCCTCGGCACGCGAGGGCTTTGCCGTCTGGTCGGCCATGAGCGGCACGCAGCGCGGCCGCGTCCTGCACGAGGCGCAGCGCATCCTGCGCGCGCGCAACCGCGAACTGGCGGAGCTGGAGGTGCTGGACGCCGGCAAGCCGATCCAGGAAGCCGAAGTGGTGGACGTGATCTCCGGCGCCGACTGCATCGAGTACTACGCCGGCATTGCCGCCAGCCTGCACGGCGAGCACACGGACCTGGGCGGCGACTTCTTCTACACCCGGCGCGAACCGCTCGGCGTCTGCGCGGGCATCGGCGCCTGGAACTATCCGATCCAGATCGCGTGCTGGAAGTCGGCACCGGCGCTGGCCTGCGGCAACGCGATGATCTTCAAGCCGGCCGAGCTGACGCCGCTGACGGCGCTGAAGCTGGCCGAGATCTATACCGAGGCCGGGCTGCCCGACGGCGTCTTCAACGTGGTGCAGGGTTTCGCCGCCACCGGCCAGGCGCTGACCCGCCATCCCGGCATCGCCAAGGTGTCGCTGACCGGCGAGGTCGGCACCGGCAAGAAGGTCATGGCCGACGCGGCCCAGAGCCTGAAGCACGTGACCCTGGAACTGGGCGGCAAGTCGCCGCTGCTGGTCTTCGACGACGCCGACGTGGAGAACGCGGTGAACGGCGCCCTGCTCGCCAACTTCTATACCCAGGGCGAGATCTGCTCCAACGGCACCCGCGTCTTTGTCCAGCGCGGCATCTACGACGCCTTCCTGAAGCGCCTGGTGGAGAAGACCAAGGCTTTGAAGATCGGCGATCCCATGGACCCGGCAACCCAGGTCGGCGCGCTGATCTCCGCCGAGCACTGCGAGAAGGTGCTGAACTACATCGACCTCGGCCGCTCCGAGGGCGCGGAGGTCGCCGTCGGCGGCGGCCGGCCCGGCGACCCGGCGCTGGCCAAGGGCAACTTCGTGGAGCCCACGGTCTTCACTGCCTGCCACGACGACATGGCGGTAGTGCGCGAGGAGATCTTCGGCCCGGTGATGACCGTGCTGCCTTTCAAGGAGGAGGACGAGGTCGTCGCGCGGGCCAACGCCACGCCCTATGGCCTCGCCGCCGGCGTCTTCACGAAGGACCTCGCCCGCGGCCACCGCGTCGTCGCGCGCCTGGAGGCCGGCACCTGCTGGATCAACACTTACAACATCACGCCCATCGAGATGCCCTTCGGCGGCGTGAAGCTCTCCGGCATCGGCCGCGAGAACGGCCGCGCCGCCATCGAGCACTACACCCAGGTCAAGAGCGTCTACGTCGCCATGAACGGCGTCGACTCGCCCTAC
>JBNKHC010000435.1:0-15117 GCA_050290145.1 Kiloniellaceae bacterium | reverse complement strand
GCGATCATGTGGCATTCCTCGACCTCCGGGATCTCGCGCACCGCCTTGTTGAATGCCTGCAGGGCTTCCTCGCGGGTATCCGACAGACGCACTTCGATAAAGGCCACGTGATCCAGACCCAGCCGGCCGGCCGAAAGCTCGGCGCGGTATCCGGTGATCACGCCCTGCGCTTCGAGACGCTTGACTCTGAGTGTCACCGGCGTTTTCGAAAGGCCGACCTTGTGACCCAGTTCTATCATCGAGATGCGCGCATTGCGGATGAGCTCGTCGAGGATGGCACGATCGATCCTGTCGAGCCTGGGGAGTGAAGGATGACTCATGATTACATTCCTAAATTGCTCACTCAATATGGTTATTACGCCTACGGATAGCACAATTTTAGCCAGTTCGTATAGCTTATTTTGCCTATCATGGACGGCAGAACCATTAGAGGTGCGTGAAAATGATCGATGTCGACCCCCGCTGGGACCGGAACAAGCGGCGCGACGAGGCGGAACTCCTGGACACCCTGCGCGAGGCGGCGGCGCTCGACGCCCGCGCGCGCCGAGCCATCGTCGATCGGGCCGAGGTATTGGTCGATCGCATCCGCCACGACTCGCGGCCGGGGCTGATGGACGTCTTCCTCGCCGAGTACGGGCTCTCCACCGACGAGGGCGTCGCGTTGATGTGTCTGGCCGAGGCCCTGCTCCGGGTACCGGACACGACCACCATCGATGCGCTGATCGAGGACAAGATCGAACCCTCCGACTGGAGCCGGCATATCGGCCAGTCCTCCTCGCCCCTGGTCAACGCCTCGACCTGGGGGCTCATGCTCACGGGCAAGGTGTTGGAAGCCACCGATCCGGGGGTGGCCGGGACGCTCAGGACCATGATCCGGCGGCTGGGCGAGCCGGTCATCCGCGCCGCCGTCGGCCGTGCGATGCGCGAGATGGGGCGCCAGTTCGTGCTCGGCGAGAACATCGCCGCGGCGATGAAACGGGCGCGCGCCAAGGAGGATCAGGGCTTCACCTACTCCTATGACATGCTCGGCGAGGCGGCAATGACCGCCGCCGACGCCAGGCGCTACCAGCAGGCCTATTCGCATGCCATAACGGCCATTGCCGGCGCCTGTCACGCGGTCGAGATCGCGGCCAATCCGGGCATCTCGGTCAAGCTCTCGGCGCTGCATCCGCGCTACGAGGTGGCCAAGACCGCCAGGCTCATGGACGAGCTCGTGCCGGTGGTCCGCGATCTCGCGCGAAAGGCCGCCCAGGCAGGCATGGGCCTCAACATCGACGCCGAGGAAGCCGACCGCCTGGGCCTGTCGCTGAAGGTGATCGAGGCGGTGCTGGCCGATACCGCGCTGGCGGGCTGGGACGGCTTCGGCGTCGTGGTCCAGGCCTATGGCCGCCGTGCGCCGGACGTGATCGACGGCCTTTACGAGATGGCGCAGCGGCTCGACCGGCGCCTCATGGTCCGCCTGGTGAAAGGGGCCTACTGGGACACGGAGATCAAGCACGCGCAGGTCGAGGGGCTGGAGGATTTTCCGGTCTTCACCCGCAAGGCCGCCACCGACGTCAGCTATCTCGGCAACGCGCGCAAGCTGCTGAAGCTCACCGACCGCCTCTACCCGCAGTTCGCCACCCATAACGCCCACACCGTCGCCGCGATCCTCGAAATGGCCGCGGGGCATGACCGCGCGACCTTCGAGTTCCAGCGCCTGCACGGCATGGGCGAGGCGCTGCACGACATCGTGCATGCCGAGGAAGGCACCCGCTGTCGCATCTACGCGCCGGTCGGCGCCCACCGCGACCTGCTCGCCTATCTCGTGCGCCGGCTGCTGGAGAACGGCGCCAACTCGTCCTTCGTGAACCAGATCGTCGACCAGAACGTCCCGGCCCGCACGGTGGCGGCCTGTCCCTTCGAAGCTCTGGAAGGAAAGCCGGGCCGCTTCGAGCCGGTCGTCAGGACCGGGCCCGAGATCTTCGCGCCCGAACGGCAGAACGCCCGCGGTTTCGATCTGTTCGACGTGACGGAGCTGGAACGGATCGCGGCGGCCCGCCGACCCCTCGAGCCCTGGCGGGTCGAGCCGCTGCTCGCCGGTTCCCTGAGGGGCGGCGAGGTGGAGACCGCCCGCAATCCCGCCACCGGCGCGGTCATCGGCGAGGTCGTCAGCGCCGGCGCGGAGGATGTCGAAACGGCGCTGGCGGCGGCCCGGCCGTGGGATGCGCCGGTGGCCGAGCGCGCCGCCGTGCTGCAGCGCGCCGCCGAGCTCTACGAGCGCGATTTCGGCGAGCTCTTCGCGCTGCTGGCCGGCGAGGCCGGCAAGACGCTGCCCGATGCGGTGGCCGAGCTGCGCGAAGCGGTCGACTTCCTGCGCTACTACGCTGTGCAGTCCGAGCGCCTCGCCGGGCCGCCGCGCGGCATCTTCACCTGCATCAGTCCCTGGAACTTCCCCCTCGCCATCTTCAGCGGACAGATCGCCGCCGCGCTGGCCGCCGGCAACGGTGTGCTGGCCAAGCCGGCCGAGACGACGCCGGCCATCGCCGCCTGGGGTGTGCGGCGCCTGCACGAAGCGGGCGTGCCTCGCGCGGCCTTGCAGCTGCTGCCGGGCGCGGGCGGCGTCGTCGGCACGGCGCTCACCTCCGATCCGCGGGTGAACGGCGTGGCCTTCACCGGCTCCACCGCCACCGCGCGGGCCATTCAGGGCAACATCGCCCGGCACCTGGAGCCCGGCACGCCGCTGATCGCCGAGACCGGCGGGCTCAACGCCATGATCGTCGACAGCACCGCGCTGCCCGAGCAGGCGGTCCGCGATATCGTGGTCTCCGCCTTCCAGTCCGCCGGGCAGCGCTGCTCGGCGCTGCGCTGCCTCTACGTCCAGGAGGATACCGCGGACAGCCTGCGCGAGATGATCGTCGGCGCCATGCAGGAGCTGGAGCTGGGCGATCCCTGGCAGCTCTCCACCGATGTCGGCCCGGTCATCACCGCGGCGGCCCAAAGCGACATCTCGGCCTATGTCGCGCGCGCCGAGGCGGAAGGCCGCCTGATCCACCGCCTCGAGACGCTGCCGGGCGGCCACTTCGTGGCGCCCGCGCTGATCGCCGTCGAGGGCATCGGCGATCTGGAGCGCGAGGTCTTCGGCCCGGTGCTGCACCTGGCGACCTTCAAGGCGCGCCAGCTCGATAAAGTTATCGCGGCGGTGAACGCGACCGGCTACGGACTGACCTTCGGCCTGCACACGCGCATCGACGACCGGGTTCAGAAGATCGCCGACTCCGTCCACGCCGGCAACATCTACGCCAACCGCAACCAGATCGGCGCCATCGTCGGCTCCCAGCCCTTCGGCGGCGAGGGTCTCTCGGGGACGGGCCCCAAGGCGGGCGGCCCCAACTACCTGGCGCGCTTCACCCGCCGGCCGGCCGCGCGCCACAGCTTCGAAAAAGACATGTCCGCCGAGCCTGCGCGCATCGCATCGGCGCTGACTGCGTCCGACGGCCGCACGGCGGTCTGGTCGCGGCTCATGCCGGGGCCGACCGGCGAGCTCAACCGGCTGTTCACCTATCCGCGCCCGCCCGTGCTCTGCCTCGGGCCCGGCGCGGCCGCCACCCGCGACCAGGTCGCGGCGGTCGAGTTGCTGGGCGGGGACGCCGTTGCGGTCGAAGGGCGGCTGGCGCCCGAAAGCCTTGGCACGCTGCCCGCCTTCGGCGCGGCGATCTGGTGGGGCGATGAGGCGACGGCCCGCGACTATGCGCGCGCCCTTGCCGAGCGCGCCGGGCCGATCATCCCGCTGGTCACCGGCCAGCCGGACACCGCCCATGCTCTCTTCGAGCGCCACCTCTGCGTCGACACCACCGCGGCGGGCGGCAACGCGAGCCTTCTTGCCGGCGGCATGACACCCTGATCGCGTCCGCCGGCGCCGGGGCTTTCCCGACACGCGAGTGCCCCTCTGCAGGCCGCGATGTAAGCGGACCAGGAAGGCCGTCGCTTTCCGATTCCAGGGCTTGACCAAAGTCAATTACAAGCCGCCGAAACCTGCCTGAATGGAGAGGCGGCTGGAATCGGATGTCGAATTCTCTCAGGCGCTTCTCGTGACCCCGCTGGCGCGGGGGCCGGCCGCCGCGATCTGCGCCTGCTGCGTGGCGGTCGATTCGCCGAAGGGTGCGGCCTGCCTCCGCCATCGATCCTGAGGGGGATTAGAATGAGCGACAGCAACACACCTGAAGCGGGCGGTGGCGAGACGGCGAAACCGGAACTGGAACCGGTGCCCGTCATGCAACGCGTTCTGGACAACCCCTTCCTCCTGCTCTTCCTCGGCGTCACGGTCCCTGCCGTCCTCTACATCGTCTGGGGCGTGATGGAGGTGGCTTCCGTTCCCGTTGCCAACTGACGGCACTTCTTATCGCGAGGCAGCACCATGGCCGTTACACCACCGACAAACCGCCTCTGGTGGAAGGAACCGATCCACGGCACCGAGCTGGGCTGGATCATCATCGCCTTCCTCTGGGGCCTCTTCATGTTCTTCTTCATGATCGCCTGGCATTTCATCGGCGAGCAGAACCTCTCGACCGAGACCTACCGCATCCGGCCGGAGGCCTATGTGGAGAGGGTCGAGGCCTTTGCCGATGAGTACCAGGCTGTCGGGGCCGACGGTCAGCCGCTGGAGGAGGAAGGGGTTCCCGTCGTTCGTCCGCCGGCCGGCGGCGACGCCTACATTCTCGCCCGGCTGTGGGAGTTCTGGCCGATCCTTGAGTTGAAGAAGGGACAGAGCTACCGCATTCACCTGTCGTCGGCGGACTGGCAGCATGGCTTCTCCCTCCAGCCGACCAACATCAACATCTCGGTCCATCCGGGTTACGAGCACGTTGTGACCCTGACGCCGACCGACAGCGGTGTTTTCGGCATCATCTGCAATGAATTCTGCGGGATCGGCCATCACACGATGACAGGGCGCATCCGCGTCGTCGAGTAAGGGGTAAGGGCATGACCACGATTGAAGAAGGCGCCTTCGCGGCCCCCGGCATAGAAGCCAACTATCGCACCTGCCGCTTCACCGGCCTGCGGGTCGAGCGTAACGCCGAGCTGCTGATCCGCGTGAACGCCGTTGCGGCGGTGGTTTTCCTCGCCCTCGGCGGGCTGATGGGGCTGCTGGTTGCCCTGACGCGCTGGCCCGCGGTGCAGCTGCTGCCGGCGGAGCTGTTCTATCTGGTCCTGACCGGTCACGGCGCCAACGTGCTGCTGTTCTGGATCATCTTCTTCGAGATCGCGGTGCTCTACTTCGCCTCCGCCGTGGTGCTCGGTGCGCGGCTGGCCACGCCGCGCTTCGCCTGGCTTTCCTTCGTGCTGATGATCGTCGGCGCAGGCATGGCGAACTACGCGGTGCTGCGCGGCGACTCCTCGGTCATGTTCACCTCCTACCCGCCGATGATGGCCTCGCAGTGGTTTTACCTCTCGCTGATCATCTTCGCAGTCGGGGCGCTGATCGGCGTCATGGTGTTCTTCGGCACCCTGGTGGTGGCCAAGGCGGAGCGCACCTATAACGGCTCGGTCCCGCTGGTCACCTTCGGCGCGATCACCGCCGCCATCATCGCGGTCTTCACCCTGGCCTCCGGCGCCATCATCCTGATCCCGACCTGGCTGTGGTCGATCGGCCTGATCTCCGAGATCGACTCGCTGATGTACAAGGTCGTGTGGTGGGGCATGGGCCACTCCTCGCAGCAGATCAACGTCTCTGCCCATGTCGCCATCTGGTACGCCATCGGCGCCATGGTGGTCGGCGCGAAGCCGCTGTCGGAGAAGGTCAGCCGCATGGCCTTCCTCATGTACATTCTCTTCCTGCAGCTCGCCTCCGCCCACCACCTGCTGGCCGAGCCGGGGCTGAGCTCCACCTGGAAGATCGTCAACACCAGCTACATGATGTACCTGGCCGTCATGGGGTCGATGATCCACGGCCTGACGGTGCCCGGCTCGATCGAGGCGGCGCAGCGGCGCAACGGCTTCACGCGCGGCGCCTTCGAATGGCTGACCAAGGCGCCCTGGGGCAACCCGGCCTTTTCCGGCATGTTCCTCTCGCTGGTGATGTTCGGCTTCATCGGCGGCATCTCCGGCGTGGTGCTGGGCACCGAGCAGCTCAACGTGCTGATGCACAACACCCTCTATGTGCCGGGGCACTTCCACGGCACGGTGGTCGCCGGCACCACCCTGGCCTTCATGGCGATGACCTACCTGGTGGTGCCGCTGATCTTTCAGCGCGACATCATGTGGCCGCGTCTGGCGCGCTGGCAGCCTTACCTCTTCGGCATCGGCGCGGGCGGCATCTCGCTCTTCATGATGGGGGCGGGGACGCTGGGCGTTTCGCGCCGCCACTGGGACCTGGCCCTGACCGACGCCGCCCACGCCTTCGAGTTCCCGCCGGGTGCTTATCTGATGATGGGCCTGAACGGAATCGCGGCCCTGCTGGCCGCCCTGGGCGGGATCATCTTCGTCGTCGTCATCGTCGCCTCGGTGCTGGCCGGGCCGCGGCTCAACGGGCCGGGCGCCAAGATGGTCTTCCCGCTGCACGGACAGGGGCGCGAAGCGGTGTCGCAGTACGGCAGCGAAGGCACGCTGAAGCTGCCCGGCACGATCATCCTCGTCGGCATCTTCTTCACCGCCTTCGTCCTCTACTACTTCGTGAACTGGAAGTACCTGTCCGAGCTTTGGCTGTTCCACTGAGACAAAAGAGAGCCTCACCATGATCGCTGCGCTCAGGATGACGGTTTCGATCCTCAAGCTGCGGATCGGTTCCTTCGTGGCGCTGGCGGCGCTGGTCGGGATCCTGACCGGGGGCCCGGCGCTGGGGCCGCTTGAAGCCCTGGTTTTCGCTGTCGCCGTGCTGGGTGCCTCCGGGGCGGCGGGGGCCTTCAACCAGTACCTCGAGCGTGACAGCGACCGCCTGATGAAGCGCACCTGCAACCGCCCCTTCGCCAAGGGGACGCTGAAGGCGGGCGCGATCTGGCCGATCACCTTCACCGCGCTGTTGGCCGCCTCGCTGCTCATGGCCTATTCGGTGGGCGGCACCCTGGCCAGCGTGCTGGTGTTCTGCGGTGCCGCGACCTACGGCCTGGTCTACACCGTGTGGCTGAAGAAGCGCACGGTGTGGAACGTGGTGATCGGCGGGGCCGCCGGCAGCTTCGCGGTGCTCGCCGGCGCCGCCGCGGCGGCGGCGCCCACGGAGCCGGTCATCGGTCCCGTGCCGCTGCTGCTGGCGACAGTGCTCTTCCTCTGGACCCCGCCGCACTTCTGGAGCCTCGCGGCGGCGCGCAGCGAAGACTACCGCGATGCCCAGGTGCCGATGCTGCCGGTGGTCACCGAGCCGGGTTTCTGGGGCCCGACGATATTCAGCCACGTGGCGGCGCTGGTGGCGCTGTCCTTCCTGCCGCTGCTGTTCGGCATGGGGCCGGTCTACGGGCTCTTTGCCGCGGCCGGCGGGCTGCCCTTCCTGCGGGCCAGCTGGCGCCTGATGCGCCGGCCCGACCGTCGCCTGGCGATGGCGACCTTCCGCGCCTCGCTGCTGCAGTTTGCCCTGCTCGCTCTGGGGGTGATCCTGGACGAGGGGGTCCGATGGGCGTTCTGACCCGGGGTGTTCCGGAGGGGGGCGCTCTGCTGGCGGCGGTGCTGGGCGGCGCAATGCTCCTGGCGGCGGCGGCCCCAGGGCGCGCGGCCACGCCACAGCTCGACGTGCAGGCGGCCTACGAGCGCAGCCAGGCCATGATCGGCGCCAGTGTCGGGGACCATGTGCTGACCGACCGCAACGGCGCGCCTTTGGCCCTGGCGGAACTGCGCGGCCGCCCCTTGGTCATTTCGCTGGTCTTCACCAGCTGCAGCACGGTCTGCCCGATCACGACGGACCACCTGCGCGACGCCGTCGCGGAGGCGCGCCGCGCCCTCGGTCCGCAGAGCTTCGCGGTTCTGACCTTCGGCTTCGATGCCGGCCGGGACCGCCCGGCGCAGCTCAGCGCCTTCGCCAACACCCATCGCCTGGACGGTGTCGAGAGCTGGTACCTCGCCAGCGCCGACGCCGACACGACTGAGGCGCTGCTCGCCGACCTGGGCTTCAGCTGGCGCGCGGCGGCGGGCGGCTTCGATCACGTGACCCAGACCACGATCCTGGACGCCGAGGGCCGGGTCTACCGCCAGGTCTACGGCGAGACCTTCCCCCTGCCGGTGCTGATGGAGCCGCTGAAGGACCTGGTGCTCGGCCGGGTCACCCGCTCCCTGGCCCCGGCGGACCTCTGGGACCGGGTCTCCTTCCTCTGCACGGTCTACAACCCGCTGACCGGGGCCTACCGCTTCGACTACGGCATCTTCTTCGGCATCTTCTTCGGCGGCCTGTCGCTGCTGATCACCGGCATCGTGATCCTGCGCCTGTGGCTGGGCAACCGACGCCTTGCGAAGAACTGGCGCGGACGCGCGATGCAATGACGGGACTTCGTAGCGCACTGCGCCGCGGCTTCGACCGGGTCGAACGCGGCCTCGACCGGTTGTTCGGTCCTGACTGGAACCCGCTGGCAAACCTCGGCCCCTTGGGGTGGTTCCTGTTCTGGATCGTCGCGGGGACCGGGATCTATCTCTTCATCTTCTTCGACACCGGCGTTGTGGATGCCTATGCCTCGGTGCAGTGGCTGAGCGAGGACCACTGGTACCACGCCGGGGTCGCCCGCAGCCTGCACCGCTACGCCTCGGACCTCATGGTCGTGGTGATGCTGCTCCATATGCTGCGCGAGTTCGTCTTCGACCGCTACCGGGGGCGGCGCTGGTTCTCCTGGATCACCGGGGTGCCGGTGCTGTGGTTCGTCTACCTCTCGGGCATCACCGGCTACTGGCTGGTGTGGGACGAGCTGGCGCAGTACGTCGCCCTCACCACCACCGAGCTGCTCGACGCGCTGCCGGTCTTCGCCGAGCCCATCGCGCGCAACTTCCTGACGCCGGAGAGCCTTTCCAGCCGTTTCTTCACGCTGATGGTGTTCCTGCACATCGCCATCCCGCTGCTGCTGCTGCTGGTCATGTGGATCCATATCCAGCGTATCAGCCAGGCGCGCACCAAGCCGGCGCGCGGCCTCGCCGTGCTGACGCTCGGCGCCCTCGTCGCCGCGTCCTTCGTGATGCCGGCCACTTCCCAGGCGCCCGCCGACCTGGCGACGGTGCCTGCCCGCGTCGGCATCGACTGGTTCCTGCTCAGCCTCTATCCGGTCATCGAGTTGCTGCCGGCAGGCGTCATCTGGGCGGGCGTCCTGGTCTTCACCCTGGTGCTGATCGGCCTGCCCTGGCTGCCCCGCCGCAAAGAGGCACCGGCGGCGGTCGTGGCGCTGGACCACTGCAACGGCTGCGCGCGCTGCGTCGCCGACTGTCCTTATGCGGCGATCAACCTGGTGCCGCGCAGCGACGGCGCGCCCTTTCCGCACGAGGTCGAGGTCAATGCCGAGCGCTGCGTGGCCTGCGGCATCTGCATGGGGGCCTGCCCTTCCTCGACGCCGTTCCGTCGCTCGGGCGACCTGGTCACGGGCATCGACCTGCCAGCCTATTCGCTGGCCGAGCTGCGCGCCCAGGTGATCGCCGCCGCGTCAGGTCTGTCGGGGCCGGGCCGCGTCCTCACCCTGGCCTGCAGCCATGGCGCCGCCGGCCGGCCCGAGGCGGGGCGGATCGTGCTGCCCTGCGTGGCCATGGCGCCGCCGTCGCTGCTGGACTTCATCATCAGCCGCGGTCTCGCCGACGGCGTCTGTATCGCCGGCTGCGCCGAGCGCGAATGCTGGAACCGCCTGGGCGCTGCGTGGATGCGTGAGCGGGTGGCGCGCCGGCGCGATCCCTTCCTGCGCGAGCGGGTGCCGCGCGAGCGCCTGCTCGTGGTCTGGGCCGGGCCCAGCGAGGGCGAGCGGCTGCGGCAGGAAGCCGCCGCGTTTACCGCACAACTCGCCGCCTGGCCGTCCTATGACAAGGTGCGTCCGCTGAGTCGCGACGAGGTGGCAAGGAGCGAGGCGGCGGCCGGCCAGCGGGAGCTCGCCGAATGAAGGGGCGTCTGCATCATCTCCTGATGGGGGGAGCGGCCATGCTGGCGCTGTCGCTTGCCGTCGCCGCTCTCTCGGCGTCGCCCGGCTGGCAGAGCCTGCCCGCGGACCAGGCGCTGCTGCGCGTCAGCTTCACCCACAGCGGCGACCGCAGCGCCTCCTGCCGCGAGCGCACGCCGGAAGAGCTGGCCGAACTGCCGCCCAACATGCGCATTGCCAGGGTCTGCGACCGCCGGCGGCCGCCGATCTACGTCGAGATCGACATCGACGGCACGACGGTGCTGGCCAAGGAGCTGCCGGCGCGCGGCATTGCCGGCAGCGGCCCCTCGCGCATCTACCAGCGCTTCCCCCTGGCGGCGGGCCGGCACGATATCATCGTGCGCCTGCGCGACCGTCCCACCACGGAAGGCTTCGACTACGTGGGCGAGACGCAGGTGACGCTGTCGCCTGCCCAGAGTTTCGTCATCGATTTTCGCCCGGAAGCGGGCGGCTTTATATTCAAGTGAGCCGGAGGAAGACCGCCATGGCTCCGATCGAATGGAAGCCCGAGTTCAGCGTCGGCGACCCCGCGGTGGACCATGAGCATCGCCAGCTCATCGATCTGGTGAACCGCACCGCCGGTGCGATCCTGGAACGGCGGCCGGAGGCCGACATCGAACGCGGCTTCGGCGATCTGCTGCGCGCCATCTCGGCGCACTTCGCGCTGGAGGAACGGCAGATGCGCGAGGCGCGCTATGACGCCCTTTCCGAGCACAAGGCCGACCACGAGCGCCTGCTGGATGCGCTGCGCGACCTCATGGACGACGCGGCCGCCACGCCTGAGGCCTCGATCGACCGTCTGGTGACCACGCTCGAGGCCTGGTTTGCCGATCATTTCCGGATCCACGACTCGCGGCTTCACCGCCGCCTGGGTCCGCCTTCCCGTTCCTAGTCCGGGACCCCTTGCCAGATTGATTATCTAGCTACCGGGGAAAGTTTCTGCGATTTCAACTCCTTACGCCTGTCGCCTTGCCGCGGGCAGGCAGCTGGTGTTGATTCACCTCAATGCCGAAGGCAAGGGGATGGCAGTATCTGTTGCCGCAAGCACGAGGGGATAGGCCATGCGACCGAATGACGACTGGCAGATCGCCAAGGAGTCCATACTCCTTGCGAGCGTGCCGGATCAGCTGCTTGACATAATTCTCTCCCAGACTGAGATCCGCAGCTTCGGGCGCGGGGCGACGATCTTCCTGCAGGGCGAGCCCGCGCAGCATGTCTATATCGTGCTCGAAGGCTGGGTGAAGCTTTTCCGTATTTCGCAGAACGGTGCCGAGGCCGTGGTCGGGGTCTTCACCAAGGGGCAGAGCTTCGGGGAGGCCGCGGCCTTTCAGAACGACGTCTATCCGGTTGGCGCCGAGGCGGTCACCGACTGCCGGCTCATGCCGGTGAACGCCGGCCTGATCCTGGAACTGATGAAGCAGCATCCGGAGCTCTGCACGGCGATGCTCGCCGCGACCTTCAAACACCTGCACGCCCTGGTGGCCCAGGTCGAGCAGCTGAAGGCGCATACCGGCGCGCAGCGAGTGGCCGAGTTCCTGCTCGATCTCTGCCCCGTCGACGAGGGCGGCTGCGCGGTCACGCTGCCCTACGACAAGGTGCTGATCGCGGGCCGGCTCGGCATGAAGCCGGAAAGCCTCTCCCGCTCCTTTGCGCGGCTGAAGGAGATCGGGGTCTGCGTCAACCAGAACCACGCGGCCATCGCCGACGTCGCCGCGCTGCGGGCTTACGTGGTCGAGGATCCCGCGATGGCCTGGAGCCGCGCCCAATGAGCGCACGGCTGGAGGCGGTTTTCTCCGCGATCGACGCGGCCAACGCGGCCGACCCGACGATCGAGGGTGGGGGCGAAGGCGAGGACACAAAGGCGGGGCCGGCCGCCCTGCTCTACGGGCAGCGCATGTCGGCGGAGCTGGCGCGGGTCTGCCCGCAGGCTTCCGAGCTTCTGCAGATTGCCGCCCGCGGCCAGCACATCGAGCGCTGGAAGATGCCGCGCAGCTCCTACCCCGAAGGTCGCGTCGGCTATCTCACCTGGCGCAAGGCGCAGGCCGCCTACCATGCCGGGCGTGTCGCGGAACTGATGGCGGAGGCCGGCTATCCGGCCGACGACTGCCAGCGGGTCGCCGCGATGCTGCGCAAGGAGAGGCTGAAGCACGACAGCGAGGTGCAGATGCTCGAGGACATCATCTGCCTCGTCTTCCTGCGCTGGTACTTCGCAGACTTCGCCGCGGGGCGCGACGCCGAGCAGATCGCCGGCATCGTCACCAAGACCGCGCGCAAGATGTCCGCCGAGGGCCGCGCGCGCGTCGCCGCCGAGTTCGATCTGCCGGACCACCTGGCCCAGGCGCTGGCCGTCTAGCGCGGCCGCCGCGCCGCCTGTCCCCTATCCGAACCGCCCCTATTCGAACTGCTTGAGATAGGCGATCACGTCCTCGCGTTCGTCCTCTTTGCGCAGGCCGGCGAAGGTCATCTTGGTGCCGGGGATCAGGTCCTTGGGCTTGGTCAGATAGGCGTCGAGGTTCTCTTCTGTCCATACCATGCCTTCGGCCTTCTTCTCCTGGAAGGCGTCGGAATACTTGAAGTCCTCGACCGAACCGATGTCCGCGCCGACGATGCCGTTGAGCTGCGGGCCGACTTTGTTCTTGGCGTCTTCGCCGACCGCGTGGCAGGCCTTGCACTTTCTGAAGACCTTTTCGCCCTTGGCCGCATCGCCGTCGGCAAAGGCCGGCGCGGCGAAACAGGCGAGGGCGGTGGCAAGGACGGTAATCTTCAGTGTCCGCATGGTTTCGTCTCCTTGGGTCAAGTCTGTCTAGAGGAGGGCCTCGAGAGTTGCGTCGGGTTGTGCGGTCAGCGCCGCGGTGATGGCGTCGCGGGAAAGCAGGCAGCAGGCCGTCGACAGGCCGTCGGCCAGGACGGCCTGCCCGGCGGCGACGGAAACCAGCCGCCAGCGCCCGCCCGGCTCACCGCTGCGCGGATCCAGGATGTGGCCGATGCGCCCGGCGGGATCGAGCAGGCTGCCGAGCGGCGCGGAGGTGGCGAGGCAGCGCTCGCTCAGGCGGATCTCGCGTACGACCCGGCCTTCCGGCAGGGCGATGCCGGCGCGCCAGGGCGCGCCGTCCGGGCGCCGTCCGAGCGCGGCGATCTCGCCCATGTCGACCAGTACGTCGCGCAGTCCCAAGCCGCTGAGCAGGGCCGCGACGCGGTCGGCGATGTAGCCCTGGGCGATCCCGTTGAAGGTGAGGGCCATGCCCGGCCGGGTGAAGCGCACCGCCCGGGGCGAGACCTCGAGGTGCCGCCAGCCGCAGTTTGCGCGCGTTTCCGCGATTTCGTCGGCCGTCGGGCGGCGGTTCTCGACGGCGGCGGCGGCGTGCAGCAGCCACAGAGGCTGGATCGTCGGGTCGAAGGCGCCGCCGGTCGTCCGCTGCAGCCGGTCCGACAGGTCGAGCAGTGCCAGAAACTCGCCCGGCGGCGCCGTCAGCCGGCCCTCCGCGTTCAGGCGGGCCAGCAGCGAGTCCCGGCGATAGAGGCTGAACAGTCCTTCCAGCCGGTCGATCTCCGCCTGCACCGCCGCGAAGACGCCGCCTGCCTCGGTCTCGTGCAGGCCGACGAGGGTCATCGACGCCTGGGCGCCGAGCGCGGCGCCGCGCCAGCGCGCCACCGGCCGGGCGGCGCGCGCGCTGGCCGGCAGCGCCGCGGCGGCCGCCGAGACGGCCAGGAAGCGGCGTCGGCTCAGGCTTCGTTTCGAGACAGGTCGCACGGTGGTGGTCGATCCTTTCCAGCCTGCAGACTCTGGCGGTTCCGCGAGCAGTCCACCTTGACCATAGTCAAGACTTCCCTGGTTACGGCTGGGGCGCGCCCGGGTTCATGCGCGCCTGGCGGCGCTTGAGGATCGTGCAGCTGTTCGCGTCGTGATAGATCATTTGGCAGCGCAGGCAGAGCACGCATTCGTTGGGGTTGATGCGGCCCAGCGTATCGATGGCGCCGACGGTGCAGAGCTTTTCGCAGAGCCGGCATTCGCGGCCGCACTGCGGGCGCCGGCTCAGCCAGTCGAAGAGCTTCAGTTTCGCCGGAATCGCCAGCGCGGCCCCCAGCGGGCAGAGATAGCGGCAGTAGAAGCGCTCGATGAACAGCCCGGCGACCAGGATCACCGCGACGAAGAGGACGAAGGGCCAGGCACGCAGGAAGAGCATCGACATCGCCGTCTTGAAGGGCTCTACCTCGGCCAGCACCAGGGCCCGCTCCATCGAATAGAAGGAGAGGCCCAGGATCGCCACGAAGAGCGTGTACTTGATGACCCAGAGCCGCTCCTGCACCACCTGGGGAACCTGGATCTGCGGCACCGAGAGGCGCTGGGCGATCTCGTTGGTCAGTTCCTGCAGCGCGCCGAAAGGGCAGAGCCAGCCGCAGAAGACGCCGCGGCCCCAGAACAGCACGCCGAGGGCGACGAAGCTCCAGAGCATGAAGACGACCGGCTCGATCAGGAAGGTCTCCCAGTGGAAACCGCTCAGGAGGGACTGCACGAAGGCGATGACGTGGACGATCGAGAGCTGGCCGCCGGCGATCCAGCCGAGCCAAACCAGCGTCACGCTGAGGAAGCCGATACGCCCCCAGCGCCACAGCCGGGGGCGGCGCACGAAGGATTGCTGCAGGAACAGGATCAGGGCCAGCACCGTCAGCATCAGGCCGACGCCGACGATCTCGACGCGTTTGCGCTGCCAGGCGCTGACCCAGAGAGGCTCGACTTCCGCCAGCGGGGCGGGCGCCTGCACGAAGGCGCCGGGCAGGGCGTAGTCCAGCGGGATCCGCATGGCCACGTCGCCGCTTTCCGTCTCGCGGGTTGCGGTCACCTCGATGGTGAAGGGCCGGGTCGGATCGAAGTCGGCGGTCGACAGGCGGAACAGGCTCAGCTCCTTGAAGTCCGGGGCGTCTTCGGCGGCCAGGCGATCGAGGCGGACGTAGCTCTCGGCGCGGATCTCCAGGGGCCGACCGTCCTGGACCACGCGCAGCCGCTCGAAGACGCCGCTGCGGCGCCAGGCCGTGCCGCGGTGCGAGTGCAGGCCGC
>JBNKHC010000434.1:0-16158 GCA_050290145.1 Kiloniellaceae bacterium | reverse complement strand
CTTCGTCGAGCAGACCCTGGAACTGCTGGCCCGCGACCAGACCACCCGGGTGCGTCAGATCCTCTCCGAGGCCCTGAAGTCGGTGGCCCATGCGCCGCCGCAGGTGATCCAGCGCCTGGCGCGCGACGCCGAGGACGTGGTCGCCTGTCCGATCCTGGAATTCTCGCCGCTGCTGAGCGACGAGGACCTGCTGGAGATCATCGCCTCCTCGGGCGTTTCCAGCCGCCTCTGCGCGATTTCCCGGCGCAGGAACCTGGGCGAGGCCATCTCCGACGCCATCGTCCAGCGCAACGACCGCAAGGCGGTGACCGAGCTGCTGGCCAACGGCTCCGCGCAGATTCGCGAGGAGACGCTGGACAGCCTGATCGACGGGTCGATGACCGAAACCGCCTGGCAGCCGCCCCTGGTCGAGCGTCCGGCGCTCTCCGCCGGCGCCATCAAGAAGCTGGCCGGCTTCGTCGCCGATTCCCTGCTGAAGAAGCTGCAGAGCCGCAGCGACCTGGACCGCCGGACCGCCGAGGCGGTGGCCGAGGTGGTGCGCAAGCGCATCGAGGAAGGGGCGGCCGACATGGTCGCCGCGGACGACCCGGCCGCCGAGGCGGCAAAGCTGATGAAGGCCGGCAAGCTGAACGGCGAAGTGGTCGGCGACGCGGTGCTGGCCGGCAAGCGCGACTTCGTGCGCCACGCCCTGGCCCTCATGGCGCGGGTGGAGATCGACTTCATCGACCGGGTGCTGCAGGGCCACTCGGCCAAGGGCATCACCGCCCTGGCCTGGAAGGCCGGCTGCTCCATGCGTGTGGCCATGCAGCTGCAGACCAACATGGGCGGCATTCCGCCGGCAAAGGCGCTGCACGCCCGCAATGGCGAGTTCCCGCTGTCGCCCGAGGAAATGGAGTGGCAGCTCGACTTCTTCGCCAGCCTCGGCCAGGAATAGGCCCGGGCCGCGCGGCCGCCAGCGGCAGATCCGCTAGCGGTAGATCAGGGTGCCGATGCCGCCGCCGGTGAAGATCTCCAGCAGCATCGAATGAGGGATGCGTCCGTCCAGGATGACCGCCGCCTCGACGCCGTTGTTCACCGCCTTCACGCAGGTCTCCAGCTTGGGGATCATGCCGCCGGAAATGGTGCCGTCCTCCGACAGCGCCTCGACCTGGGCGGTGTTCAGCTCCTGGATCAGTTCGCCGTCCTTGTCCAGCACGCCGCTGACGTCGGTCAGCATCAGCAGGCGCGAGGCGCCGGCCGCCGCCGCCACCGCGCCGGCCACGGTGTCGGCGTTGATGTTGAAGGTTTCGCCCGCCGGGCCGACGCCGATCGGCGCGATCACCGGAATGATGTCCGACTGCTGCAGCGAGAACAGGATCTTGGGATCGATCATGGTCGGCTCACCGACGAAGCCGAGGTCGAGCACCTTTTCGATATTGGAATCCGGATCCCGCTTGGTGCGGCGCAGCTTCTGCGCCTGAATCAGGTTGCCATCCTTGCCGGACAGGCCGACGGCCCGTCCGCCGGCGGCATTGATGGCGCTGACGATGGATTTGTTGATGGTGCCCGACAGCACCATCTCCACCACCTCCACGGTCTTGGCGTCGGTGATGCGCAGGCCGTCGACGAACTCGCTCTTGACCTCCAGGCGCTCCAGCATGCGGCCGATCTGCGGGCCGCCGCCGTGCACCACGATGGGGTTGATGCCGACCTGCTTCAGCAGCGCGATGTCGCTGGCGAAGAGCGAGGCCAGTTCCTCATCCACCATGGCGTGGCCGCCGTACTTGATGACGAAGGTCTTGCCGTTGTAGCGGCGCATGAAGGGCAGCGCCTCGGTGATGGTCCGGGCCGTGCGCAGCCAGTGCTTGGTGTCGCTGATGCTCTTCTGCGTCATCCGTGAAATCCTAAGTCTCCCCGCGCGCCTTGGGTGACGGGCCGCTGTCACTTTACCTTCAGGAGGCCGGTTCGGCCAGCGCCGCCAGGGCCGCGCGCAGCTCCGGCAGGCCGGCGCCGGTCTCCGCCGAGGTGGGCAGGCAGAGCGGATGGGCCGCCGGGTGCCGGGCGATGGCTTCCTGGGTCTCTTCCACCAGGCGTTTCAGCGGCCCGGGCTTCACCTTGTCGCACTTGGTCAGCACGATCTGGTAGGAGACGGCGTCGGTGTCCAGCTCTTCCATCACCTGCAGGTCGCTGTTCTTCAGGCCGTGGCGCGCATCGACCAGCAGGCAGACCCGGCGCAGCTGCGGGCGTCCGCGCAGGTAGCCGCGGGTCAGCTGCGTCCAGCGCGCGATGTCGGTCTTGGAAGCGCGGGCGTAGCCGTAGCCCGGCAGGTCCACCAGGATCAGCCGCCCGCCGAGGCTGAAGAAGTTCAAGAGCCGCGTGCGCCCCGGCGTGTTGGAGGCTCGGGCCAGGTTCTTGCGGCCGGTGAGCGCGTTCAGGAGGCTCGACTTGCCGACGTTGGAGCGACCGGCGAAGGCGACCTCCGTCGCGCCCAGCGGCGGCAGGTCGTTCTCGTCGGCGGCGGAGATCAGGAAAGTGCATTCCCCGGCGAAGAGAAGCCGCCCTGCTTCCAGGGCGGCTTTTTCTTCTTCGCTCAGCTCAGCGTCGGTCATGGCGAAACCGGCGTCCTCACTCGTCGTCGTCCGGCTTCTTCTTCTCGCCGCCGATCGGCACGCCGTGCCGCTTCATGATGAAGGCCTGCTGGGCCATGGAAAGCACGTTGTTCCAGGTCCAGTAGATCACCAGGCCGGCCGGGAAGGTCGCCAGCAGGAAGGTGAAGATCACCGGCATCATCAGGAAGACCTTAGCCTGCACCGGATCGGGCGGCTGCGGGTTCAGCTTCTGCTGCAGGAACATGGAGATGCCCATCAGCAGCGGCCAGACGCCGATGTTGAGTAGGTTCAGAACGCCCAGGTCCGGCGCGCCCCAGGGCAGCATGCCGAAGCCGTTGAGGATGGTGGTCGGGTCGGGCGCCGAGAGGTCGTGGATCCAGCCGTAGAAGGGCGCGTGGCGCATCTCGATGGTGACGAACATCACCTTGTAGAGCGCGAAGAAGACCGGGATCTGGATGAGGATCGGCAGGCAGCCGCTGAGCGGGTTGGCGCCCTCTTTCTTGTAGAGCGCCATCATCTCCTGGTTCAGGCGCTGCTTGTCTTCGGCGAAGCGCTCGCGCAGCTCCATCATCTTGGGCTGCAGCTTGCGCATCTTGGCCATGGACTTGTACGACTTGTTGGCCAGCGGGAAGAAGACCAGCTTGATCGCCACGGTCAGCAGCAGGATGGCGATGCCGAAGTTGCCGACCTGGGCGTGCAGCCAGTGCAGAGCGTAGAAAATCGGCTTGGTGAGGACCTTGAACCAGCCGAAGTCGACCGCCAGGTCGAACTTCTCGATTCCGTAGTCCGCCTCGTAGCGCTGCAGCAGAGGCACCACCTTGGCGCCGGCGAAGAGCCGGCTGGTGGTCTCGACGCTGGCACCTGGGGCCACCGTCGCGGTGGGGTAGAGGAAGTCCGACTGGTAGTGGTCGCGACCGCCGCGCAGGTTATAGACGAAGCGGGTCTTCACCGCCGCCTGCTGGTCGGGAACCAGCGCGGCCAGCCAGTACTTGTCGGTGATGCCCAGCCAGCCGCCGGTGGTCTCCTTGGCGATCACCGAGTCCTGGCCGCCCTGGTACTCCTCCTTCAGGTCATCGTACTTGATGCCGTCGTCCAGGGCGCCGTTGAAGACGCCGACCGGGCCTTCGTGCAGGATGTAGAAGCCCAGGGTCTTGGGCGTTCCGGCCCGCGAGATCAGGCCGTAGGGCGCCAACTCGGCCGCCGCAGCGCCGTTGTTCACCACCCGCTGGGTGACGGTGAAGAGGTAGTTGTCGTCGATGGCAATGACCTGCTGGAAGGTCAGGCCCTCGCCGTTATCCCAGCTGAGGGTGACCGGCGAGGAGGGGGTCAGCGGGCCGCCCTCGGCCGTCCACAGGGTCTCGGCGGTCGGCAGCTTGATGTCACTGCCGGCGGCGGGTGCCCAGCCGAAAGTGGAATAGTAGGCTTTGTCGGACCCCTCCGGCGAGAGCAGCGTGATCGGCGCGCTGTTGTCGTCCAGGGTCTCGTGATACTGGGTCAGGATCAGGTCGTCGAGGCGCGCGCCGCGCAGGGCGATGGAGCCGGACAGCAGCGGCGTCTGGATCGATACCCGCGGGCTGATGCCGATGACGTCCTCGCGCGCCGGCTGGGTCGGCACGCCGCCGACGCCGGGCGCGCCCGGCGCGCTCGGCCCCGCGCCCGGTACGGGGGTGCCATTCTGGGCGGTTTCGGCGGTCTGCGGCTGCTGGGGCGGTTCCGCCGGCGGAAACAGGAACTGGAAGCCGAAGAGAATGGCCATCGACAGGACGATCGCGAGGATAAGGTTACGCTGTTCCATAAGACTCGATGGGCTCCCAGGGGACGGGCCTCAGCGGCCCGGTTGGTGATCCAGATGGCGACAGTCCGGGCAAAGGCCAAGCCCGGATTTCCCTTCAGGTGATGTTTTAGCGGTCCGCCGCGCGACCGGGTCCGGCACCGGGTCGTAACCCAGACCGCCCCAGGGGTGGCAGCTGACGATCCGGCGCAGGGCCAGCCAACCGCCCTTCAGCGGACCGTGGCGGGTGACCGCCTGGCGGGCGTACTCGGAGCAGCTGGGGAAATAGCGGCAGCTGGGCGGAAACATCGGGGAGATCAGCAGCTGGTAGCCGCGGATCAGGGCCAGCAGGACGAAGCTTACGAGCTTCATGGCGGCCTTCATTGTGATGCCTCCTTGCGCGCTGCCCCCTTGCCGGGGCGGCGCTTTCCGTCTTTCGGGCCGCCGCCTGCGCCGAGGCGCTCGACCTTCACGATCGCCTGTTCCAGGTCGCGGCGCAGCGCGTCATAAGGCCGCGTGAGCGTGGCGGCGCGGCCGATGACCACATAATCGGTGCCGGCAAGGCCGTGCTCGGCGAAAACCTCCGCCGCCGCGGCCCTGAGGCGCCGCTTCACGCGGTTGCGCTCGACGGCGTTGCCGACCTTGCGGGTGACGGTAAAGCCGACCCGCACTTCCGCTTCCTCCCGGTCCTCTTGCCCCCGGTCCTCTTGCCCCCGGTCTGCCTTGGCCGCGTCCGGGCGCACGTCGGGCGCCGCCCGGTCATCGCCGGGGTGGCGCCTCGCTGCTTGCAGGACGAGGCCGGGCGTAACCCACTTGCGCCGGGCCGCCGCGACCTTGAGGAATTGGGGCCGTGTCTTGAGCCGCCCTACGGTCGGCATCATGACACTTAGGCGGAAAGGCGCTTGCGGCCCTTGGCGCGCCGACGGGCAAGAACGCGACGCCCGCCAACGGTTCCCTTACGTGCGCGGAACCCGTGGCGGCGCTTGCGAACCAGCACACTGGGCTGATAGGTGCGCTTCACGGCTGTACTCCAATATCAGGCTGAATCTCGAATTGCCGGGGCTGTATAAGGGTGGGCTTGGGCTCTGTCAACGACCGGCAGGGCCGGAGGCGGCGGATTCTCGTTCCCCCTGCTCCGGCCGGCTCACACCCTCTTGACTGGCTGCCGCGTCGCTCTGCGGTTAAAACCGCTGTCTTGCCCGGTTTTCCGCCATTTCTCACCTGTGGGGGAGGGCCGGTCGCGGGGCGGCGGCGAAATTGCCCGTTAAGCTCCCGTTTACCCTGTTTCCGGCGCCGTGTCCCCGCCGCCGCGGCCATAGAAGGAGCCCGATGACCCAGCCGTCCCCCAACCGCCCCGAAACGGGCCGCAACGACCCCGGCCCCGGCCCGGCCCCCGGCCCGGCCCCCGGCCCGGATGGTGGCCCGGCCCGGACGCCGCTGTGGCGGCGCATCCTGCCGCTGCTGGTGCTGGTCGCCGGGCTGCTGGTCTTCCTGGCCCTGGGCGGCCACCGCTACGTTGCCCTGGATACCCTGGAGCGGCACCGCGAGGCCCTGCTGGCGCTGGTCGCCGACCACGCCGTCCTGGCACCGCTGGTCTTCATTGCGGTCTATGCGGTGATGGCGGCCTTTTCCGTTCCGGGCGCGGCTATCATGACCGTGGCGGGCGGCTTTCTCTTCGGCATCCTGGGCGGGGCCGCCTGCTCGGTAGTCGGGGCGACCTTGGGCTCCATCGCCCTGTTCCTGGCCGCCCGCACGGCGCTGGGCGACCTGCTGCGCGACCGCGCCGGCGGCGCCGTCAACCGCATGCGGGCCGGCTTCCGCGAGAACGCGCTCAGCTATCTGCTGGTGCTGCGCCTCATCCCGCTCTTCCCCTTCTGGCTGGTCAACCTGGTGCCGGCCCTGGTCGGCGTCTCTCTCAGGGTCTTCGTCCTCGGCACCTTCCTCGGCATCATTCCCGGCTCGCTGGTCTACGCCTCGGTGGGCAACGGCCTGGGCGCCCTCTTCGAGGCCGGCGAGGCCGCCGACATCGAGAGCGTCATCTACCAGCCCGAGGTATTGCTGCCTATCGTCGCCCTGATCGTCCTCTCGCTGGTGCCGGTGATCTACAAAAAGGTGAAGGGCCGCCGGAACGGCGCAAACCGCCGCTAACGGCCCCCGTCGCGAGGTTCCCGCGCGCGGGTCGGGAGCTTGCGCTCACTGGAATTTCACAGGAAGTTGAAGCGGATCGCAGGACCGTGATTCGAGATTGAAGGGCCCGGTGCGCAATCTTTGTTCACCAGCGCTTCCCGCGGTTCCGCGGCGGCGCGACAGAGTGAGAGCTTCTCTTCCCGGGGGCTGCCCCCAAGAGACGGCTTGATGAGACCGAACATTACTGGAGGCAAGTACATGCTGAAGAAGACCCTGGTGGCGCTGAGCGTCGCGACCGTTTCCACTGGCGCCGTCGCCCTGCCGCTCGCTGCCACCGCCGCCGATCTGCCGGTGCAGATCGCGGCCTGTAACCCCTGCAGCCCTTGCGCTGCCAAGGCGGCCTGCAATCCCTGCAGCCCCTGCGCGGCGGTCAAGAAGCCCTGCAGCCCCTGCAATCCCTGCGCGGCGGCCAACCCCTGCCAGGCGGCCAACCCCTGCGCGGCCAATCCGTGCAATCCCTGCGCCGCCAAGAGCAACTAAGACTGCGCAGCTAGCCATTGCGTCTCAGCGCCCGCCGACCGCCGGCTTTGCCCCCCGCCGGTGCGGCGGGCGCTGCCTTTCCTGACCCCCTTCCCAGGGGCCGCCGCGCGGCCGATTCCCGCCGGGGCGGCCGGCATGCTATAAGCCCGACTATGTTGGGCCAAAGATCGCCGGGGAACAGTCTTCGACTGCCGCCCCTCACCAAGAGCCTCTCGGCAAAGCTGCTGCTCTTGACCATCGCCTTCGTCATGTTGGCGGAGGTGCTGATCTACGCGCCCTCGATCGGCCGCATGCGGCTGGTCTACCTGGAGGAGCGCCTGGCCGCCGCGCACCTGTCCATCCTGGCGCTGGAGGCCACCCCCGACAACATGGTCAGCAAGGAGATGGAGGCCGAGCTGCTGCAGCACGTCGGCGCCTACACCGTCGCGCTGTCGAAGCCGGGGGCCGGCAAGCTGATGCTCATGGTGGAGACGCCGGAGGACATCGATGCCACCTACGACCTGCGCGAGGGCAGCTTCTTCGGCCTGATCCACGACGCGGTGATGACCCTGCTGGCGCCGGAGAACCGCCTGCTGCGCATCATCGGCCCCTCGCCGAAGGACCCGGCGGTCCTGGTCGAGGTGGTGATGGACGAGGCGCCCCTGCGCGGGGCGATGCTCGACTACTCCTGGCGCATCCTCGCCCTCTCGCTGGTGATCTCCATGTTCACCGCGGCGCTGGTCTATCTCAGCCTGCACCTGCTGATGGTGCGGCCCATGCGCCGCATCACCGCGAGCATGGCCGCCTTCCGCGCCAACCCGGAGGTGGTCGCCGAGGCCCTGCCGCCCTCGGAACGCAGCGACGAGATCGGCATTGCCCAGCGCGAACTGGTGAACATGCAGCAGGGGCTGCGCGCCGCCCTGCTGCAGAAGACACGCCTTGCCGCCCTGGGCACCGCGGTCACCAAGGTGAACCACGACCTGCGTAACATCCTGGCCACCGCCAGCCTGATCTCCGACCGTCTCGGCAAGAGCGGCGATCCCGCCGTGCGCTCCATGGCGCCGAGCCTGGTGGGGGCCATCGACCGGGCGCTGCACCTCTGCTCCCAGACCCTGCAGTTCACCCGCGAGGGGCCGGTGCAGCTGAACCTGCAGAGCTTCGACCTGCGCGACCTGTTGACCGAAGTGCGCGAGGCTTTGGCCGAAGTCGGCAGCGGCCCGCAAGGCCTGGCCAACGAAGTCGAGCGCGGCTTCGCGGTGGAGGCCGACCGTGAACAGCTCTATCGCGTGTTCTTCAACCTGACCCGCAACGCGCTGGAGGCCGGCGCCGCCGCGGTGCGCGTGGAAGCGCGCCCGGTGCGCGACTTCCTGGTGGTCGACGTGGAGGACGACGGCCCGGGCATGCCGGAGGCCGCCAAGCAGAACATCTTCAAGCCCTTCGCCGCCTCGACGCGCGAGGGCGGCACGGGCCTCGGCCTTTCCATCGCCCATGACATCATGCGCGCCCACGGCGGCGATATCCGCCTGGAACGCTCCGGGCCGGAGGGCACGCTGTTCCGCCTGGTCCTGCCGCTGCGCCAGGCCAAGGCGCAGCCCACCGCGAAAGCGAGCTGATCCTCCTCCTCGCCAGAGGTCGCACCGGGGACCCTCTCGTCACCCTCGGAAACCCGCCCTTGGAGGCTCGGGTCAAGCCCGGGCACGACAGCCGGGCTGTCTAATCCAGGGCCAGGATCTGCGCTTTCAGGTAGGCGCTTTCCGGCAGGGCCGGATGCACCGGATGGTCCGGCGCGGCGCCGGAGGTGCGCAGGATGCGCCCCTCGCGTCCGGCGTCCATGAGGCCGCGCTTCACCTGCTCGGCGAAGCTCTCCAGGTCGGCGTGGTGCGAGCAGGAGGCCGCCAGAAGATAGCCACCTTCCGAAACCAGGGGCGCGGCCAGGCGCACCATCTTGCGGTAGCCCTTGAGGCCCTGGGCCAGGTCCTTCTTCGTCTTCACGAAGGCCGGCGGGTCGACGATGACCAGGCCATAGCGCTCCCCGGCCGCGGCCTGGCGCTGCAGTTCCTGGAACACCTCGGCCTTCACGAAGCGGCAGCGGTCGGCAACGCCGTTGGCCTCGGCCGCCTGCGCGGCCAGGTCGAGGGCGCCCTGCGAGCGGTCGACGGAAGTCACTTCCGTCGCCCCGGCCAGGGCCGCCTGCACGGTGAAGCCGCCGGCAAAGGCGTAGCAGTCGAGGACGCGGGCATCCTTGGCCAGCCGGGCCGCCCAGGCGCGGTTGTCGCGCTGATCATAGAACCAGCCGGTCTTCTGGCCGCCGGCGAGGTCGGCGAAGAAGCGCGCCCCGTTCTCCTCCAGGGGCACCGGGCCGTCCAGGCTGCCCTGCACCACCTCGACGTAGTCTTCGAGCTGCTCCAGCTTGCGCACACCGCCGTCATTGCGCAGCACGATGGTCTCGGGCGCCACCACCTCGTTCAGTGCGTCGAGCAGCAGCGGCGTCAGAAGCTCCATGCCGGCGGTGTTGACCTGCAGGCAGAGCGCCGCACCGAAGCGGTCGATGATGACGCCGGGCAGGCCGTCGGCCTCGGCATGCGCCAGGCGGTAGTAGGGCACGCCGATCAGGCGCTCGCGGATCGCCAGGGCGCGCCGCAGGCGCCGGGCCAGGAACGCCCGGTCGATGGGCTGGGCCTCGTCGCGGCTCAGCACCCGTGCGGCGATCAGCGGGTGGCGGTTGAAGAAGGCGGTCGCCTGATAGCGGCCCTTGCGGTCGCAGAGCCGCACCAGCCCGCCCGGCGGCACCGCCTTGGCGGCGGCGTCCATCTCCACCTCGTTGGAATAGACCCAGGGATGGCCGCGGCCGAGGCGCTTTTCGCCGTGCGGCTTCAGGGTGACGCTCGGCAGTTCGGTGACGCTGCTGTAGGGGGCTTGGGGCATCGCCGCGCAGTCTAGTCGGTGACGGGGTGACTGCAAGACCGCTTTGTCCGCCCCCTTCGCGGCCCTATTTCGTCAGCACGACGCCTTCACGTCGGGGATCGGCGCCGCCCTCCAGGCCCGCGGGGGTGCGGCGGATGCCGTGCAGGCCGCTGGTCATGCCGCGGACGTTGACCTCGTGGCCCAGGGCTTCCAGCCCCGCCTTGGCCGCCTCGATGCCGCTGCCTTCCTCCAGGTCGGTGGCGCCGTTGCGGTTGACGAAGTTGGGCAGGGCGACCGCCTGCTGCATGGTCAGGTTCCAGTCCAGGGCGGCGATGATCGCCTTGATCGTGTAGCCGATGATGCGGCTGCCGCCGGGCGAGCCGATGGCCATGACGAAGCGGCCTTCGCCGTCCAGCACCAGGGTCGGGGACATGGAGCTGCGTGGCCGCTTGCCCGGCTCGACGCGGTTGGCCACCGGCCGTCCGTCGACCTCGGGGCGGAAGGAGAAGTCGGTGAGCTCGTTGTTCAGCATGAAGCCGCGCACCATGACGCGCGAGCCGAAGGCGCTCTCGATGGAGGCGGTCATGGAGACGGCGTTGCCCTCGGCATCGACCACGGAGAGGTGCGAGGTGGAGGGCGGGTTGAGCTGCGCCGGGCTGTGCGCCTGCGGCGTCCTCAGGCCCGGGCTGGCCTTGCCCATGCTCTTGTCCGGTTCGATGAGGACCGCGCGGGTGGCGAGGTACAGCGGGTCGAGCAGCCTGTCCACCGGCACCTCGACGAAGTCGCTGTCGGCCAGGAAGCGGTCGCGGTCGGCGAAGGCCAGGCGCTCGGCCTCGGCCACCAGGTGGATCGCTTCCGCAGACGGGCTTTCGCCGGGCGCCGGCGCCAGGGCGGCGAGGTCGAAGGCCTCAAGCATCTTCAGGGTCTGCAGCACGGCGACGCCGCCGGAGGTCGGCGGCGGCATGCCGCAGACCACCCAGCGCCGGTAGGGCAGGCAGAGGGGCTCGCGCCGCTTGGCCTGGTAGCCGCGCAGGTCCGGATAGTTCAGCAGGCCGGGGTTGTCCGCCGCGCCGCGCACGGCGTTCACGATGTCCTGCGCCACCCCGCCCTCATAGAAGGCGTCGGCGCCGCGTTCGGCGACAAGGCGCAGGGTGGCGGCGTAGGCCGGGTTTTTCAGCAGGTGGCCGACCGGCAGGGGATTGCCGTCGGCGTCGTGGAAATAGTCCGCTGTCGTGGGGTAGCGCTTGAGATACTTGTCCGTGGCGATCAGCTCGTGCAGGCGCGGCGAGACGGCGAAGCCTTCCTCGGCCAGGCGGATCGCCGGCTGGAACAGGCTCGCCCAGGGCAGCTTGCCGTGGTTGCGGTGGGCCATCTCCAGCATGCGCAGCAGGCCCGGCGCGCCGACCGAGCGGCCGCCGACCACCGCGTCCCAGAAGGCCAGGGGGGCGCCCTCGGCGTTGAGGAACAGCGCCTCGTCGGCGCCGGCCGGGGCGGTTTCGCGCCCGTCATAAGCCGACACCGCGCGCTCCGCGGCATCGTAGTGCAGCAGGAAGGCGCCGCCGCCGATGCCCGAGGACTGCGGCTCCACCAGGCCCAGCACCAGTTCCGTGGCGATGGCCGCGTCGGTGGCCGAGCCGCCCTGGCGCAGCATGGCCATGCCGGCTTCGGCGGCCAGCGGGTTGGCCGCGGTGACCATCTGGCGCGGCGGCGCGGGCGCCGGCTCCTCCGTGGCGCTGCAGGCGGCGAGGAGCGGCAGCCACAAGAGCAGCAGGGCGGCCAGCGGGCGGCACCGCGGCTTCAAGACCTCGGCAGTGGCGGCGGATGTCATGGTGCGGTCTCCCCGAATGGTGTTCGTGGCGGCACGCGCAATGGCGAGCTCCGGGCGGGCGCGAGGCGCCCCGGCCGGCGCCGGACGGGCGTCCATCATCGGACGCCGCCTGTCGCTTGGCCAGGGCTAGATTTCAGATAGGGCGGGCAGGGCCCGTGGCCAGGTTCCGGCGGCTAGAGGCAGGTGGGGATCAGCTTGCACATGTGCAGGCCCTCGACGCGGTGGCCGCGCTCGAAGAGCACGGAACAGAGCCAGCCGTCGTCGCTCTGCGTCTCGGTGGAGCTGATGTTGGTGTGGACCGCCGTGCAGCCGTGGCGCCGGGCGATCTTCTCCAGGCCGGCTTCCAGGGCCCGTGCCACGTTGCCCTGGTCGACGATGTCCAGGGCGCCGAAATGGTCAGCCAGCAGGATGGGGCCGTGCAGCAGGTCGTGGGACAGCAGGAAGGCCGCGACGGCGACGATGCAATTCTGTTCGTTGCGAACGATTAGGATTCCAGTCCCATTCTCGGAACCCCGCGCCAGGCGCTGGCCGGCAAATCTGCGCCAGGCCTCCAGGTCGGCATCCGGGCAGATGGTGCGGATCAGCGGGAAGGCCAGGTCGACTTCCGCCTGCGTGAGCAAACTGACATTGAGTTTTCGCACCAAACGAGTCACCTTATTCACACCTAGAAGCCGCCCTTTTTTAAGACGTGGAGATCAATCGGAAATCCGTGCTTTATAGACTGTAAGATTGACGTTCGATTTCGCCCGGCGTCGTTGATCCAAATCAAATGAAAAAGGCGGAACCAAAATCGCGGCGCCGGCTGGGGAAGGCGACGCGGTGAGATGCAGAGTGTCGTTTCTTGGAGATGGGTGGGAGATGACGGTTTTCGATTATGACAGGGTGAGCAAGTTGGCCCCGGCAGTCGCCCGGGAGCGCAGAGACGCTTCGCCCTGTGCCGCCTGCGCCGTGCGTGGCATGACCATCTGCGCGCCACTGGACTCGAACGAACTGGCCCAGGTCTCGGCCCTCATGACCTCGGTCGAGCTGCAGGCCGGCGAGCCCCTCTTCGACGAGGGCGAGGAAGCCGGCAACGTCTACAACCTCACCTCCGGCACCCTCAAGGTTTACAAGCTGCTGCCCGACGGCCGCCGCCAGGTGACGGGCTTCCTCTTCGCCGGCGACTTCCTGGGCCTCGCCACCCAGGACACCTACGCCTTCAGCGCCGAAGCGGTGACGTCCTGCCTGCTGTGCCGCTTCCCGCGCCACAAGCTGGAAGACCTCATGCAGCGCATGCCGAAGATCGAGCAGCGCCTCTTGAGCATCGCCAGCAACGAGCTGGTGGCCGCGCAGGAGCAGATGCTGCTGCTGGGCCGCAAGACGGCGCGGGAAAAGATCGCTTCCTTCCTGCTGATGCTGGCCAAGCGCGCCAAGCAGCGCGGCCAGCCCGACGATCCGGTGCTGGTGCCCATGAGCCGCACCGACATCGGCGACTTCCTGGGCCTGACAACGGAAACCGTGAGCCGCACCTTCACGCAGCTGAAGCAGGAGGGCATCGTCAACCTGATGCCCAATCACCAGGTGAAGCTGAGTGAGCGCGAGGCGCTGGAGGACATCGCCGGCGGCTACTGAGCCGCCCGCGGCCGGACAGAAGACCCCTTCGGGGTCAGCGCGGCGTCTGGATGATCGGCGGCACCGACATCAGCGCCGTATCCCAAGGAAAGAGGATCCAGGTGTCCTGGCTGACCTCGGTCACGAAGCTGTCGACCAGGGGGCGCCCGGCCGGCTTGGCGTAGACCGTGGCGAAGTGCGCCTTGGGCATGAGTTCGCGCACCTTGCGGGCGGTCTTGCCGGTGTCCACCAGGTCGTCGATCAGCAGCCAGCCCTCGCTGTCGTGCTCGACGCCCTTCAGGACGTCCAACTCGCCCTGGGAGCGGTCGTCGCGGTAGCTGACGATGCAGATGGTGTCGATCAGGCGGACGTCCAGCTCGCGGGCGATGACGGCGGCCGGCACCAGCCCGCCGCGGGTGATGGCGGCGATGCCCTTGAAGGGGCCCTGTTCGACCAGCCGCCAGGCAAGGGCGCGGGAGTCACGGTGGAGTTGGTCCCAGGAAACGGGAAAGGTCTTCTGCTCGCCGGCGGACATGACTAACGCGCACCCTCTTGCTCTGTTCCAGGCTTCTTGATCGCGGCGGCCGCCCCTGGCGGGGCGCCGAGTCGAAGCGGGGATTAAAGCGGAAGTCGCCGCCGCCGTCTAAAGGCTTTTCGCCGGCCGGCCGCCTTGCAGGCAGCTAGCTGGTCACCTCGCCGGTGCGGATCAGCTGCACCGCGGCGATCCGCCAGCTGCCGTCGGGCTGCTGCTCCATGGTGTAGATGGCGATGACGGCCTGTCCGTCCGGCCCGACGAAGCGGACCGCCTGGCCGGTCTTGCCGTCAATGATGCGGGCGTCGAGGAACTCCACCGACTGGGGCCGGTAGACCGGCTGATAGCCGCCGCGCACCATCGCCATGAAGTTCTCCGGCGTGCGGAACAGCTCGCGCAGCCGCGGGGTGGCGTAGGAAAAGGCGCGGCCCCAGTCGTCCGCCTGGAAGGCCTTCAGCTGGGCCTGGATGGTGCCGAGGATGGCCTGCTGGTCGACGGGCGCGGGGCGCTGCACCTCCTGGGCCCCGGCTTTGCCGGGGGCGCCGGCCGCCAAGGCGCCCAGGAGCAGCGCGACAACAAGGCAGTAGCGGGCAAGGCGGGGCATGGGAGTCTCCCGGAGGTCTTCCCTCAAAGGGGCCTGCGGGAAGATCTAGGGCGATCGCGGGCCGCGGCCAGCCCCCTGGAAAGCAACAGGCCGGCCCCGTTTCCGGCGCCGGCCTGGAATGCTTCGGGCGTTCGCCCTGACCTCAGCGCACGTAGATGTGCACCTCGTTGACCTGGGCGGCCGGGCTGGAGGTCGCCGAGAGCGTCATGCGGTCGGCGGGCAGTCCCATGTTGGTCAGGGTGCGCAGCACGTTCTCCGCGTTGCGGCGCGAGCGGCTGGTGTCCAGCGCCACCCGGGCCGAGTCGCCGCCGCCCGGGGCCACCGCGACGATGTCGAAGGCGGCGTTGGGACGGCGTTCCAGGGCCGCGCCCACCACGGTGAAGAGCGCCTGCTCGTACTGCGGGTTCTCGCGGTCGAAGCGGATCACCGCCAGCGGCTGACGGGCGCCGACCTGGCTGGCCGCGCCGCCGGCCGGGGCCGGGGCCGGCACGCCGTAGGCGCGGTTGGCCAGGCTGCCGCCGATGTATTCGCCGTTGTCGATGGCGACCTGCATGGCGGTCAGGTTCAGACGCTCGTTGGCGAAGTAGTTCTGGGTGCGCGCGATGTCGTCGCTCAGCTCGTTCAGCAGGCGGTCGATCACCACCACGGTCTTGTTGACCTCGTCCTCCAGGACGGCCAGCTGGCGGTGGTCTTCCTCGACGGCGCCGCGCAGCTCGAAGGTGGTGCTGGTCGATTCGAGCAGGAAGGCCGAGAGGGAGGCCGTGCCCGAGACCTGGCTGGCCAGGGTGTTGAGCGCGGCGATGGAGGCGCCGACCTGCTGCAGCTCGGCCTGGGCCTGGTTCCACTGGGCGACCAGCTCCGGGTTGCCGGGGGTGGTGCCGACCTGCAGGCGGGCGTTCATGGCCGCCTTCAGCGAGTGGTAGTTGCCGGCGAACTGGCGGGCCGAGATGCGCAGGCTCTGCAGCTGGTCGTTCTCGGCCTTCAGCTGGCCCTGCAGCTTCAGCAGGTCATCGCGCAGCGATTCGATCTTCTGGCCGACGACGGTGCCGGTGGGCCGCATGTTGCTGACGGTCGGCGGCTCGAAGACGGTCGTCCCGAGGATCTCCGGCGCTGGGGCGGCGGGGACCGTCGATGTCGGGGCGGTCTCTACGCTGGCGGGCTGGGCGGCCGCGGAAGTCTCGGCCTGCGGCGCGGGCGCGCTGCTGGCGGGCTTCTTTTCTTCCTGGGGGGCGGCACAGCCCGCCACGAACAGAAGCGCGCCGATGACGACAGCGGTCCGGCGAAAGGGCAACAAGTGTCTGCTCGACATAGAGATTTCCGTACAGATTTCCGAGACAGCTTAACCTTAGAAGTGCTCACATATTAACTATGTAAGTCTTTACAGAGTCTTGCTATCCCGCCCCCCTCGAACGATTGCGAGATAGTAGAGGATGGATTCTGGGGGTACAAGCGCCATTTCCTTATGGTTGAGAGCCTCCGGCAGGGCGTTTCGGGGTTGGAAATCCTCGCTTTTTTGCCCCTCTCGAAGGTCTTGCAAGGGGCGGGGCCTTCGAGTAATGTCCGGCCTCTTCGCGGCGGCGGTCCCGCCTCCGCATCGCTTCTAGCGACTTTGATGTGCGCCCGTAGCTCAATTGGATAGAGCACCTGACTACGGATCAGGAGGTTGGGAGTTCGAATCTTCCCGGGCGCGCCATT
>JBNKHC010000433.1:0-4427 GCA_050290145.1 Kiloniellaceae bacterium | reverse complement strand
AAGGCGGACTGCGGAATCTCCACGTTGCCGACCTGGCGCATGCGCTTCTTGCCCGCCTTCTGCTTCTCCAGCAGTTTCCGCTTACGCGTGATGTCGCCGCCATAGCACTTGGCGGTGACGTCCTTGCGCAGCGCCGAGATGGTCTCGCGGGCGATGACCTTGCCGCCGATGGCCGCCTGGATGGCGATCTTGAAGAGCTGGCGCGGGATCAGCCCTTTGAGGCGCTCGCAGAGCATGCGGCCGCGGTTTTCCGCCTGGCTGCGGTGGACGATGATGGCCAGGGAGTCCACCGGCTCCTGGTTCACCAGGATGGAGACCTTCACCAGGTCGCTCTCGCGGTATTCCTCGATCTGGTAGTCGAAGCTGGCGTAGCCGCGCGAGACCGACTTCAGGCGGTCGTAGAAGTCGAAGACCACCTCGTTCAGCGGCAGGCGGTAGACCAGCATGGCGCGCGAACCCGCGTAGGTCAGGTCGATCTGCTCGCCGCGGCGGTCCTCGCAGAGCTTCAGGATCGGCCCCAGGAACTCGTCGGGCACCAGGATGGTGGCCTTGATCCAGGGCTCCTCGATGTGGTCGATCTTCACCACGTCGGGCATGTCGGCGGGGTTGTGCAGCTCGATCAGGTCGCCGTTGGTCATGTGGATCTTGTAGACCACCGAGGGCGCGGTGGTGACCAGGTCCAGGTCGAACTCGCGCTCCAGGCGCTCCTGCACGATCTCCAGGTGCAGGAGGCCGAGGAAGCCGCAGCGGAAGCCGAAGCCCAGCGCCGCGCTGCTCTCCGCCTCGTACTGGAAGGAGGAATCGTTGAGCGCCAGCTTGGCCAGAGAGTCGCGCAGGTCCTCGTAGTCGGCCGCGTCGACCGGAAAGAGGCCGCAGAAGACCACCGGCACCGAGGGCTTGAAGCCGGGCAGCGGTTTGTCGGCGGGGCGGCGCTCGTCGGTGATGGTGTCGCCGACGTTGCAGTCGGCCACCGACTTGATGGAGGCGTTGATGAAGCCCAGCTCGCCGGGCCCCAGCTCCTTCAGGTTCACCATCTTGGGCGTGAAGGCGCCGACCTTGTCCACCAGGTGGGTGGCGCCGGTGCCCATCATGCGGATCTTCATGCCCGGGGTCAGCTTGCCGTCGATGACCCGCACCAGGGCAATGACGCCCAGATAGCTGTCGTACCAGGAGTCCACCAGCATGGCTTTCAGGGGCGCCGCCGCATCGCCCTTGGGCGAGGGCAGGCGCTCGACCAGGGCCTCCAGCACCTCGGCCACGCCCTTGCCGGTCTTGGCCGAGATCTCCAGGGCGTCACTGGCGTCGATGCCGATGACCTCCTCGATCTGCTCCTTCACCCGCTCCGGCTCGGCCGCCGGCAGGTCGACCTTGTTGAGGACCGGGATGATCTCGTGGTCGTTGTCGATGGCCAGATAGACGTTGGCCAGGGTCTGCGCCTCGACGCCCTGAGAGGCGTCGACCAGCAGCAGCGAGCCCTCGCATGCCGCCAGGGAGCGGCTGACTTCGTAGGAGAAGTCCACGTGGCCCGGGGTGTCGATCAGGTTCAGCTCGTAGACCTGGCCGTCCTGGGCGGTGTAGTTCAGCCGCACGGTCTGGGCCTTGATGGTGATGCCGCGCTCGCGCTCCAGCTCCATCGAGTCGAGCACCTGCTCCTTCATCTCGCGGTCGCTGAGCCCCCCGCAGAGCTGAATCAGCCGGTCGGCCAGGGTCGACTTGCCGTGGTCGATATGGGCGATGATCGCGAAATTACGGATGTGGGAAAGATCGGTCATGCTGGCTTGCGGACTGCCTCGGAAAAAGGAGCCCCGGAACTTGCCGGGGGCCGCCGGATAAGGTTTCGGCGCGCAGGAAGATAGGGTGCGCCGCCCCGCTAATCAACGCTTCCCGTCGCCCCTGCCTGGCGGGCCGCCGTTGCCCGAAATTGTCTCGAAGTCGTCACACACCCGGTGCGAAGCGCCGTGTTAGCCCTCGGACACCATTTATAAGGGAGAGGACCCAGGTGAAGAGCCACAATATCCTGATCGAGCCGTGGCGCGAGACATCCAGCCTGACCCATGAGCGGGGCGAGCGGCTGTTTCGCTGGACGGTGACCTATCGCTACGAGGAAGGCCGCCAGGCCGAGGGGCCGCGGAGCGGCGTCCGCTTCGGGCAGGGCACCGCCAGAACCCATGCGGAGGCCCGTCAGGCAGCGGAAGAGTTTCTTGCCGAGCGCGGCGTCGAGCTGCATTGGCAGCCCCCGGCCAGTTCGACCACGCGAATCCTGACGCCCCGCTCCGGAAAACCGCGCTTTCTTCAGCTTTGAGTATCCGGGGATTTTTGTTAATCTACCCGCAGATTTAGGGTGCATTGTCTCGATTCTTCACTGAATCTCAACGCGGGGCACGGAGAATCGCAGGCCTCAGTACACTGAGGACGAACGATGCGGAGAGGTTTCATGGGAAGTTTTTTCACGTCCGCGGGTGGCGGACTGCGCTTGGCAGCCTGTATTGCGATTGCAGGCGCCGTTTTCGCGGCGACCACCTCCCCCGCTGCAGCGGCGCGTAACGAAGCCCGCTGGTACCAGCAGAACTACTGCATGGTGAAGGCTTACGAGGCGATGGGTAAGAAGGACTTTGCGACGTACGACAAGAACGCCCGCAAGTCCCGCGCCTACCTGATCCGTCATGGCGTGCCGGAGCACCACATCCGGGAGCTGGAAGCCTTCATCAACAAGACGATTCGCCAGACCAAGGCGAGCAACAAGGCTCATCAGGGTCCGCGCATCTGCATGCAGTGGTACAGCACCTGAGGTAGTAGCTCCCGATACGGTCGCGGCGGCGCCCAGGCGACGGGTCAATCGCCAGGCGGCGTCCCGAGAAGGCCACGAGATCAAAGCCAGGCCCGGTCCACAAAGGACCGGGCCTTTTCTTTGCCCCCGTCGTCTTCTTTGCCCCGCCGTCTTTTTGGCCCCGTCATCAGCCACTGCCCACCCAACCGACTGTTGCATCCCTGCAACTCTAAGTGCGGAAATATCACAGGTAAGCAGATTTTAACCTTTCGTTAACCACACTCGACCGACCCTGCCCAATGTCGCCGTATCCCGTTGATGGGCAGGGAAAAATCATTATGGACCGAAGAATCAGCGAAGCCGAGGCACGCGAATATGCCGCGATGACTTGGGCGCTGGCCGCGCGGGCGGAAGCCGCCGGCAATATCAAGCTTGCCAAGGAATTGGTCGAGCGGGCCCGCAAGGCCGACGAGCTTTGGGCCCGCTGCACGGACAGCGAGTACCGCCTGGCCCGCTGAACAACGGAACAGCTGCCCCGCCAGCCCGCTCAACGAGGGGCAAAGGGGCCGCAGATGACTTGTCTTTGATGGCCGATAGCCGCCGGCGGCCAGCCGGCCCGCTGCGCCGTCAGCTCCTGAGGGAGCCCCCCGTGGCCTTGGTGACCTGGGCCACCACCTTCTCCGCCACCGCCTCGATCTCCTGATCCGTCAGCGTCGCCTCGCGCGGCTGCAGCGTGACGGCGATGGCCAGCGACTTCTTGCCCGGCTCCACGCCCTTGCCCTGATAGACGTCGAAGAGCGAGACCCCGGCGATCAGCGCCTTGTCGGCGCTGCGCGCGGCGCGCAGCACCTTCTCCGCCGGCACCTCCTCGTCGACCAGGAAGGCGAAGTCGCGGGAGACCGGCTGGAAGGGCGAAAGCTCCAGCAGGCTGCGCTTCTGCTTGCCGGCGCGCGGCAGCGGCACGGCGTCCAGGAAGACCTCGAAAGCCACCGCCGGGCCCTTCAGGTCCAGGGTCTTCAGCACCCGCGGGTGCAGCTCGCCGAACTGGGCCAGCACCTTGGGGCCGAGGCGCAGCACGCCGGAGCGTCCGGGGTGGTACCAGCCCGGCGCGTCGCGGGTGACCTGCAGGTTGTCCACCGGCGCTTCGCAGGCGGCCAGCACCGCCTCGGCATCGCCCTTGGCGTCGAAGACATCGGCCGCCCGGGCCCCGCCGGCCCAGTGGCGCGGCTGGAACTCGCCGGCGCGCAGGCCCGCGGCCACGGTCAGCTGGCCTTCCGGCGTGTCGTCGACGTACTGCGGGCCGACCTCGAAGAGCGCCAGGTCGCCGTAGCCGCGGTCGGCATTGCGCACGGCGGCGGTGGCGAGATTGGCCAGCGGCGTCGGCCGCATGACGTCCAGGTCGGCGGAAATCGGGTTGGCGAGGCGCAGCGCCTCGGCGCCGCCGCCGAAGAGCGCGGCCTCCTTGGAGGAGACGAAGGAGAAGGTCACCCCCTCCAGCATGCCGCGCCAGACCAGCGCCGTGCGCGCCGCCGAGACGCGGCGCTGGGCCGGGGTCAGCACCGCGCGCGGCAGATAGCTGTCGCGCGGCAGCTCGACCTCGGGAATGTCGTCGTAGCCGTGGATGCGCATGACCTCCTCGACCAGGCAGGCCTCCGCCTCC
>JBNKHC010000432.1:0-6067 GCA_050290145.1 Kiloniellaceae bacterium | reverse complement strand
GCCGTTGGGATTCCCGTGCGAGGACATCATCAGGCAGTCGACCTTCTCGCTCTTCTCCTGATAGTTGGATGTAACGACGAAATCCTTTTCGAGGACGCCCGAGTCACCGTGGTCCTCGGTCCAGTCGAACCCGGATGCCAGGGCGAAAGTCGCAGGAAAACCCTGGGCCTCCTTGCGGCGTCCGTCGATACCGTCCTTGATCCACCAAGAGCCCATGCGCTTAGCCATGGTTCTTTCCTCCAATGTTCCCAGATGTCGCGTGGAGATCTGCATCTCCGAAAGTCCGGCTGCCGTCGGCGCAGGCTGGTTCCGCGCGGTCTTTCGGCAGGCTGCGAGCCGGACAGTGATACCTTGCAGGTACGCTGAAGCAGCCTGAACGCGGATATCCTAGACCCATGCGGCCACCGATTCCGATGGGAAATCATTGGTACCCATCAAGTGACACAGTGTTCACCGCGCCGTCACGACGTCGACAGCCTGCGGCGCCCACAGCCTCCTGCGGCAACGCACACGGCCTCCCGAAAGGTGACGCCTGGCCGAATGCCTTGCACCAGATACCCCTGACGCGGCGGCGGCGCTATTGAAGCCGGTGTCGAAACAACCACGACGCGCTCAAGAGGCTCGCGGCCGCGATCAGCGCCATGGGCCAGAGCAGGTGGATGACCCGGTCCAGCGGCAGATCCTGCAGGAACACGCCGCGGACGATGATCAGGAAATAGCGCATCGGGTTCAGCAGGGTGATGTCCTGGACCCAGAGCGGCATGTTTGCGATCGGTGTGGCGAAGCCGGAGAGAATGATGGCCGGTACGATGAAGAGGAAAGCACCCAGGATCGCCTGCTGCTGGGTGCGCGACAGGGAGGAGATCATCAGACCGACGCCGATGGTCGCCAGAAGAAACAGCACAAGACCGAGATAGAGCAGCGGCAGACTGCCGACCAGCGGCACCCCGAACCAGAAGACGGCGACGGCGATGATGACCGTCGCCTCCGCCAGCCCGATGATCAGCGCCGGAACCGACTTGCCGACCAGGATTTCCAGCGGCCGGAACGGCGATACGAGAAGCTGCTCGAAGGTGCCCACTTCGCGCTCACGGGCGACCGACAGCGCGGTGACCACGATGGCGACCACCAGGTTCAGCAGCGCGACGATGCCAGGCACGACGAACCAGCGGCTCACCAGGTTGGGGTTGAACCAGGCGCGCACCACCAAGCTGGCCGGGGGCTGCTGCAGGCCGTGCGCGGCGATCCAGTCCTCATTGAACTGGTTCAGGATGTTGGTCGCATAACCCAGGACGATCAGCGCAGTGTTCGACTGGCGTCCGTCGACGATGAGCTGCACTCGGGCCGGCCGCTGGGCCAGCAGGTCGGCGGAAAAGGTCTGGCCGATGTGAATGATCAGGCTGACCTCCTTGGAATCGATCACCTCGGCGAACTGCGATTCCCGTGTCAGCGTGCGCACCCGCTCAAAAGCGGGGGCGCCCTCGAAGCGCGCGATCAGGTCGCGGGCGGCCCCGCCGGAGTCCTCGTTGTAGATGGCGGTTGCGATGTGGTTGACGTCGTAGGTCGCCGCGTAGCCGAACACGAGGAGCTGGAGGATGGGCGGCACGATGATCACCGTCCGGCTCTTCTTGTCCTTCCAGATGGCGAGGAACTCCTTGACGATCAGAGCGCGTAGCCGGCCCCACATCCGCTGTCTCCCGCTAGTCCAGCTTCTTGCGCGTCTTGCGCCAGGTCAGGCCGAGAAAAAACACCGCCATCAGCGCCAGCGCCGCCGCGTTCGACAGGATCACGCTCCAGACATTGCCCGCGAGAAAAAGCGTCTGCAGGATCGACACGAAGTAGCGCGCCGCCACCACGTGCGTCAGGGCCTGAACGAAGGCGGGCATGCTGTTGATGTCGAAGATGAAGCCGGAGAGGATGAACGCGGGCAGAAAAGTGACGATGATCGCGACCTGGCCGGCGACGAACTGGTTCCTGGCCAAGGTGGAGATCAGCAGGCCCATGCCCAGGGCCACCAGCATGAACAATGCCGAAGCCCCCGCCAGGACCAGAAAGGACCCTCGGAACGGCACGTCGAACAGCCAGATCGCCATGGCCGTCGACAGGGCCATGCCTCCCATGCCGAGCACGAAGTAGGGAATCAGCTTGCCGAGCAGCATCTCGCTCACGCGCACCGGCGTCACGATGAGCGCCTCCATGGTCCCCCGCTCCCACTCGCGCGCCACCACCAGGGCCGTCAACAGGGCGCCGATCAGGGTCATGATGATCGCGATCAGGCCCGGCACCAGATAGTCCCGGCTGCGCACCTCGGGATTGAACCACACCCGCTGCTCGACGCTCAGGGGCTGAACCAGCGCCCGGCCTCGTCCGATCGACGCGAGCTCCAACCATTTCCGCCAGGCGCCGTCGGCATAGCCGCTGATGATCCGCGCCGTGTTCGAGTCGGTGCCGTTGACGATCAGCTGAATCGGCGAGCCCTGCGGCGACCAGATTGTGTCGGCGAAGTTCGCGCGCAACCGCAGGATGGCGTCGACTTCGCCGTCGGCCAGCGCCGCCTCGGCCGTTCGCATATCCTGGACGATCCGCGGCGCGAAATACTCCGAGCTCATGAAGGATCCCGCAAAGCTGAAGGCTTCCTCCGACGGCGCCTCGATGACCAGGGCGACCGGCACGCGCTTCGCATCGAGCGAAATGCCGAAACCGAACAACAGCAGGAGTATGGCGGGAAGCACGAAGGCGATCAGGATGCTGCTGGGATCCCGGACGATCTGCAGGCTCTCCTTGCGTACCAGGCCGCGGAGCCGCAGCCAGGTACGCCGCGGGCCTGATGGCCGCCGCGCCGTCACTGCGGAACCTCCTGATTGTGGGCCTCGATGAGATCGACGAAGGCTTCTTCCAGTGTCGGGTCCGGCCTCTTCGCACTGGCGTGCTCCCGGCGCAGGTCCTGCGGCGAGCCCAGCGCGATCAGCCTGCCCTGGTAGATGATCCCGGCGCGGTCGCAGTATTCCGCCTCGTCCATGAAATGCGTCGTGACCATGACGGTCACCCCGGCAGCGGCCATCGCGTTGATGCGCGACCAGAAACTGCGCCGGACCAGCGGGTCGACGCCGGAGGTGGGTTCGTCGAGAAACAGCACGCCAGGTTCGTGCATGATCGCACAGGCCAGCGCCAGCCGCTGCTTGTATCCGAGCGGCAGGTCGCGGCTGTTGACAGCGCCGTATCGCTCCAGGCCGAACTCCTCCAGCACCCAGTCGATCCGGGACCGCTGGAGGGAGCCCGAAAGGCCGTAGGCGCTGGCGAAAAAGCGCAGGTTCTGCAGCACGCTCATGTCGCCGTAAAGCGAGAACTTCTGCGCCATATAGCCGATCCGGCTGCGCGCCACGGGGGCCGCACGCCGCAGGTCGATGCCGAGCACCTTGGCCTGCCCCTCCGACGGCGGCAGCAGGCCGCAGAGCATCTTGAAGGTGGTCGACTTGCCGGCCCCGTTGGGACCCAGAAGGCCGAAGATCTCACCCCTGGATATCTGGAAGCTGATTCTGTCGACCGCACGGAAGGCGCCGAAATCCCGCGACAGGTTGGCAATCTCGATCACGGGCGAGGTCTCCGCCCCGGCCGGCGAGGGAGTCGATGCCGCGCCCTGCTCCGGAGCCGGCACGGGCGCGCTCTCGAGGGAAGGCGTTTCCCCTGGGGCGGCGGGCTCCCGCAGCAGGGTAATGAAGGCATCCTCGAAGGTCGGCTCGACTTCGCGCACCGCAGATTGCTGCGCCGCCCGACTCTCGGCCAGGCCGTCGAGGACCGACGGCTCCACTCCCTGCGCCAGGAGCAGGCGCAGGCTTTGGCCCTTGATGTTCGCATCCAAAACGCCGGGCAGCGCCTGCGCCGACCGCAGCAACTCGCGACGGTCGCCACGATCGATGCGGATTTCGTAGGTCCGGCCGGACAGTCTTTCGCTGAACTTGGCCGGCGCCCCGCTGTCGAGCAGACGTCCCTGATTGATCAGGATGACTTCCTGGCAGCGGGCGGCTTCGTCAAGGTAGGCAGTGCTCCAGAGAACACTCATGCCCTCCCCGGCCAATGCATAGACGATATCCCACAGATCGCGCCGCGAGACCGGGTCGACTCCGACGCTCGGCTCGTCGAGCAGCAGAAGACGCGGCCGGCTCACCAGGGTGCAGGCAAGACCCAGCTTTTGCTTCATACCGCCGGACAGGCGTCCGGCCTGGCGTCGGCAAAAGGGGCCGAGGCCCGTGAACTCCATCAGTTCGTCGAACCGCCGCCGCCGCTGATCGCCGAGAAGGCCGTGCAGATCGGCGTAGAGATCGAGGTTCTCGGTGACGCTCAGGTCCTCATAGAGACCGAAGCGCTGCGGCATATACCCGATGTTCGCCTGGATCTCGGCAGTCTCCGCTACGCTGTCCATGCCGAAAACACTGATCGCGCCCTCGTCGGGGCGGAGAATGCCCGCGATCAGGCGCATCAGGGTCGTCTTGCCGGCGCCGTCGGGGCCCACCAGTCCCGTCACCTGCTTTGCGGGCACTCCCGCGCTCAACTGGTTCAAGGCCGCAACGCTGCGTCGGCCGGTCTGGAACGTCTTGACGATACCGCGGATGTCGATCGCCGGATCGGCCATGGCAGCGCGTGCGCTCATTGCTCGCCTGCTGTCGCATCTTCCTTCGTCCCGCCCTCGGCCTGCTCCTCGATCAGCCGTACGGTCACGGGCATTCCCTGGCGCAGCCCCCTGTCTGGATTGCGGACATAAACCCGGAGCCGGTAAACGAGGCTGGTGCGGATCTCCGGTGTCTGGACGGTCTTCGGAGTGAACTCGGCGGTGGGGGAGATAAAGCCGACCCAGCCCTCATGAACCTGCCCGCTGGCGGCGTCCGTGGTGACTTCCGCTTTCATGCCGGGATAGACACGGGCGAGGTCCGGTTCGGAGACATAGGTCCGGATCCAGAGGGGGTCGGCCAGCGCCACCGTGTAGACGGGCGTGTTGGCCAGGATAACGGCCCCCGGTTCCTGAATGCGGGTCAGAACGATCCCGTCGGTGGAGGCCTCCAGGTGGGTGTCCGCCAGACGGTGTTGGGCCACGGCCAGGTTCGCTTCGGCGGTGCTGAGGTTGGCTTTGGCCTCGGCGATATCCTCCTGGCGCGGCCCCGCCAAGGCCAATGCAAGAACCTGCTTCAGTGAATCCAGGCGGCCCCGCGCCGCCTCCTCCGCGGCAATGGCCTCATCCAGCGCCTGCTGCGATGCGAACCGTTCGCGGGCGAGCGTTCGCTGGCGTTCCAGCTGGGCCTGGGCGGCCTTCCAGGTGCCTTGCGCGGCCCGCACGTCGGCCCGCGCCTTCTCGATCTCCTCTGGCCGTGTGCCGGCCTGCAGGCGGGCGACCACGGCCTGGTAGGATTCGACCGTGGCGCGTGCCGCCGCGACGGCATCCTGGTAGCGCGAGTCTTCGAGACGCGCGAGCAATTGACCCTGCTTCACCACGTCGCCTTCTTCGGCCAGCATGGCTTCGACCCGCCCATCGACGTTGAAGGCCAGGTCGACCTGCCTGATGTCTACATTGCCGTAGAGAACCAGGGCTCCCGGCACGCCGTTGTCCGTGGTCTGGGAGCGGAAGTAAACCAGGCTCCCGGCCACAACGGCCAGAAACAGCGCGACGAAGGTTGCCACGCGCCTGCGTTTCGAAGATGTGCCTTTGGTAGCTTCCATGCAGCTGCCTGTGGTCGTGACACCCCAACGCCCGAAGGAAGCTTCAGGCTAGATCAGTTCCAAGCACCACCCAAGCCGTAAACACACACTCTTCCGGCGGCTTTCGGCGGTTGCCTACTGAAGTCCTGCACCTCAGTCCCCGCCGCCGTGCGGCAGTGTTTCCATGAAACGGACGGGGCGTCCCGTCGGGCCGCCGCGCAGCTCGCCGTCGCGCATCGCGACGTGGCCGCGGATGATGGTGGCCTTGGGCCAGCCGGTGATGGGCTTGCCCTCGAAGGGCGACCAGCCGCACTTGGACTGCAGCCAGGCCTGCTCGATGTGTGTCTTGGCCTTCAGGTCCACGACGGTGAAGTCGCCG
>JBNKHC010000431.1:0-21537 GCA_050290145.1 Kiloniellaceae bacterium | reverse complement strand
GAGGTCTTCCCCGAGGCCTTCCTGCGCGCGCAGCGTTTCGGTCTCTTCGCCGAGGCCGCGCTGCTGTGGCGCGGCAACGGTCCGGCCTGGCCCGACGCCGTGCCGCTCTCGCCGCTGCAGATGGTCGCGGTGGAGCCGGGGGCGGCGGCGCCGGCGCGCCGCGAGACGGCGGATGTCCGCGTCAGCCTGCCGGAGCCGAGCGCCGAGACCCGGCTGACCGTGTGGCGCCGTCTCTCGCCGGAGACGGGGCAGAGGAACGCCGCGGCGCTGAAGGGCCTGGCGGAGACGCCGGGGCTCACCATCGGCGACCTGGCCGCCATCGCGCGCGCCGCGCCGGCCTCCGTCGCCGATGCCGCACAGGAGCTGCGCGCCCGTGCACGTGCCCGCCTGGGCGGTGCCGGACGGGCCATCGACCCGTTGGTCGGCTGGGAGGATCTGGTGCTGCCGGAGGCGGTCAAGATCGAGTTGCGGGCCTTCGCCTTCGAAGCCCGCGCCCGCGCGCAGCTCCTCTCCAGCGGCGAGGCGCGCCGGCTCTTCGGGCGTGACGCAACCCTGAGCGCGCTGTTCACCGGGCCGGCCGGAGTCGGCAAGACCATGGCCGCCCAGGCGGTTGCCGGCGAGCTGGGCGTGAACCTTCTGATCGTCGATCTGGGGGCGACGGTCAGCAAGTTCATCGGTGAGACCGCCAAGACCCTGACCCGCATCTTCGCCCAGGCGGAGGCGGCCGGCGCGGTGCTGTTCTTCGACGAGGCCGATGCGCTCTTCGCCAAGCGCACCGATGTGCGCGACAGTCACGACCGCTATGCCAATGCCGATACCAATCACCTGCTGCAGCTTCTGGAGTCCTATGGCGGCGTGGTGATCCTCGCCTCCAACAAGCGCGCCAATCTCGATCCCGCCTTCCTGCGCCGCATGCGCCATGTGATCGAGTTCCCCCGCGCCGGCGAGGCGCAGCAGAAGGAGCTCTGGCAGCGGCTTACCGCGGTACTGGCGGGCGAAGCGGTGCTCGCCGGCCTGAAGCCGGCCTGCGCGCGGCTCGCCGCGCAGCACAGTCTCTCGCCGGCGCAGATCAAGAGCGCGGTGCTGAGCGCGCGCTACGCGGCCCTCGCCGAGGGCCGGCCGATGAGCGAGAGCGACCTCGCCTCCGGCGCCCGGCGCGAGCTGGCCAAGGAAGGCCGTGCACCGGCCAGCAAGCGGGAAGGGAGGCACCGCCGTGGCTGAGACAGGCTATTCCCTATCCCCCAAGGTGATGCGCGGCGCGCTGGTGCAGCTCGTGGAGGATGTCATCGGCGTGGTGCCGAACATCATCCCCTTCCAGTACAACCCGGAGAACATCACCCGCACGCTGGAGCCCTGGAACCCCTTCGAGGTCGACCAGACCAACCGCGGGGCCCAGGCACCGACGGTGCAGCCTTACGATCCCGAGGAGAAGTTCTCCTTCACGCTGGAGCTGCACGCCGCCGACGGCCTGGAGGACGGCGATCCCATCGTCACCGCCACCGGCGTCGCGGCCCGCATCGCCGCGCTGCGCAAGCTGACCGAGCCGACGCAGGGGCTCATCGGCGATCTCGTCAATACCGCCCAGGCGCTGGCCGGCGGGGCCGGCGAGACCGAGGTCCGCGCCACGGTGCCGATCACCCTGCTGGTGCTGGGCCCGGGCATCATCCTGCCGGTGCGCGTCACCGAGATGTCGGTGGAGACCAAGGAGTTCACGCCACTGCTCTATCCGCTGCACGCCGAGGTGCAGCTGGGCATGCGCGTGCTGACCCCGGACGTCTTCAAGTGCCGCAACTCGGTCACCATCGACATCGCGATCGCCGCCTACAACCTGACCCGCCTGCAGGAAGACGCGCTGGCGATCGCCAACATTGCCAATGCGGTGTCCGCCCTGCGCGGCATCCTGCCGTTCTAGGAGAGAGTGTGATGGCTGTTTTCGGATCAAAGAGCCGCTACCGCAACGTCCCGCTGGTCACCGCGAGCGACCGGCGCGGCCGCAGCGTGGTCGCGCTGACCCCGGCCTTCCCCCCGGCAGAGCGCATGCTCGGCGAGCACCTGAGGCGCGACGGCCAGCGCCTCGACCACCTGGCGGCGCGCTATCTGGACGATCCGGAAGGCTACTGGCGCATTGCCGAGCTGAACGATGCCATGAGCCCGGATGTCCTGGCCCAGGCGCGCAGCGTAAAGATTCCGACGCGGAGGTAGCTTCATGGGCTTCGGCGCAACCGTCACCACCGGCGATTCCAACGCGCCCCTGAGGCCGGAACTGGCACAGTGGCTGGTCGAGGCGCGCGTCGAGCAGGAGCTCAGCAAGCCGACGCGCTTCGCAGTGCGTTTCGAGGACGATATCTGCGGCGACCAGCCCGCGGTCGCCGGTGCCCCCGAGCTGCGGCCCAACACGGTGCTGGCCATCATTGCGCCGGCGGGCAACCAGCGCTACTGCCTGGTGCGCGGTCGCATTACCCAGGTGAAGAGCTCGACGCGCTTCGGCGGCCAGGGCTCCTGGCTGGAGGTGCACGGCGAGGACCGCCGCGTCGAGATGGACCGGGTCTGCGTGCAGGCAGCCTGGACGGGCCGCGCTTCCGACGCCGCGACGCAGATCCTCAACGCCTACGGCTTCACGCCGGACGTGGAGCAGACCTCCACGGTCTACGAGGAAAACGGCAACACCCTCTCGCAGCGCGATACCGACCTCGGCTTCCTGGAGAAGATCGCCAACGAGAACTCCATGGAGCTGTGGGTCGAGTACGAGGTTTCCGGGGGCGATACGCCGCTCAGCGCGAACCTCACCGTCGCCGAGACTGCGAAGCTGCAGACCTCGCCTCCGGCCGGCGGCAGCGGCGGCCTGCCGGCGCCGCCGGTTCTGGTGCCTTCGGGAACTCCGAGCCTGCGGGTCAACGTGCGCGGCGACGAGTGCCCCAACGTCACCTCCTTCAATGCCGAGGTTGACAACGAGCGGCCCAATGCGGCGCACGGCGCCACCGTGAACGCCCGGGACGGGCAGGTTGACGACGCCGGGGGCGAGAGCGCCCAGGCAGCCATCGACGATGGCGCCAGCCTGGTCCAGATCGACGGCGTGGAGCGCACCATCTGCGTCGCCAGCCCCGGCGATTCCGAGGAGCAGCGCCGCCGCCAGCAGGCGGCGCTGACCGAGGCTTCGTGGTTTGTCGAGGCCACGGCCTCGACCACCGCTCACATGCTCAACGGAGTCCTGGCCCCGCACGAGGTGGTGGAGGTGATCGGCGCCGGCACGCAGCTCTCCGGCGCCTACCAGGTGAAGGAAGTGACCCACGTGGTCAATGCCTCCGATCACTACATGGACCTGAAGCTGCGCAGCAACCGCCTGGGAGAGACCTGACCATGCCGCGCGACGATTCGGAACTGATGTTCGAGGCCATGGGCCGGACCTTCTTCGGCAAATACCGCGGCCTCGTCACCTCCAACGAGGACCCGACCGGGCGCGGGCGCCTGCAGGTCACGGTCCCGACGGTGATGGGCGACGAGCGGCTCTGGGCACTGCCCTGCGCGCCTTATGCCGGCGACCAGGTGGGATTCTTCGCCCTGCCGCCGAACGGCACCTCCGTCTGGGTCGAGTTCGAGGGCGGCGATCCGACCTATCCCATCTGGGTCGGCTGCTTCTGGGGCGACGGCCAGATCCCCAGCGGCGATGCGGTGCCCGGCGTGAAGTTCTGGAAGACCGACCAGGTGACCCTGCGGATCGACGATACGGAAGGCTCCATCGTCATCGAGACCGCGGGCGGCGCCAAGATCACCGTCGGGCCGACCGGCGTCGAGATCGAGGGCGCCGAGGTGAAGCAGAGCGCCACTGGCATGGTGACGAAGCTGGATGCCGCCGGCTTCGACGTCAACAACGGCGCCTTCTCGGTGATGTAGGGGAAAGGAGATGAGAAAATGACAAATCCGGTCGAAGCCTTGGCCGCCGGCGTCATGGACCCCCTCGGGGTGCGCGCCGTCGCGAAGATCAGCGCCAACCAGCGCGTTTCCGCGACCACCGGCCCGCTTGGCATCATGACCGACATACTGCAGTTTCCGGGCCCCAACGTGATGGGCAACTGGATCGTGTCGGCGACCCGGGTTCGGGTGCAGGGCGTTCCGGTCATCAACGTCGCCTCGGTGGGCGTGGCCATCAACCCGGGGCCGCCGCCGTTCCCCTCCGGCCCGCTGACCGTGGTCCAGCCCGACCAGCGCGTGAAGGCCTTGTGAGGCAGCCATGGCCGACCCCGTCCGCCGCATCCGCTATCCCTTCGCCGTCGACGCCGGCGCGGGCCGCCTGGCCGAAGAGCTGGACTACGACGCCTACGTGCGACAGCTGATACGGCAGGTGCTGCTGACGGCCCAGGGGGAGCGCATCAACCGTCCCGATTTCGGGGCAGGGGTGCGGCGCATGGTCTTCGCGCCCAACTCCCAGGGCACCGCCTCGCTTGCCGAGACCCTGGTGTATCAGGCACTCACCGCCTGGCTCTCCAGCGTCATCAAGGTGGAGAAGGTAGCGGCGACGGCAGCCGAAGAGCGGCTCGATATACTGGTCGAGTACATCGTCGTCGCCAACGGCGAGCGCCGCTACCTCAACGTGGAGGTTGCCGCCTGATGTCGGACCGCAAGACAGCACTCTGCGGGCAAACCGCGCTCACCGGGATCGACTTCATCCGCGTCGTCGATCCGGAGGTGCAGACGCAACTGGAAGTCTACTTCATCGTCGATCCGACGGAGCTGGACACGCCGCTGGTCGACTTGGCGGCGGTGAGCGGGGGACCCGTCGCTGAGGACTCCTCGCTGGTCTCCATCGTCTCGACCTCAGGCGGCGAGTCGGTGGCGGAGGTGGAGGTCGACACGGTTAACTGGGTCCGCGTCGCGGCGCCGGCGGGCGACCGCACCGTGCTGCAGGTCAACGTGCTGACGCCGGGGGATTTCTCGCTCTACCGCCTGACCATTGACGACGCGCGTATCGATCGCTTCTTCAACGGCATCGAGTTCAGCTTCAAGCAGGGCTGTCCCAGCGACCTGGACTGCGAGGTCGAGCCCTACTGTCCGCCGGAAGAGCCGTTGGATTTCCCGGTCGACTATCTGGCGCGCGACTTCACCTCCTTCCGCAACGCGCTGCTCGACTTCGCGGCCCAGCGCTATCCCGAATGGCAGCTGCGGCTGGAGGCCGATGCCGGCGTCATGCTGATGGAGATCATGGCGGCGCTGGGCGACGAGTTCGCCTACATCCAGGACCGCTACGCGCGGGAGGCCTATCTCGACACGGCAACCCAGCGCCGCTCGCTCTCCGCCCTGGCCCGCCTGGTGGACTACTTCCCCGATCCCGGCCGTTCGGCGGTAACCGATCTCGCCATCGGCGTCGCCGCGGACGGGCATCTTGCCGAAGCGGGCACGCCGGTCTGGGCGCTGCCGGCGGGCGAGCCGCCGATCCCCTTCGAGCTGCTGGAGGATCTCTGGGTCCATGCGGCATGGAACGCCATCCCGCTGCACACACCGGACGAGGCGGAGCCCTGCCTGGACATCGGCGCCACCGAAGCTTTCCTCGCTACCGCCTCGCCGCTCGCCGCGGAGCTGGAGCCTCTGCCGCCAGGCGCCGACCCGATACCGCGAGAGCAGGCCTGGATCGACCGCAGAGCGATCCTGCGCTCACGCCCGCTCGATCCATCGGTGCCGTCGCGCGCCTGGGAGGTCACCATTACCGAGGTCGAGTTCCTCACCGATCCGCTGGCCGAGGGCGGTGAGATTTCGGTCACGCGGATCGCCTGGGACAGCTCGGAGGCGCTGCCCTTCCAGCTCTGCCAGGCGGAGACGGAGGCGCTGCTGAACATCGTCCCCGCCATTGCCGGGGAGACCCTGCGGGAGCTCTTCCGCATCGGGCCGGATGCGGCCTTCACGGCGCGCTACGGCGGCTCGCTGGATCCCGTGGAGCTGACGAACCTGCTGGCCTTGCCGCGAGCGGTGGAGCGGGAAGGGCCCTGCGACAGCACGACCGGCGCGCGTTCGGTGGTGCTGCGCTACGGCCTGCGTGGCAGCGAAACCCGCGACCTCGGCTGGACCGCGCCCGACGAACCGGAAGTGGCACTTATGGAGATGGTGCCCGACGGTATCGGCGGCTACCAGCCCGATCTTGCCGGTCTCGAGTGGAACTTTACGCCCGACCCGTTGCAGGCTGACGACGAGGAGGCGGTCTTCGCCCTCGACGAGGGGGTATGGCGCGAGGTGGTGGTGCACAAGACGCCGCGCGGCGACGTCGTATTCAGCGACTATGCGGCCAATGAGGGGTTTTCGATCCGCTTCGGTGCCGGCGCCTTCGGGCGCACGCCCGCCGACGGCACGCTGTTCGAAGCGGCCTACCGCACCGGCCCGGCGCTGCGCGCCAACCTGGCGCCGGACAGCGTCACCGAGCTGCAGCGCCCCGGCTCGGCGCCGCCCGAGCAGCCGCTCGCCTTCGCCGCCTGGGTGACCAATCCCCTGGCCATCGACAGCGGCGCGGCACCGGAGACGGCCGAGGAAGTCCGCATCGCAGCACCCGAGGCCTTCCGCGCCCTGCCGCTGCGCGCGGTCCGGCCGGAAGATTACCGCGAGATCGTCGAGCGGCTGGACTGGGTGCAGCGGGCCAACGCGGTGACCCAGTGGACCGGGTCCTGGTCGACCGACTTCGTCACGGCCGACGAGCGCGGCAGCTTCACGCTCAGCCCGGCGCACCAGGCCGAGTTGGAAGCAGAGGTTGACTGCATCCGCCAGGCCGGCCGCGCGACCCAGGTCGAAGCGCCCCAGTTCCTCTCCCTCGACGTCGAGGCGACGGTCTGCGTCGAGCCCACGGCCTATCCCGGCGACGTGAAGGAGCGCGTCATCGAGGCGCTGGTCGGCCACCGGCGGCCCGGAAAGCCTCTCGCCTTCTTCGATCCGGACAACTTCACTTTCGGCGAACCGCTGCTGCGCTCGGCGCTGGAAGCGGCGATCCAGGCGGTGCCCGGGACCCGCGGCGTCGAGCTGCTGCGCATCCGGCTACGCCACCTGCGAGCCTGGGAGGACTTCGAGGATTCCGAGATCTCAGTCGCGCCAGGACAGATCCTGCGCTGCGCCAATGATCCCAACTTCCCCGAGCGCGGCTCGCTCACCGTCTTTGTTGAGGGAGGCTTCGCGTCATGACCGCCTGCTGCCCCTGCGATGTGCTGATCCATCCTCCCAAGCCGGATATTCCCGCGGGCCTGACAGACCTGCCGCGCCAGCTGGTGGGGTTCCCGGAATACCGGCGGGCGCTGTTGTCGGCGCTGCGCGAACACACGGCCCTGGGTGGCTGGCGGCCGGGGGGAGCCGGCGACCTCGGCGTCATGCTGCTGGAGATGTGGGCCTACGTGCTCGACGTCACCGCCTTCTATGACGCGCAGATTGCCGATGCCAGCTACCTGCAGACGGTGGACGAGATCGCCGCCGCGCGGCGGCTGGCGGCGCTGATCGGCTATCAGCCGCGCCCGGCACTGGCGGCGCGCGGCGTTCTGGCGCTGCAGGCGACCGGCAGCGAACCGGTCAGCCTGCCGATAGGCACCGCCTTCCGCTCCGATGCCTTCGGCGAGGAGCCGCCGCAGATCTTCGAGACGCTGACGCCCTTCACCATCTATCCGCAGCACAACAGCTGGGGGGTGGCGCCGATCCGCGGCGACAGCTTCGACGGGCGCCTGCTGCTGCGCCCGGGTGACGGCGCGCCGTCGCGCGGCGGTGTGGTGGCTGTCCTCATCGATGGCGAGCCGCAGCACGCCGGCCGCGTCACCGCCATCGAGACCTGGCGCGGCCCTGATGCGGCCCGCTACCTGCGGGTAACGCTGGACCCGCCGCCGGACGGCTTGGTCGGCGATGCGCTGGGTTCGATGGAGTTGCGGCAGCTCGGTCTCAGCGCCGCCCTCTCACCCTTCGGCGACGAGATCGACAACAACAGCCCGGGCAGCAGCTTCAACCTGGACGCCCTCTACCCGCAGCTGCGTGCCGGCATGCCGGTGGCCGTGGAGGCGGGCGGCAGCCTCACCGTCGCCAAGGTCACCGCGGCAGCGCGCGATGACGTGAGCTACATCGTCGGCAGCGGGACGGACGCCACCACCCTGACGGTCCCGCAGACCAAGGTAACGCTCGACGCCGACTACTCGATCTCCAACTCGACCTTCGAGCGGCTGCACTTCAACGCCATTCGCCTCGGCCGCCCGACCGCCACGGCACTGACGGCGCTCACACTCGACGACCTGCGGCCCAATGCGCCGCTGACGGCCCCGGTCGACCTCGATGATGCCGGCACGCCGGCGCGGGTTGTCGCCCGCGGCGCGCGCGAGCGTGGCGCCCTCGTTTCGGGCAGCGTCGCCGAGGATGGAGAGGGTGCCGGCACCTTCTCGCCGACCAGCAGCGATGACTCCTTCCCAAGCGTACTGCGCGCGCCGCTGACGCTCTACGGCAACGTCATCGACGTGGTGCGCGGCGAATCGGTGTCCCAGGAGGTGCTCGGCTCGGCCGCGGCCTCGCAGGCCTTCCAGAGCTTCACCTTGAAGAAGAGCCCGCTTACCTGGATCGATGAGCCGAGCGCGCCCAACGGACGCCGCCCGCTGCTGGAGGTGCGTGTCGACGGCATCCTCTGGACCCGCGCGGAGACCTTCTACACCGCCGGTCCCGAAGACCGCGTCTACCTGCTGCGGACGGACGCCGACGGCAAGGCCCGGATCGTTTTCGGCGACGGCGAGCGGGGCGCGCGGCCGCCCTCGGGCGTGGATAACGTGCGCGCCGACTACCGCTTCGGCGCCGGCGCCGCCAAGCCGCCGCCGGGTGCCGTGCGTCAACCTTCGCGGCCGGTCAAGGGCCTGACCCGCGCGGTGAGCCCGGTGCCCTTCGAGGGCGGCGCCGACGCGGCGACGCCGGAGGAGATCCGGACCGCGGCGCCGCGCAGCGCCCTGACCCTGGGCCGGGTTGTGTCGCCGCAGGACTTCGAGGCTGTGGCGCGGGATTACGCCGGCGTCCTGAACGTTGCGGTCAGCTGGGCCTGGGACGGCCGCCGCCAGCGCGCCGTGGTGAAGCTGTGGATTGTGGTCGATCAGGGCGATCCCGCCGACGAGCTTGCCGCCACGCTGCTGGCCCAGGCTATGCCGGCAACCGTCGTGGTGGTCGAAGCGGCTGACGATGAGGAGCGGTCCTTCACCGCTGAAATCGACATTGACGAGAGCTATCCGGAGGAAGAAACCAAGCTCGCCGCCGCAGCGGCGCTGTTCGACGAGGAAACCGGCCTGCTGGCGCCGCGCAATGTGCGGATCGGCGGCGCCATTTTCCGCAGCGTGATCGTCGCGCGTCTGCACGCCGTGCCCGGCGTGACGGCGGTGCGCGCCCTGCGTTTCAACGGCGCCCCGATGGAATGGGCCGAATCGCCGGGTGAGGGCGCCTATTTCGTCTTCCCCGACCCGATCGTGGAGTAGCTGGTATGGCCGGGACCGAGAACCTCGACATCCGCGCGGCCGAAGACGGCTTCGAAGCGCACTATGCCGAGAAGATCTGGGAGCTGATCCCCGAGACCTACCGGCACGAGGACGGCCTGGGCGACAATCCCGGCGTGCTGCGCGCCATCGTCGAGGTGATGGCCGGCGAGGCCGCCATCGCCCGGCGCAGCATCGACCGGCTGTGGGCGGATTCCCGTATCGAGGAGGCCGACGACTGGGCCGTGCCCTATATCGGCGCCCTGGTCGGTACGCGTCTGGCCAATGCCTTGAACGCCGCCGGCCGCCGGGTCGACGTGTCGCGGACCATCGGCTATCGCCGACGCATCGGCACCCTCCGCCTGCTCGAGGACCTGGCAGACGACCTCGCCAACTGGGACGGCGTCGCGGCGGAGGCCTTCAAGCGGCTCTATCGTTTCCGCCACGGGCTGGACCCGGCGCCGCCGCGCCCCGGCGCGATCACCGCGACACCGCCCGGCGGCTTCGCCGACCTGCGCAGCGCGCGCATCGACGAGAGCGTCGACGGTCCCTTCGACGATCTGGCGCACTTCCCCGAGTTCCGCCGCCTGCGCGGGCATCACGGCCGCTACAACATTCCCAAGGTGAACCTCCACCTCTTCCGTCAGGAGGCCCTGCCGCTCAGCGGGCCGACGCCCGTCGACCTGGGCGAGGGGCGCTACACCCTGGACCCCAGCGGGCGCGACGTGCCGCTGTTCCGCCCGAAGCGGCGCGACCGCGGCGCCTGCGTGCCGGCGGTGGAATGGCGCCTGCGCGGGCCGATCGACTGCGACCTGCTGAATTCGGCGCACTACCGCCTGGTCCGCGAGACTGCGCCGACGGGGCTGGAGGACGAGTTGTCGCGGCTCTACGGCCAGGTCTTCGTCACGGCGGCGCGGCTCATCGAAAGCGCCGACGCCCTGCTGACAGAACCGCCGCCGGAGGGGCTGAACCTGCCGCCGCTCACCGGCGGGCAGATCGAGGAGATGCTCGGCCTGGCCATCGAGGCGGACTCGCCCAAGTTGAACCTGGTGCCGGACGCGATCGCGCTGGCCGTCGGCGCGTCGAGCGCCGAGGAGTCCTTCGGCCCCGGCGTCCTGCGCGGCGGCAACCTGCTGGAGTGGCTCGGCGCGCCGCCGGGACCGCGCTGGGGCCAGGTGGTGGTCGATCCGGCGCGCGGGCGGGTGGAACTGACCGGCGGCGCGCCGGCGCCCGACCGGGCGCTCTTTTGCCAGCGCGTCTACTACGGCAGCTTTCACCCCGTGGGCGCCGGGACCTACGAGCGCCGCGACGGCCTGGCGCGCGAAGGCGTGACGCCGCTGCCGCGCGGCCCGCTGGGACCGGGCGGCGAGGACCTTTCGCCGGGGCCGGTGACCGGCTTCGCCCTGCCGACGGCGGGCGTCCACGAGTTCCTCGACAGCAAGACCTACGCGCCACCGCCACCGGGCGGCAACGTTCTGGCGCTGACCGCCGATCTGATGCTGCAGGCCGCCGACGGCACGCGGCCTTATCTCCGCATCGTGCCCGAGGGCGGCGGCGCCACCCTGACCGTGACCTCGCCGGGCCCGGACACGACTCTGGTCGTTGACGGTCTCTGGCTCGGCATCGTGCCGAGCGGTCTTGCGCCGGCCGCCGATCCGGCGCCGGAACTGACGCGCCTGGTTCTCGACGGCGCCTTCGCACAGGTGGTGCTGCGCCGTATGACCCTGGATCCCGGCGGCGAGCGGGCGCGGGTGGATCCGGCGCAAGGCTTCGCCATTCCCTATGTGCAGCTCGAGCTGGCCGGGGCGGTCGACGAACTGCTGATCGACCGCTGCGTCACCGGCCCCCTGGTCGAACTGGCCGGCGAGGAGGAGGAGGGCGGCGGCGTCGATCCCTGCTCGGCCGCACGGGTGCGGATCTGCGATTCCATCATCGTGGCGCCGCCGCTGAGCGAAGACCGGCCGCCGGCGATCCGTACCCCGGTGGCCGCGCTGGAGATCGAGCGCTGCACGGTGTTCGGCGATGTCGAGGGCACACGCCTGGAGGCGACGGACAGCCTCTTCGACGGCGAACTGCGCATCGACGACCGCCAGGGGTCCTGCGTGCGCTTCAGCGCCATCGGTGGTCCCGCCGGGATCAGAGCTTATGAATGCCACTTCTACCCCGGCGGGCTGCCGCCCTGGCTCTTCGTGTCGCAGGTCTTCGGCCAGCCCGGCTTCGCCCAGCTCGCCGAGATCGCGCCGCAAGAAATTCGCCGCGGCGCCGAGAACCAGTCCGAAATGGGAGCCTTCAACCGCGCTCTCGATCCGATCCGGCGCGCCGACCTGGCGGCCAAGCTGGACGAATACACAGCCATCAATGCGATCACCCAGTTGGTGATCGAGACCTGAGAGAGGAAGTCCGATGCCTAGCCTCGACATCTCGCGCAACATCCTGCAGCCGCAAAAGCGCTATGTCCGCGTCGGATTCCAACAGGGCCGTGTGCCGCTTGACTCCGACGCCAACGACGCCGAGGCGCTGGGCGCCGAGGAGCTGAACCGTGCCCTGGCCGAGACGATCTGCAGCGCCGGCTCACCCAACGACGGTTTCCGCATCGACGACGTCACGGCCGATGAGGAGAGCGGCCTCTACGATTTCTCCATCGGCCTGGGTTCCTTCTATCTCGGCGGGCTGCGCTATGACCAGCCGGAGGAGGATGCCACTTACACGACCCAGGACGACTGGCTGCAGCGGGCCGTCGACCTGCCGGGCTTCCCGGACACGCCGGCGGCGGAGCGCAACGACCTGGTCTGGCTCGAGGCCTGGGAGCAGCCGGTCTCGCCGACGGAGGATGCCGAGCTGATCGAGCCGGCGCTGGGCGTTGACACCACCGGGCGGGTGCGGCGCAGCTGGCGCGTGCGCGTCGAAACCAACGTGGTCGACGACTGCCGCCTGGCGTTCCAGGACCTGCTGACCGACGTTTACCCCGGCACGACGCTGGAAGGGACGAGCGGCGTACTCAATTCCAACGTCGAAATGACGGTGGACTTCGTTGACGGCGACCCGGAGAACCTCTGCACGCCGACGGTGCGCGGCGGCTACCTCGGCGCGCGCAACGAGACATACCGCGTGCGCATCACAGAGCCGGGCCGCTTCATCTGGGGGCGCGACAACGCCAGCCCGGTCTACCGCGTCCGGGTGGTCGACCACGTGGTCGACGAGGTCTCCACCGGGCTGCGCCGCATCGAGTTCATCACCCTGCCGCGCGACCAGTTTGCCCAGCCGCTGGCGGGGCAGGCGATCGAGCTGCACCGCTGGGGCGCGCTGCTGCCCAACGGGGAAAAGCAGGCGGAGCCGCAAGGGTTGCTGCTGACTGTGGAGCGCGGGTACGACCCTGCCGACGATTCCATCGTCGTGTCGCAGCCGGTGCCCCAGGAATGGCTCGACTGGTTCGATGCCGAAGGGGCCGATGCGCTGAGCGACCGCGACGAAGAGGGCGTACAGCGCTACTTCTTCCTGCGCCTGTGGACTGGCGGGTCGGGCGATGGCGCCCAGCCGGACCACCCCTTCCTCCTCGGCCAGCCGGTCGAGCTGGACGATACGGGCGTTCGGGTGACCTTCGACGCGGAAGGCCGGGCCGGGGACTACTGGGTCATCTCGGCACGACCGAACACGCCGCTCGAGGTGCAGCCCTGGCGGCTGCTCGACGGGGCGCCGCCGAACGGGCCGGGACTGCGGGTGGCGCCGCTGGCGCTGATCCGCTGGCGCGACGACGGCGCGGGCTCGCTGGTGCCTGACGTCGAGGATTGCCGGCACCGCTTCCGCCCCCTGTGCCGTTCGGGCACCTGCTGCACGATCACCGTCGGCGACGGCGAGATGAGCTTCGGCGACGTCGGGAGCATCGGCGAGGCGATCCGCCGCCTGCCGGAGGAGGGCGGCGAGGTCTGCGTGCTGCCCGGTGAGTACCGCGAAAACGTGGTACTGGAGAACAAGTCCGACGTCATCATCACCGGCTGCGGCGTGCGTACCCTGTGGATGGGGGCGGCGGACAGCAGCGACCCGCTGCTTACCCTGCGCAACGTCTCCAACATCAAGGTGCGGCGCCTCGCCATGCTCGCGCCGGAGGTCAGCGCCATCGTGATGGAGCGCGGAGCCGAGGCCGACGGCACGGAAGGCGACCTGGACAGCATCGAGCTGTCGGACCTCAACATCATCGCCGCCGACCGGGCCGCCATCGCCGGCTTCGAAGCCGTCGACGTCACGGTCCTGCGTTGCGAGATCGGACTGGAAGCAACTTCGGTACCCTTGCAGGACGACCCCGCCGTGGGACGCGAGCCGGCCATATACCTGAAGGGCGAGGAGATGGTCATCGAGCGCTGCCGCATCATCGCCGATCCGGCGGTGGAGGCGCTTTCCCTGCCCATCGGCGGTATACAGATCGGCGGCGGCTCGCAACGCGTGACCCTGCTGCGCAATACCATCGAGGGCGGAAACGGGCACGGCGTCATGCTGGGCTCGATCCGCTACGTTGCCGCTGACCCGGGCGGCTCATTCGGCTTTGACGAGAGCGCCTACGACAGTCAGATCGCCTATGACAATGCCGGCGCCACGGGGGCTCCCTATGCGCTGATCGGCCTGCCGGTCACCGTCAACGATCTCGGCTGCGTGACCATCGACCCGCGGCCGAACCCTCCGGTCGACGAGAACGGCGATCCTCTGGTGCCGGTTTCCGAGGGCGAGCTCTACGACGTGCGGATCCACGACAACCATATTCTGGCCATGGGTCTCTGCGGCATCTCGGTGCCCTTCTTCTTCGAGCTAACGGAGAACCCAGACCTGATCGGCGTCGAGCGGCTCGACGTCGCCCGCAACCGCATCGAGGGCTGCCTTGGCGGCGATCTGCTTCCCCTTACCGACATCATGGCGGTCAGCGCCGGCTACGGCGGCATCGCTCTGGCGCAGGTGGGGCACGGTACCTTCCGCGACAATGAGATCGTGGCCAATGGGCGCAACAGCCTGGTGCAGATCTCCGGCATCTTCATCCTCATCGCAGCGGCCATCGTCGTCGAGCGCAACCTGATCACCGACAACGGGGCCAGGGCAACGCGGGACGACCAGGCGCCGCTTGGCCGCCGCGGCGGCGTCGTGCTTGGCCTGGTGCTCGACGGTACGGCGGCGACCTTCGTCAGCCGTTCGCAAGTCGGCAGGAAGCGCCAGGCGTTGAGGCTGCACGACAATGCCATCGACAGCCCCAACGCCCGTGCGCTGAAGGTCATCGCCCTGGGGCCGGTCAGCGTGGTCGGAAACCGGCTCAGCGGGCGCGGGCGCTCCGTGCTCGGTCAATACGGCCCGCTGCTCGGCGCGATCCTGGCAGGCAGAACGGGCGGTGCCGCCTTCCAGGCCGGGCTTCTCGGCTTCATCGTTCTGGCGCTGGGGGTGCGCTTCAACCTCGTCGTCGCCGGGCTCGTGCTTCTGGAGATCTATCTTGAGCTGATCGGCGGCGATGTGGTCTCCCTGGTCGACGTGGCGCCGCCGGAGGAGCTGACCGGACTGATCGATCGCAAGAGCACGGGCGCCTTCGAGACCTTCCTCGGCGGTGGCGAGGTGCTGTTCAACGACAACCAGGTCTCCCTCGCGGCCCATGCGACGGGCAGCGACATCTCCCTCTCGGCCGTACTGCTGTCGAGCGCCGACGACGTCTCGGCCAGCGGCAACCAGTTCGAGTGCGAGAACGACCTGCGCTTCGTGCTGATCAACGGCCTGATCACGGGGGCGACGGTCCGGGTGGCCAACAACCGCTTCCAGGAGCGCCTCAGCACCAGCCCGCAGAATTTTCACGGCTATCTTTCGGCTTTCACCGCCGGTTACCTGATGAACGCGACCGTGGCCAATCAGGGCAATCACTGTTTCTTCGTCAACGGGCCGAACAACCTGGTTCTCAAAGCGAACACGAGCCTGCTGGCCCTGGCGTACCCGACGCTCTGCGGCGAGAGCGATGAGAGGGCCGGGAAGCTGACGGCGCCAGGCAGCTATCGCTACCAGTACCTGTCGAACGCCCGGTTCACCTCGGAAGATTGAGAGGAGCGCTCCAGCGATGACCAAGAAGACCACCCTCGACCCGACCGAGGCGGCAGAATGTGTCAGCCACCTGGCGGAGATCACCGACCGTGGACAGATGGCGGCCCTGGCGCTGGCCCGGCCGGTGCTGCAGGCGCGCCGGAACCAGCTGGAGCGCGAACAGCTGCGGCTGCGTACGCGCTACGGCGACGACGACCCGCGGGTGGAGGCGCTTGACGCTTCCATCGCCCTGGCCAACGCGCGGATCAACGAGGTCGAGGTGGCGACCGAGATCCTGGTGGTGGACACGCCGGACGCGCCGGAAGAAGGCGGCGTCGTTTTCGGCCGGGTGACGGAGGAGGGAGCCGGACGCAGCGACCTGGTGGTCGCGGCCGTCGACGGCGATGGCAAGGTAACCGGCTTCGGCTGTACCGGGCCCAAGGGCGCTTTCGAAGCGAAGGTGCCGAAGGGAGAGAGCTTGCGCCTGCGGGTCACCGACAAGGCCGGCGCCGTCCTGTGGCGCGACAGCGAAGACTTCGAGATCGACGACGGGGAGCGTATTCGCCGTGAGATCGATCTCAGCGCAGCGGGGCCCGAATGCCCCATGCCGGGTGACGACACCGGGGAGACGCCGAAGAGCGCCCTGGTGCCCGACCTCGTCGGCCGCGGCGAGGGCGAGGCGCAGCGCCTGCTGCTCGCTGCCGGCCTGGTGCGCGGCAAGCGCGACGAGGAAGAATCACCCGACCGCGTCGGCCGCATCGTCAGCCAGTCGCCGGAAGCGGGCAGCGAGGTGCCACGCGGCTCCGCCGTGGATATCGTGGTGGGCGTCGAAGGCGGGCTCACCATGCCCGACCTGACCGGCCTCAAGCTCGAGGAAGCTTTGGCCAAGATCAAGGACCTGGGTCTGAAAGCGGCCGATCCGACCTTCTCGCCGTCGGCCGATTTCGAAGGCCGCGTTATCCAGCACACGCCGCTTGCCGGCAGCAAGGTGAAGGCAGGCGATACAGTGGCCCTGCTGGTCGGCTCCAAGCCGCAGCTGACCATGCCGGACCTGCGCGGCATGAAGCAGGAGGAGGCCGAGAAGCGTGTGAAGGAACTGGGCCTCAAGCTCGGTGAGACGACCTTCATCGACGATGCCGAGCGGGCGGGCCTGGTGATCCGACACCAACCGCTGCCCGGCGCGAACATCGATCCGGGAAGCCAGGTGACGCTGTTCGTCGGCCGCAAGCCGGAGGCACCCGGAGACAGCCGCAAGATGCCCGACCTGGTCGGCCAGCAGCTGGAGGCGGCCTTGAAGGAGCTGAAGTCCGACGGCTTGAAGGTCTCGGACACCGTCTTCGTCAAGGACCCCGACAAGGCGGGCCTCGTGGTCAAGCAGGAGCCCGCCCCCGGCAAGGCGGTGACGCCGGACAGCAAGATCGTGCTGACGGTGGCTTCCGGCAGCGAGCAGCGTGACCTCCGCTCGGTGGTCATGCTGGCGGCGCAGGACCCCGCCGTGGAACGCACGGGGCTCGATTCCGCGAAGCTGCTGCAGATCTTGAAGGCGCGGAACGTCAACTCGCTGGACCGGCTGAAGACCGTGACGGCGAACGATGCGCAGGTGCGCGAGGTCTTCGGCCTCGACACGGCGGCCAACGCCAAGCGGCTGCGCGCCGCGCTGCGCGCCGTGATGGCCCGCCTGGGCTGAGGGCGCCTTGGCCGTCCTCGCTCCGCCGCAGCCGAAGACCGCGCAGGCCGCGCCCCGTCGGGCGGTGGCGCGGCCAGGGCCGGCGGCGCTGCAGGCGAAGCTCGAGGTAGGCCCCGCGCGCGACCGCTACGAGCAGGAGGCCGACCGCATTGCCGAGCGGATCATGCGCAGCCCGGCGCCCGAGGCGGCAAGTGCGCCGCCGCCGTCGGTCTCGCCTCTGGTGGTGCAGCGGCAGGCGGAGGAGGAGGAAGAAGAGGAACTGCAGCGCGCGGCCGACGCGCCGGATACCAAGATCGAGACCTTCGAAGTGCCGGAAGAGGAGGTCGAGCGCTCGCAGCGCGACGCGGAGGGCGGCGGCTCCGCCGCGAGCGTGCCCGCCGGCGTCGAGTCCGCCATCACCTCGATGCGCGCGGGCGGCGGCAGGCCGCTGCACCCGGCGGCACGCGCGGCCATCGAGCCGGGACTGGGACATGACCTCTCCGCCGTGCGGGTCCACGACGGAGCCTCGGCCGCCCGGGCGGCGCGGGCGGTCAAAGCCAAGGCCTTCACCCTCGGCAACGACATCTTCTTCGGCGCCGGGCGCTACAGCCCGCAGAGCAGCCGCGGCCAGCGCCTCATCGCCCACGAGGCGGTGCACACCCTGCAGCAGTCCGGCGGTTCGGTGCGCGCGCAGCGCCTGCAGCGCACGGACGGCGAGGGGCAGATCGAGGACCTGGAGGACGATCCCGGGCGCACCTTCCAGGCGCGGCCGGTCAGCACTGGACGCATCGAGCTGGCGGAGACCGGCAGTGGCGGCGCCCTCTACATTCCCAAGCTGAAGCTGCCCACCATGGTCGGCGGCACCAAGGGGGCATCGAACCATCCCTTCGCGCCCGGCGTGCCGGGGGAAGGCAAGGCCGCCATCACGCCTGGCACGGCCTTCGACTTCACCGGCGGCAGCACGCGCGGCTCGACAACGGCGCGGCAGCGCTGGCTGACCGACGCGACCAGCAACGTCACGCCGGGGCTGGAGACCGCCCTGCCGGGCAAGATCCAGAACTGGGAAAGCAGCTTCGAGCTGCTGGGCCCCGACAACGTGCGGCGGCGCTACGTGCGGCTTGCCCGCGCGCGGGCGTCGACCAGCAGCCTGCTGATCCCCGGCACGCCGGCCGAGCTGTCGCAGCACGAGGTGTTCCGCCTGCCGACCTGGGACCGCCGCGGGGGCATCGCCTTCTACGACGTCGACCACGCCCAGGAACTGCAGCTCGGCGGCCTGGACGGCTGGCTGAACTTCTGGCTACTGGATCAGTCGGCCAACCGCTCCTCCGGCTCACGCATCGCGAACGAGGTGAGGGGCAAGCTCTCGGCCCTGCTGGATGCGGCACGCGACGACAATTTCTGGCGCGGCCCCAACGCCGGCAAGGCGCCCAACACCGATGCGCTGCGCGCGGGGACGCCCGGCTGGCGCGTCGTTTTCGCCGGCTTCGAGGGGCTGAGCGTCTCCTGGAGCAACCGCAACGCCTACTGGTCACGGTCCGAGATCATCGCCGGCGACCACCTGGCGCAGCTGAAGGCGATGAGCGAGCAGGAGCTGCTGAGCGAAGGCCTCATCTTCCGGCCCGGCGAGACGCCGGAGTTCGTCAGCATCTTCTCCTCGCCCGCGGGCGGCTTCCGACGGCGCCTGCGCATCACGCCGGAAGGCCCGGTGCCGGAAGGCCGCGGCCTGGAGAACTTCTACACCGGTTTCGACCTGATCAGCGCGACCTACCACCCGCCGGCCAGCGCCAACAGCGCGGAGAAGCTGGGCGAGCTGAGCGGGCGGATCTTCACCAGCCGCATCATGCAGGTGCAGCCCGTCACCCTGGACATCATGCACGCGCCGGCCTTCGGCTTCGGCGGGCACGTGAACCAGGAGGCTCTGCGCGCGGCGATCCGCGAGCTGCGCACCCAGATCACCGGCGCCAGCCCCGTCACCTTCACCGAGGCCGGCATCGCGGCCGACGGCTCGATCTACGCCGACGGCACCATCACCGCGACCAAGGCGCTGTTCCCCGGCCTGGAAATCCCGATCCGGCTGCGCGGCAACGACATCTATGTCGAGTTCCCGATCCCCACGGAGCGTCTGAACTTCGGCCCGGTCAGCGTCACCGAGGCCGCCTTGCAGCTGGGCGCCGGGGAGAGCGGCATCTTCCTGGACGGCTTCGCCGCCTTCGAGGTCAGCCAGGTGGGACAGGGGATGCTCAGCGCGCGGGTGGAGGAGGGCAACACGGTCCTGCGCGGCCAGTTCGATGTGGCGCTGGACTTCCTGGAGACCGCCCGGGCCGAGGCCACCTACGACCTGGGTGCCGATACGCTGACCGTCAGCCTGACCGCGGGAGTCGGGGAAGGGACCCTGCCCGGCGTTACCGGCGGCGAGGTGACGGTGACCATCTCCCGCGAGGCGGTGTCGGTCAGCGGCGCGCTGCAGCTGGCCCCGCCGCTGGAGGGCGCGGAGATCCGGGTGGTCTACTCGCCGGAGGCCGGGCTGACGCTGGCTGCCGAGAACGTCCCTCTGCCGGTTGACCGCCTGCCGGGGGTCAGCAACGCGACGGTTTCCGTCTCCGCCACGCGCAACCCGGAGACCGGCGAGTGGGCCATTTCCGGGTCGGGGGGCGCCGATCTCTCGGTGGCCGGGACCAGCGGCCGGCTCGAGATCGCCGTGGCCGGGCGCGCCATCACCATCACCGGGCGCGGCGAGGTGGAGCGCGGGCCGGCCAGCGGCTCGATCCAGGTCACGGTGACCAACCGGCCGGTCGACGAGGAGGGCAATCCTGTCGAAGGCGAGCCGGCGGCCACTTTCACCGCCTGGGGACGCGGCCGGGTGGAGATCACCTTCGGTCGGGTGCTGCAGGGCTCGGCGGAGATCGAGCTGACGCCGACCGGCGCCATCATCCTGACCGGGACCATCGGCCTGCCGCCCAACTTCGAGGTCTTCCCGCGCCAGTCCTACGATCGCGAACTGCTGCACCTGGCGCCGCCGGAATTCCCGATCTGGGGCGTCTCCATCGCCGGGATCGGTATCGGCATCTTCGCCTTCGTCGACGCCGACGTGCGCTTCGACGCCTTCATCGGCCCGGGCGAGCTGCGCGACACCCAGGTGACCGCCACCATGAACCTGGACGAGCCGCAGAACGCCACGGTCGACGGCTCGGCGCGCTTCTTCGTGCCGGCCGGCGCGGGGCTGACGCTCGACCTCGGCGGCGGCTTGCGCGCGCGCCTGGCGGTGGCCTACGTGCAGGGGCGGGTGGGGCTGGACGGGCGGCTCGGCATCGAGGCCGACGCCTCGGCCGGCGTGCAGGTGCACTGGAGCCAGCAGGAAGGCCTCTCGGTCGAGGCCGATGTCGAGGCCACCGCGCGGCCCAAGTTCCGCATCGGCGCCAACGCCTCGGTGGAGGCCGGCGTCGACGTGCTGGTCGGGCGCATCTCCCACACCTGGGGCCCGTGGCGGCGCACCCTGGGCGAGTTCGGCCCGGACATGGAGTTCGGCATCACCGTTCCGGTGCGCTGGAGCGAGCGCGAGGGCTTCGACTTCAATATCGACGACATCGAGGTGCGCCGGCCGGACATCGACGCCGCCGCGCTGATGAGCTCGGCCTTCGATGAGTTGGTGTGACGCGCACTTCGGCCGATGTGAGAGTTGCACCGGAAGGCTGCGGATGTCCGGATATGGCCCAGAGGGGATGCTTACGGGACAGGCTTTCTTGTCCGTAGTGCTTGTGCGTTCGGACTGTCCAATTGGAGTCGGGCACGATCCATTGCTTGCCCAAGCTGCCGTACCCAACCACAGGAGCGAGCGCAGGGGGAGCTTCAACTGGTCCCGCCCATGCCGCGCGCGGTCAGCTATGGCTTGGCTTTGAAGGACCAGGTCGCCCGCCGCGTATCTCTGGAAGTCGAGCATCTGCCCTAGCGGCGGGACGTCATCAATTTTCTAGAGCACCAAAAGGCCGAAGGACGGAAGCTGGTAGCGGCCGCGGCCGCGCCGTCATGCGCGTCAAGTCGCCGCACACCCGGCCTCTTCGAGACCGTCGAAGCGTCGGATGAAAGCGTTCCTCTTGAGGGCCGGCAAGGAATAACCCTTCGCTCCCTCTCGTATTTATGAGGTGGCTGCCCGAAGACGCCTCCTTGCCTGAGGTAGGAACATATTCAGATATGGGCAGGGAAGGCGACTTGGCGGGTTGTCAATAAAAGGGAAGGTTGGTTGCGCCCTGAACTCTCTGACTTCAGGGAAGTTTACGCGCGGCAGCCGGAGTTGATCCAGGTCAACCTCAATAGTCACTTAACTGACTAGACTAATCATGTTTGCGAATACAACGGTCCATAAAAAATGCCATCATCAGATTATTGGAGCCGGGG
>JBNKHC010000430.1:0-7139 GCA_050290145.1 Kiloniellaceae bacterium | reverse complement strand
TGCCGGAGATCGCGCTGGCCAAGGTGCGCGAGGACGCGCCCTTCGACAAGATCTGCTACATCGGCTGCGGCGTGACCACGGGCGTGGGCGCGGTGGTGAACACGGCCAAGGTGGAGCCGGGCTCCAACGTGGTGGTCTTCGGGCTGGGCGGCATCGGGCTGAACGTGATCCAGGGCGCGCGCCTGGTGGGGGCCGACAAGATCGTCGGCGTCGACCTGAACCCGGCCAGGAAGGCGCTGGGCGAGAAGTTCGGCATGACCCACTTCGTCAATCCCAAGGAGGTCGACGGCGACGTCGTCGCTCACCTGGTGGAGCTGACCGGCGGCGGGGCCGACTACTCCTTCGAGTGCATCGGCAACGTGAACACCATGCGCCAGGCGCTGGAGTGCTGCCACAAGGGCTGGGGCGTGTCGGTGATCATCGGCGTGGCCGGGGCCGGCCAGGAGATCGCCACGCGGCCGTTCCAGCTGGTGACGGGCCGGGTGTGGAAGGGTACCGCCTTCGGCGGGGCGCGCGGGCGCACCGACGTGCCGCAGATCGTCGACTGGTACATGGAGGGCAAGATCAACATCGACGACCTGATCACCCACACCTTGCCCCTCGACGAGATCAACAAGGGCTTCGACCTCATGCACGAGGGCAAGTCCATCCGCTCCGTCGTCGTTTACTGAACCCCTGGAGGCCGGTTCCGGCGAACCGGCGGCGCAGCCGGGTCGCCCGTTCGCCGGTCGGCAACCAGATAGCCATGGACTCATGGAGCGTTGCCCCCCGCAACGGATGTAAAATATGCCAGAGGTCGTGAGTGCCGGTGAGCGGCATGGAGTTTCTTCGTCCAGTCCCTTCGAAGAGATCGAGAGCGCGCTGTGTTTCGGCGGGACGCAGCTCACGCTGGCCCATGACAGCAGCGTCACCGGCACCCGGATGCGCCTCAGCGTCTATCTGCCGCCCGCCGCAAAGTCCGGCCCCGTGCCGGTGGTCTATTACCTCTCCGGCCTGACCTGCACCGAGGAAAATTTCACCGTCAAGGCCGGCGCCCAGCGCATGGCCGCCGAGACCGGCCTCATGATCGTGGCGCCGGACACCTCGCCGCGCGGCGACGGCGTAGCCAACGCCCCGGACTACGACCTGGGCCAGGGCGCGGGCTTCTACATCGACTCGGTCATGGAGCCCTGGTCGAAGCACTTCAAGATGTACAGCTACGTCACCGAGGAACTGCCGGCGCTGATCGCCGAGAGCTTCCCGGTGAAGCCGGGGGCGGTGGGCATCTTCGGCCATTCCATGGGCGGGCACGGCGCCCTGACCCTGGCGCTGCGCCACCCGGACCTCTTCAAATCGGTCTCAGCCTTCGCGCCCATCGTCGCGCCCAGCCAGGTGCCCTGGGGGCGCAAGGCCTTCAGCGCCTACCTGGGCCCGGACGAGGACAGCTGGCAGGAGCACGACGCCTGCCACCTGCTGCGCGAGCGCAGCTTCTCCTCGCAGATCCTGGTGGATCAGGGCGACGCCGACCCCTTCCTGGAGGAGCAGCTACAGACCTGGCGTCTCGTCGCGGTGCTGAAGGAGACCGGGCAGTCGGCCAAGGTGCGCATGCAGCATGGCTACGACCACTCCTACTTCTTCATCGCCACCTTCATCGACGACCACCTGCGCCACCACGCCCGCATCCTCAAGGCGCTCTGATCCCCAGCCTGGCTCGTCACCTTTCGAGACGCACTCCTTCGGACCGCTTCTCAGGGTGAGGCGGAGCGCTGCAGGTCGACCTCATGCCGAGGAGGGCCGCAGGCCGGTCTCGAAGCGCGAGATCGACTTTCTCAGCCCCCGCCGCGGCCCGCCGCCGGGCCGCCGCGCGCCGGGGTGTAGCCGATCAGCGCCAGGGCGCCGAAGACCAGCAGGGTGCCGGCGACGACGGCCAGGGCCGTCGCGTTGAATTGCAGGTAGAGGGTCGAACGCAGCAGCTCCACGATATAGGTGAAGGGGTTGAAGCGGCAGAGCTCGTAGAGCAGGACGCTGCTTTCGCGCACCCGCCACAGCGGGTAGAGCGCCGATGACATGAAGAACATCGGGAAGATCAGGAAGTTCATCACCCCCGCGAAATTCTCCAGCTGGCGGATGCGCGAGGAGAGGAACATGCCCAGCGCGGAGAGGGTCAGGCCCGTCAGCACCAGCACCGGCAGCAGCGGCAGCAGGCCGCTGGGCGGCAGCTCGGTACCGCAGAGCGCGGCGACGGCGAGGAAGGCGTAGACCTGGATGATCGACACCGCGGTGCCAGAGAGCATGCGCGCCACCAGCAGGTAGCCGCGCGGCAGCGGCGTCGACAGCAGCACCCGCATGGAACCCATCTCGCGGTCGTAGACCATGGAAAGCGAGTTCTGCATGCCGTTGAAGAGCTGGATCAGCCCGATCAGCCCCGGCACCACATAGACGTCGTAGGTGATGTAGGTCTCGTAGGGCGGGATGATGGAGAGCCCCAAGGTGGCGCGGAAGCCGGCGGCGAAGACCAGCAGCCAGACCAGGGGGCGCACCAGGGCGGCGAAAAAGCGTTCGCGCTGCTGGACGAAGCGCAGCAGCTCGCGCCACAGGATGGCCCTGAACGCGCGGCCGGCGTGGGCGGCGTTCATGACGGCGTCTCCACCTTCGCGGTCAGCCGCGTGAAGGCTTCGTCCAGGTCGGCGCCGCCGCTGTGACGGACCACCTCCTCGACCCGGCCGCGGGCGACGATGCCGCCCTTGTTCAAAACCAGAAGGTCGTCCTCCGGCATCACCTCGTCGACCAGGTGTGTGGCCATCAGCACGGCAATGCCGTCTTCACGGGCGATGCGGTGGATATGTTCGACGAGCCAGCGCCGGGTCGAGATGTCGAGGCCGGTGCTCGGCTCATCCAGCAGCAGCAGGGCCGGGCGGTCGAGCAGGGCCCGCGCCACCTCCACCCGGCGGCGCTGCCCGCCGCTGAGGGTGCGCACCTTGAGCTTGGCCTTGTCGGTGAGGTCGATTTCCTCCAGCAGCGCTGCAATGCGCTCTCGCGCCTCGCCGCTGGGCAGGCCGCGCAGGGCGGCGAAATAGCGCAGGTTCTGCTCGACGGAGAGGTCGAGGTCGAGGGTCTGCGCCTGGAACACGATGCCGAGCTGGGTCAGCGCCTTGCTGCGGGCGCGTCGGATCGCATGCCCGGCGATCTCGATTTCGCCCTGGCGGCTGTCGAAGAGCCCGGTGATCAGCGAGAAGAGGGTGGTCTTGCCGGCGCCGTTGGGGCCGAGCAGGGCGGTGACGCAGCCGGAGCGCAGCTCCAGGGAGACATCGTCCAGGGCTTTGGTCTTGCCGTAGGCGTAGGACAGCCCCGCCACCCGCAGCACGGGAGCCGCCGCTGCTCCGGCGTCCTGCTGTGCGGCCTTGCGGTTTGTGGCGTCTTCGCTCGGCGCCGCGTCCATCACCCCACTCCCTTGTGGCGCCGCGCTTCTCTTTGGCTTCGGGAGCCGGGCCGCGGTCGCTTCCCCATCACTATCTGGCGGATGTAAGTATCTGAGTTTTCAAAAGGTACTTCAATCCATGACGCCAAGATTCGTCGGTGTTGCCGCGGATGCTGACGCTCTTTTCCTCGAGCAGCCTGCCGCTCTCGGTATCGCGCACCGCCACGGTGATGTAGAGGATCAGGGTGGAGATCTTGTAGACGAAGCCGCTGATCGAGCGCTCCGCCCCCAGTTCCGCCGCCAGTCGCGCCTCGCAGCCGTTGCAGCTGTAGAGCGCCGGCATGGCCGCCAGGCGCTGGCGCAGCGGGGCGGTGTCGACGGTCTCCATGTCGTCGCGTTCGGCGACGGCCTCGCGCAGCAGGGCGGTCAGCTGTTCCAGGCGCGCCGTTTCCGCCGGGTCGCGGCCGCGCAGCTCGCCCTCCAGGCTGGTGTCGTAGAGCTCCAGGTCGAAGACTGCGACCTTCGTCGGCGCGGCCTCGGCCGCCATGACGGCTGCCGCCGGCCACAGCAGCAATGCAGCCGCGGCCAGGAAGAGGCCCCGGCGGCTCAAGAGGAAGGCTCGACCTGAACGGGCCAGGACTGTTCGAAGACCTTGTCCTCGGAATCGACCACCGTGGCGTGGAGAACCTCCGGGCCCTGCGGCCTCACGAAGAAGCGGAAGGTCGGGTTCTCGCTGATCGAGATGTCGCCGTCGAAGCGCAGGATCTCGCGCTCGCCCAAGGTCAGAGTTATGGCGCGCACGTAGTGCGCCGGAATCCAGAGCTGTGAGACCTGGTCCTGCTGGAAGCCGGAGTAGTTCGGGTGGCTCACCTGGAACTGCGCCTCGGCAATCTCGTTCTGCCGCCAGGCGCCGAGCTGGCGCAGCTTCATCTTGCCCATGCGCGCCATGGCCGCCTCCTGATCGCTGGAGGCGGGCGCCGAGCAGCCGCCGGAGGCCTTCACGTATTCGGCGGCCATGTAGAGCGTGCCGTCGTTGGTCTCGGCGATGGCGCGGATGTTGGTGTAGGCGTTGACCCGCACCCGGGTGGAGATGCTGGCGATGCCGTTGGCCGGCGAGAAGTGGAAGGTGCCGACGATGGGCGCCGGGTTCTCGTCGACGATGAGAGTCAGGCTGCGGATGTAGCGTTCTTCGCTCTGCGGGATCTTGGCGGTGACGGTGATGGGAACCGTCGAGGCGTCGAGCGCGCGGTAAGGCGCCTCCAGTTCGATGACGCCGCTGGCCGGCTTGAACTTCTGTTCGGCGCCGTAGAGCTCGGTCCGGATGTCGTCCCAGGCGGAGTTTCCGGCCCGGGCGCTGCCGGCACAGACCACGAGCAGGGCACCGAGCAGGAGAGCGGAAAGCGCCGCGGCCAGGCGGCGGGGCTCGTGAAGGCGTGAGGCTGTCGGCGCAAGGTTCATCATTCCCACTCCAGTTCGGTATAGGCGCTGACGATATTGCGCCCGTGGTTGTGCTCGAAGACCTGCCAGTGCTGCGGATTGCCGTCGCCGATCCGCGCCAGGGTGGCCGGAATGTCGAGGCCGTCGCGGATGGCTTGGCGCACGGCCTCGCGCAGGCCCTCCAGATAGCGGCGCTCGGCGGCCAGGGCGGCGCGCCCGTCGCTGACCGGCCCATGGCCCGGAACGACGCGCAAGACTTCATCCGGCAGCAACCCATTCAGCACCTGCAGCCAGCCGTTGATGCTGCCGTCCAGAGTCGGCAGGCGCTCGGCGAAGATCAGGTCGCCGCTCCACAGAGTGCCGGTTTTCACGTCGAAGACCGTCAGGTCGGTGTTGGTGTGCGCCGTCGGCCAGGCGGTGATGCGCAGCGGGCGGTTGCCAAGGTCGACCTCCAGCTTGTCGTCCACCGTCTCGTTGGGCGGCACCACCACGGTGCCGGCGAAGTCGGGGCAGATGCCGGCCAGCATCTCGCTGTAGAAGGGGCCGCGCTCGGCCAGGGCGCGCGGCAGGTTCCGGTGGCCGATGGAGCGCAGCTCCAGATCGGCAAAGGCGCCGAGGCCGAAGCTGTGGTCGAAATGAACGTGGGTCGTGAAGAGGTGGCTGATCGGCTTGCCGGTGACGGTGGCGACGGCCTCGCGCAGGGCCAGTCCCTGGGCGCGGGTGGTGCCGCTGTCGATCACGGCGACGCTGTCCTCGCCGGCAATGAAGCCGATGTTGGCGATGGCCCCGCAGTTGGCGGCGGTGACTTCCTCATGCACCCCGAAGCGGACAAAGATCCCTTCGGCCACCTCGTTGAAGGTGGGCGCTGCCGCAGCGGCGGCGGTGCCAGGCGCGGCCGGCAGCAACAGGCCGGCCAAGGTTCCCAGGGCCAGGGCCGCCGTGGCGCGCAGGGCCGCGCGCCGTGCCAGAAGCGGGCGGCGGTCCGGGCTAACAGTTAGATGGCCGAACCCATCGGTGCACAGGTGAAACGCCGGATCCGCCAATCCGGTTCGTGAGAGGCCCATTCGACCGCGTTGAGCTGAGCCATGACGGAACATTGGTGCAGCGTCTCGTAGTGATACAGCGGTACTTCGAACGTCTTGCAGTCGGCGGGGCTGGTGATCAGACAGGCGACGATCAGAACTTCGTACATGCAAACTCCACCTTACTCTGGGGCGCGGACCGCTCCTCGGTGGAGGCGGGACGTGCGCCGTGGGTCGAATCCATGACGCAACATCCTAAACAAAAGGCCTAAATTTTAATTAAAGGCCCAAAGGAGTAGCGTCACTTGCCGCACTCCTCCCACGTACGTTCGTCGCTCGAGGCGCTTCTAAGGGCGCCATGGTGTCACCAAATCTCCCTCCAATCCAGCGTTTCGCCAGGCGGTCGCCCCGCCGGGAAACCAGAAGACATTCCTAAATCCATAGCTAAGTGCCCGTTTTGCCGCATTCCACGACATCCAGCAGTCCGGTTCGCAGAACAGCACGATGGGGCGATCTCGGCCGCCGGCCAGGCGTTCCAGCTCCGCTTTGAAGGCCGCCTCCTCGGATTCGTCGAGCCGGCCGAATCCCATGTTGGCGAGCCAGACGGCCCCCTTGATGCTGTCGCGCTCGGGGTCGCGCCAGATCGAATCGGCGGGGCGGTTCTTCGGTTTGCGCTGGGTAGGCATGACGTCGACCAGCAGCGCGTCCTGCTTGGCCAGCAGCGCCTGCAGGCCGGCGACGTCGACTGTGCGCGCGCCTTTCAGGGCCTCTGGCACCGGCGCGCGGTAGTCGCTCATGCGGTAGCCGTCGGGCTCCGGCGCGAAGCCCTGGGCCGGCTCGAGGCTGGCTTTCTGCAGCAGGTGGCCCTGGTCGTCGAGCAGCGGCACGCCGTAGCTGGTGAGGATGGCCTCGATCTCAGCCTTGTGCTCTTCCAGGATGCCGTTGAGCAGGTGCTTCCAGTCGGGCTCGTTGTAGCGGATGCCCATGGACACGCGGAAATCGAGGCGCTCGTGGCTGGGGTCGGGTGCCAGCGGCGTAATCTTCAGCTCCGGTGCCAGTTCCTTCACCCAGTAGCCGGCCAGCGGTCCCCAGGCGAGGGCCGCGTCGATCTCTCCCTTGGCCACGTCTTCGACCATGGCCCGGGCCGGTTTCTCCAGGCGGGTGTCGACGATCAGACGATAGGGCTTGGCGCGGGTCAGCAGGCCGTAGCGCGCGACCAGCGTCGCCACCGGCGTGCGCGGCTGAATGCCGAGGCGCGCGGTCGCGAAGGCCGGGTCGTCCAG
>JBNKHC010000429.1:0-4090 GCA_050290145.1 Kiloniellaceae bacterium | reverse complement strand
GGGCTGCGAGGTCGCCTCCCTGGGCGTCCAGGTGCACGGCGGCATGGGCTTCATCGAGGAGACCGGCGCCGCCCAGTACTTCCGCGACGCCCGCATCCTGCCGATCTACGAGGGCACCAACGGCATCCAGGCGCTCGACCTGCTGGGCCGCAAGCTGCTGCGCGACAAGGGCGCGGCCATGACCCAGCTGATCCTGGAACTGCGCGCCGGCCTGCCCGAGGACGAGGGCCTGCGCGCGCCGCTGGCCCAGGCCATCGCGACGCTGGACGACACCACGGCCTGGCTGCTGGACAAGGGCGCGCAGGACATCAAGCGGGGCGCGGCGGCGGCGACACCCTACCAGAGCCTCACGGCCTCGGTCCTGGGCGCCTGGCTGCTGGCGCGCAGCGCCGTGGAAGCGGCCAAGGGTGAGGACAAGGCCTTCGCCGCCGCCAAGCTGAAGACCGCGCGCTTCTACGCCGACAACCTGCTGGGCGAGGTGACGGGCCTGGCCGAGGCCGTCACCCGCGGCGCCGAATCGACCCTGGCCTTCGAAGACGACGATTTCTGAGCATGGTCGGCGGAGATCTCGGCCCCTGCCCGGTCTGCGGGCGGGGGATGATCGAGGGGCCCAGCGTCGACCGCCATCACTGGGTGCCGAAAAGTGAAGGCGGCCGCACGACCGACTTCATCCATGTGGTCTGCCACCGCATGATCCACCGGGTCTTCGACGAACGCGAACTCGCCACCGCCTACGCCGATCCGGAGGACGTGCGCGCGCATCCGGAGATCGACCGCTTCGTGAAGTGGGTGCGGCGCAAGCCTGCCGACTACGTCGACTGGCCGAAGAGCCCGCGCAAGAGGCGCGGCCGCTAGGCCCCCTCACCCAGCTCCGGCTAGGCTCGCTGCGCTCGCCAAGCCTGCGCAATCCTCTCCCACGGCGGGGCGAGGGTTTGCTTTATTGGTCCCTCTCCCCTGGCGGGAGAGGGCTGCGAAGCCTTAGCGAGGTCGAAGACCAAGCTTAGGCGCGGCTGGGTGAGGGGGATCGGCGGCGCGGACAAAAAAATCGCCCGACGCCGGGAATGATCGGCGCCGGGCGGATTTGCAGAGTGACGGCTTCTCGTCCGGGAGTGAGACCGGACGAACCCGCCTTGGCCTGACTGGGCAAGGCCGTGTCCGCCGCCATGGAGGCCAAAGTGGTGGGGACCACCTCCGTCAGGTGCGGCGAACAAGGTGATCCTAGGCAGGGGCGCCCTCCCCTGCCTTGACCCAAATCAATTGCCGCAAAAATCCTATGGTCTTTTCCCCGGCCCATCTTCGGGTTGATCTTGGCAGCGGCCCCCGACATTCTCAGCCGGCGGCCGCGCCGCCGCGAAAAGGAGTGGGTGGCCGGCCCGGCTGCACACTGTAATTAGAACCAATAAAAAGAACCCGGGGAGGCGGCATGAGCGCCGAACGCACGATTCTAGCCATCGATCAAGGCACCACCAGCAGCCGCGCCATCCTGTTCTCCGGCGACGGCCGCCGCCTGGGCCAGGCCCAGAAGGAGCTGCCGCAGCACTTCCCCCGGTCCGGCTGGGTCGAGCACGACGCCGAGGACATCTGGCGCGACACGGTGGCGGTTATGGGCGGCGCGCTGGCCGATGCCGGCATGAACGTGGACGACGTGGCCGCCATCGGCATCACCAACCAGCGCGAGACCACGGTGATCTGGGACCGCGCCACCGGTGAGCCTATTCACAATGCCATCGTCTGGCAGGACCGCCGCACCGCCGAGTTCTGCCAGGACCTGCGCCGCCAGGGCGCCGAGGAAGTCGTGCGCCAGCGTACCGGCCTGCTGCTCGACCCCTATTTTTCCGGCACCAAGATCGCCTGGCTGCTGGACAACGTGCCGGGCGCGCGCGCGCGGGCCGAACGCGGCGAGCTGGCCTTCGGCACCATCGACTGCTTCCTGCTGTGGCGGCTGACCGGCGGCAAGGTGCATGCCACCGATGCCACCAACGCAGCCCGCACCTTGATCTACGACATCAAGAAGCAGGTCTGGGACCCGGAGCTGCTGGCGCTGTTGCGCGTTCCCGAGAGCCTGCTGCCGGAGGTGAAGGACAGCGATGCCGACTTCGGCGCCACCGACCCGGAGATCCTGGGCCGCGCCATCCCCATCGGCGGTATCGCCGGCGACCAGCAAGCCGCCACCGTCGGTCAGGCCTGCTTCGATAGGGGGATGATGAAGTCGACCTACGGCACCGGCTGCTTCGCCCTGTTCAATACCGGCGATAAGCTGGTCCACTCCGAGCACCGTCTGCTCTCCACCATCGCCTACCGCCTGGGCGGCCAGACCACCTATGCCCTGGAGGGCAGCATCTTCGTCGCCGGCGCGGCCGTGCAATGGCTGCGCGACGGCCTGGGCGTTATCGCCGCGGCGCCGGAGACCGAGGGCCTGGCCAAGCAGGCCGACACCGGCCAGCGCGTCTACCTGGTGCCGGCCTTCACCGGCCTGGGCGCCCCCTACTGGGACGCCGAGGCGCGCGGCGCCGTCTTCGGCCTGACCCGCGCCACCGGCCCGGCGGAGATCGCGCGCGCGGCGCTGGAAGCCGTCTGCTACCAGACCCGCGACCTGCTGGAGGCCATGCGCGCCGACGGCGCCAGCGGGCTGGAGGCCCTGCGCGTCGATGGCGGCATGGTGGCCAACGACTGGATGCTGCAGATGCTGGCCGACATCCTGGGGGTTGCCGTGGAGCGCCCGGTGGTGGCCGAGACCACGGCGCTGGGCGCCGCCTACCTGGCCGGCCTCAACCAGGGCCTCTTCGCCGACCTGGACGCCGTGGCCGCCCAGTGGCAGCGCGACGCCCGCTTCGAACCGCAGATGGCCGCGGCCGAGCGCGATGACCGCTATGCGGGCTGGCAGGACGCGGTGAAGCGGGTGCGGACCGGCGGCTAGCTCAGGCTCAGATCAGGGCTTCGGCGAGGACATAGATCCCGAAGCCGGCGATGGCCAGGGCGGAGACATGGTTGATCCAGACCACAAGGCCGCTGTCGAGGCGGCGGCTGAGCTGCCGGGTGCCGGCGGTGAGCAGCGCCCACCACAACCCGGACCCGAAGAAGACCCCGACCACCAGGGTGACGATCTGCCAGGTCCGCCCGGCCTCGCCGACGATGCGGAAACTGGCGAAAAAGCCCAGGAAGGCCAGGATGGTAATCGGGTTGGTGATCACCAGCAGGAAGGTCGTTGCGATGGCGCCGTGGGGCCGCAGCGGCGGCGCCGGGGCGTCGCCGTGCTTGAACCAGGTCCAGAGCGCCAGGACCAGCAGGAAGATACCGCCGCCCAGGTGCAGCTGCTGCTCGATGCCGAGCAGGAATTCGGTGACCCCGGCCAGGCCGGCGGCGGCGATGGCGCCGAGCAGGGCATCGCCCAGGGCCGCGCCGAAGCCGGAGATCAGGCCGGCCCCGATCCCGTGGTTCAAGGTGCGCTGAATGCAGAGAATCCCGACCGGGCCGACCGGCATGGCCATGGCGAAACCGATGGCCAAGCCCTTCAAGAAGATGATCAGAAAGTCGACGGCAAGCACGAGGCGGGACATCCGGGTGCGAATCGGGAAAAGGGCGGCGGTCCGCCCGACATAGCGCCCCTTTATGACATGGCCACAAAGGGATTGCCGCAAAAGATCTGCCGACCCGCGGCCGCGCGAGGGGCCGCAAGGGCTGGATTCCGTTAACCCCCTGAGCCTAGGATTGGGGGGTCAGCCGTTTCGGCTGAGGTTTTTGGGAGACGCCGTTGGTAGAGCGGACCATGGAAAGCATCAAGATCCCTATCGGGGAGATCTACGTCCCGGCGAAGCGCAAGCGCGAATTGAAGCCCGAGCAGGTCGACGCCCTGGCCGAGAGCATCATGGAGGAAGGCCTGAAGATGCCGATCTCCGTACGCAAGGGCAACGGGCGCTACGTCCTGCAGGAAGGCCTGCACCGCCTGGAAGCCTGCCGCGCCCTGGGCGAGGAAACCATCGAAAGCATCATCGTCCGCGCCCGCCAGCACTAGGGCCGTCGCCGGCCACCAGGATCAATTTGACGTTGGGTAGACCAGCCATTCCTGCTTGCCCACCAGCACCGCCTCGTC
>JBNKHC010000428.1:0-10869 GCA_050290145.1 Kiloniellaceae bacterium | reverse complement strand
TAGTCGCCCAGGGCCTGGGTGTTCCGCAGGCCCGCGCAGTGGCCGAGCATCAGCCAGGCGTGCGGGCGCAGCACGGCGATGTGGTCGGTGATGGTCTTGGCGTTGGAGGGGCCGACGCCGATGTTCACCATGGTGATGCCGCTGTGGTTCGGCCGCTTCAGGTGATAGGCCGGCATCTGCGGCAGGCGCTCCGGGCGCGGGCCGCCGGTGGCGGAGGTCGCCCCGCGCGCCGTCACCAGATTGCCGGGCTCGACGAAGGCCTCGTAGTCGTTGCCGTTCGCCCCTTTGGTGCTTTGGGCCAGGGCCTCGCGCGCCAGGTCACGGAAGGCGTCGATGTAGAACTGGTAGTTGGTGAAGATGACGAAGTTCTGGAAGTGCTCCGGCGCGGTCGCCGTGTAGTGGGCGAGGCGGTGCAGGGAGTAGTCGACGCGCGGCGCCGTGAACGGCGCCAGCGGCAGGGGCTTGCCCGGCTTGGGCTCGAAGGTCCCGTTGACGATGGCGTCGTCGGTGATCGACAGGTCGGGCACGTCGAAGAGGTCGCGCAGCGGCTGGGCCAGCTGCTCCACCAGGGCGCCCTCCACGTGCATGCCGTCGGGGAAGGCAAAGTGCAGCGGGATCGGCGTCTGCGAGGCGCCGACCACCAGGGGAACCTCGTGGTTCTTCAGCAGGAGGCCCAGCTGCTGGGTCAGGTAGTCGCGGAACAGGTCCGGGCGGGTGATGGTCGCCGCGTAGTGGCCCGGCGTCGGCACGTGGCCGTAGGAGAGGCGCGAGTCGATGTGGGCGAAGGAGGTGGTGGTGATGGCCACCTGCGGATAGAAGGCGCGCAGCCGCCGCGGCGCCGCCTTGCCGGCCAGCAGGTCGTCGAAGCCCCGGCAGAGGAAGTCTGTCGCCTGGCCGTAGAGCGCGATCAGCCGCTCCACCGCCGCTTCCGGGTCGGTGAAAGCTTCCGGCGCGCCGGCGTCGGGGGTCTCGGTCTTGGGCAGTTCGGTCATGCTAGGGCGGAGCCTAGACCATTTGTTCGGGACTCGCTATCGACCTTCGCGGCCCCCTTGTGGCAGCTTTGCGGCATGGAGAGCGAAGCTTTCATGGGCGCCAAGATCGCCCTGGTCTGTGGCACGGAACTCGTCGCCTATCGGCGCGACGACAGCCCCGCGATTCCCTGGCCGGGGCTCTGGGACCTGCCGGGCGGCGGGCGCGAGGGCGCCGAGACGCCGGCCGGCTGCGCCCTGCGCGAAGTCGAGGAGGAGTTCGGCCTGACACTGGCGCCGGAGCGGGTCCACTGGTGCCGCCGTTACCCCGGTATGCTCGACCCCGGGCGCTGGAGCTACTTTCTGGCGGCGGAGATCAGCCAAGCGGAGGTGGCCGCCATCCGCTTCGGCGAGGAAGGGCAGTACTGGCAGATGATGTCCATCGAGGACTTCCTGGCCCTGCCGGACGCGATCACCCAGCTGCAGGAGCGGCTGGCGGATTACCTGGCTGCGCGGGGTTAGGCGGTCGCCATGCCGGAGTTGCCCGATATCACCGTTTACCTGGAGGCGCTGGACCAGCGCCTTCTCGGCCAGACGCTCGAGAAGGTGCGCCTCGCCAGCCCCTTCCTGCTGCGCACGGCGGTGCCGCCGATCAAAGAGGCCGAGGGCCGGGCGGTGACCGGCCTGCACCGTCTCGGCAAGCGCATCGTGATCGAGCTGGAAGGCGACCTTTTCCTGGTGCTGCACCTGATGATCGCCGGGCGCCTGCATTGGAAGGAGAAAGGCGCGCCCCTGAAGGGCAAGTTCGCCCTGGCGGCCTTCGACTTCGCCCCCTACGACGGATCTGGGGGCAGCCTGACCCTCACCGAGGCCGGCTCCAAGAAGCGCGCGGCCCTGCACTTGCTGCAGGGCGCGGCGGCGCTGGCCGAGCACGACCCCGGCGGCCTGGAGGTGCTGGAAGCCGAGGAAGCGGCCTTCGCCGCGGCGCTCACCGCGCGCAACCACACCGTCAAGCGGGCGCTCACCGACCCGCGCATCTTCTCCGGCATCGGCAACGCCTATTCCGACGAGATCCTGCACCGCGCCGGCCTGTCACCCGTCGCCATGACGCAGAAGCTGACGGCGGAAGAGATCGCGCGCCTCTTCGTGGCGACACGCGAAACCTTGCTCGATTGGGTCCGGCGCCTGCGCGACGAAGCCAGGGGGAAGTTTCCGGAGAAGGTCACGGCCTTCCGCAAGGGCATGGCGGTGCACGGCCGCTACGGCGAGCCCTGTCCGGTCTGCGGCACCAAGGTGCAGCGCATCCGCCACGCCGACAACGAGACCAACTACTGTCCGCGCTGCCAGACCGGCGGCAAGCTGCTCGCCGACCGCGGGCTCTCGGCCCTGCTGAAGAAGGACTGGCCCAAGTCCATCGACGAACTGGAGCAGCTGCGCGGCAAGGGGTGAAGGGCCGGCCACTCGCCGACTGTGAGGGTTTGTCATGGATCGCCCGGCCGCCAGCGGTCGACGACATTGACTGACGCTCGAGAGCGCCGTCTCTGGAATCTCGATGCTTCTGGATGAAATCTGGACGCAAATTCAAGGGCGCCTTCAAGCAACGCTTCCGGGTCGGACCTACCATGGGCTCATAGCTACAACCCCTGGAAGGGAGACGAGACATGTTCGAGCGGAATCAGAAGTTCATCGACAAGCAGGGTTCCTTCAATTTCGAGGCCGCCATTGCCGCTGGCCGCGCTGCCCGTGCCCAGGGTCTCCCCGAAGGCTTCGGGATTGCGCGCGACGCCGCAGCCCTGCTGGTTTTGCGCGCACAAAGTGCATTTGCGCGCGCCCTTGCGCGCGCCCTCCAGTCGAAGCTGTCCCAAAGCAGGTCGGCTTGATCATCGCCTAGAGCAGCATCGAGAGGTTGAAGCAGGCCTGGTTGTCAGGCTCTTGCGGGACCTATGGAGGCTGCAGCCCTGGACAAGTGGTGCTTCGAGAGAATGTCAGGCTGGTGAAACGGGCAGGGGATTTGGCTAAGCTGATCCGGAGGCTGGGGACAAGACAAGATCGGGAGGCGAGATGGGGGACGGGACTGGGGGGGTCATCAGGTTTGACTCAATCCTCGTCGACCTCGATGCCATTGAGGTAAGGCGGGACGGCGAAGTGGTGCAGGTCGAACCTCAGGTATTCGACATCATCGCTTTCCTTTGCGCCAATCCGGGCCGCGTGATTGGACATGACGAGATCATTGAGAAGGTCTGGCGCGGACGGATCGTTTCCGACTCGACCATAGCAACGCGCATCAACGCGGCGCGTAAGGCGCTCGGCGACGATGGCGCTGCCCAGAAGATCATTAAGACTGTCCGCGGACGCGGGTTTCGCTTCGAGCTGACGCCCGTTGATGAGTGTGCAAGCGGCGACGAAACCGGGGCCGTCGAAGCGGATGAACGTTTCGTGCTCAGTTGTTCGGCCCATGCCTACTCCCTTTTCATGACGACCAGGGCCGAGGAAGGCGTCGCTCAGAACTGGCGCCGGGAACTGCCGAAGGCTCTGGCTCAGGCGGCGGCGCAACACACTTGCCTGGAGAGCGCCAGGCACACAGCCATGTTTTCGAGCGCCGTGGATGCCTTGCAGTGTGCGACTGCCCTTTTGCGGGCCATTCCGGATCACTGCAGTGATCCGTCCGCTGCAGACCGATGGACCGCAAAGATCGGGATTGGTCATGGTGCTGCCGTTGATAACTCCGCCTATGCCCGCGCCAACCGTCTGGCGGCGGCCGCGCCGCCGGGGGGGCTGTGCATCAGCGGGCGGGTCATGGATCTGGTCGCCGGCCGGCTTGACCTCGATGTCGAGGCCTTGCCGGAAGACTCCGTCCTGGCCGGTCCCGGCTCGTTCAAGGTGACGCGAATCGAGGACCTGGCCTTGACGAGCCATACGGGGCCGCAGGTCCCGCAGACCATGGGGTTGAGCATACCTCAGGCGGCGGAAGTCTCCGTGATCGTTCTCCCCTTCGAGACGGTCCGTGCCGAGCCCGAGATCGAGGACGCCGCGATGGGTTTGAGGCTCGAGATCCAGAATGCGCTGGCTCAGCTTTCCGGCGTGATGCCCATGGCGGCAGGGACAGCCATGGGGTTCGCGGGATCCACATCGCCGGAGGTGGCTGAAGCCCTGGGCCTGCGCTATGTCGTGCAGGGCAACGTCCGGGCCATCGGTCGCCAGGTGCGGCTCATGATCGAACTCTATGACCATCGCCGCGGGGGCGTGACTTTTTCCCACGCCTATGACGGCTCGTTGGATGACGGCTTTGATTTCCAGGACCGCATGACAGCGCGTGTAGTGGCGGCACTCGATGTGAAGGTGCTGAGCGGTGAGCAGGCGCGCGTCTGGCACAAGTCGTACCGCGATCTCAAGGTGATCCGGCTTCAATACCGGGGAATGCGCGAGTTCTTCAAGATGAGCAAGGAGGGGATGCGGGCGGCGCGCGAGTGCTTCGAGCAGCTGCATGACTTGCGACCCGACATCTCGATTGGTTCGACCTGGGTTTCACTCTGTCATTGGTTCGAGCTACAGCGCGGCTGGGCTGATGACCGCGTGTTGAGTGTCGAAGCCGTGAAGAAATGGGCGACCATCGCGGTGGGCATGGAGGATGCCGACGGCCAGGCCCATACCGCCTTGTGCCATACGCTTATGATGGAGAGGGACTTCGATCAGGCTCTGGAAATCGGCGGCAGTGCGGTGGCCGTTCGCCCCAGTTGCGCCAATGCAAACGGCTTCTACGCCCATGCGCTCTATTACTGCGGACTGCTGGACAAGGCGGTTCATCATGCGAAGCTCGCGATTCGCTTCTCTCCCGCCTATCCGCCTCTGTTCGCGGTAGTCTTGGGCGGTGCCCTGCATGCACAGGGAGATCAGGAAGGGGCCATTCCGGTCGCTCAGGAAACCTTGCGTCTGGCGGGAGGGGACCCCATGGCACGAGTGATCCTGATCAGCGCGCTGATGGAAGCGGAGCGTCCAGTGGAAGCGCGCGCCCTTGCCCGGGAAATGGGCAAGGTGGATGCAATGTTCGAAATCGATCCGTTCCTTTCCCGCATGCCATTCCGGCTGGACGACATGCGAGACCAGCTCTCCCGCAACTTCGCGCGTGCGCTTGACTGAGCGGAATTCCTCTTCTGCCGCTTGGATCGGCGGCCGCGCGCTCAGGCCTCGTTCTCGCCGGCGATCTCTTCAACCAGCTCGCGGATCTGCGAGGGCAGGAAGGGCTTTTCGATGCAGGGCCGGCCGGTGGCCTTCAAGAAGCTGTCGGTGGTCTCGTTCAGCAGGTCGCCGGTGGCGAAGATGATGCGCTCCAGCAGGTGGGGCTTCAGTTCCTTCAGGGCCTCGTAGAGGCCGGGGCCGTCCAGGTGCGGCATGCGCAGATCGCAGATGATGGCCTGGTAGTCGCGCTGCTTGATCTGCGCGAGGGCGCTCTCGCCGCTGGCGGCGACATCGACCGCGTGACCCGAGGCCTCGAGGATCTCGACCAGGAAGCCGGTGATGTCCGGCTCGTCGTCGACCACCAGCACATGGCGCCGGGCCGCGGCTGCCGGCTCCGGGGTCGCTTCCGCCGGTTCCTCGCCGGGCGCCTGCACGATCTCGCCGGCCGGCAGCAGGACGGTGAAGACGGCGCCGCCGCCGGCGGCCTCGTCGACGGAAATGCTGCCGCCGTGGGCGCTGACCATGCCGTGGCAGACGGAGAGCCCGACGCCGGTGCCCTGGCCCACCGGCTTGGTGGTGAAGAAGGGATCGAAGATGCGCGAGCGGATGTCTTCGGGCACGCCGGGGCCATTGTCGCGCACCGTGATGCGCACCTGCCGGCTGGCCGGCTGGTAAGAAGTGGAGATGATCAGGCGGCGCGGCGGCGGCGTGTCGAGCATGGCCTGCTGCGCATTGATGAAGAGGTTGAGCAGCACATGGCTCAACTGGTCGGAATCGCCGGCCACCGGCGGCAGGTCCGGCGCCAGGTTGCAGGTCACCTCGATATCGGTGGTGCTGAGCTGGTGGGTCACCAGGTCGAGCACATCGCCGACCAGGTCGTTGACCCGGATGGCGCGGCGGTCGGCCGGGCGCTGGCGGGCCATGGAGAGGAAGGTCTTCACGATCTTGGCGCAGCGGTCGGCGGCGGTGCGCACCTTGACCGCGCGCTCGGCGATCTCGCCGCTGCCGGCCATGGTCTCCAGCAGGGCGGCCTGGCCGATGACGACGGAGAGGGGATTGTTCAGCTCGTGTGACACGCCGGCCAGCAGGGAGCCGAGCGCGCTCAGCTTCTCGTTCTGATAGGCCTTCTCGCGCTGGCGCTGCAGTTCCTGCTCGGTCTGCACCCGGTCGGTGATGTTGTTGTAGGTGGAGACGATACAGCCGTTGGGCAGGCGCTGCTGACGGATCTCCACGACCCGGCCGTCCCCGAGCGTCCGCTGGGCGACGCCGCGCTGCGCGCTGGAGAGCACCGCCAGGCGGTGCTGCACGAAGCCCTCTTCGCCGCCGGCCGCGGCGACCTCGTCGGGGTCGTACTCGCCGATCTTCAGGCCGTGGCGGATGTATTCCGAAAGATGGATGCCGGGCCGGCCCAGCTCCTCGGGCAGGCCGAAGATGTCGAGGTAGCCCTGGTTGACCAGCAGCACCGTCTGGTCCGGCGCGGTGACGGTGACGCCCTGGGCGATGTTGGCCAGCACGCCCTTCAGCTGCGAGGTGCGCTCGGCCAGGGTCTGCTCCAGGCGGCTTTCCTGGTCGCGCAGGGCGATCTCCGCCTTCTTGCGCTCGGTGATGTCGGTGCGCACGCTGACGAAGCCGCCGGAGCGGGTGTGCTGCTCCTTCACCAGATCCCAGCGCCCGTCGGGCCAGGTATCCTCGCGGACGTTGGAGTGCTTGTTCATGCGCTCCTGGATGAACTCGTCGACGAAATGCTCGGGATCGTGCAGGACGCGCGGATCCGTGATGGCGTTGTTGACGACGCTGGCCTCGATCAGCTCGCGCATCGGCTTGCCGACGATCTCTTCCTGGCTGGGGTGGAAGGGCAGGATTTCGTGGAAGCGGCGGTTCGTCAGCACCACGCGCTGGTCCGAATCGTAGAGGATGAAGCTGTCCGAGAGGTTGTCGATGGCCTCGCGCAGCATCAGCTCCGTGCGCCGCATCTGCACCTGCTCGGTCACGTCGTTCAGCGAGACCAGCACGGCGGGCTCGCCTTCCCAGAGGATGCGCTTTTCCGAAGCCTCGACCCAGAAGGGCTCGCCACTGCGCGTCAGGCAGCGCAGGATGCGGGCCGGCCCCGGCGTCTCGCCGGCCAGCAACCGGGCATGGCGGCGCAGCGCGCGGCTGTGCATTTCGATCGGCAGGAAGGGCAGCAGGGTCGGCTCGCGCAGCAGCTCCGCGCCGCTCTCGAAGCCGACGCGCCGCGCGCAGGCCGCGTTGGCGTACAGCGGCTTGAAGTCGCGGTGGACCAGCACGCCGTTGCTGATGCCCTCCACCAGGGTACGGAAGTCGGTCCCGGAATCGGGCGCCGCCGGCTTGTCCGCCGGCGCCGCCGCGTCCTTGCCGCCGGGGTCCTTCTCCGCCGGCACCGGCGCCCCCTCGCGGTGGATCACCAGCCAGTGGCGGTGCCGCCCGGCGCGGTCGAAGAGCGGGCGCACCTCGATGGGGCCGCCCTCGCCGGAGCCCGCTGCGGCCTCGTCGGCCTCGTCGCAGATATCCTCCAGGCGGCGGCCCTTCATGGCCGCGGCGTCCCAGCCGGTGGCCTCGACGAAGGCCCGGTTGGCGCCCACCAGCCGCGGCCGGGCCTCCCGCGTGGCCAGCGCCAGGGGACCATCAAGGCTGTGCAGGGCCGCGGTGACGCGGCGGGGACTGCAGATCGCGGGGTGAACGGGTTTGGACATCACAGAGACCTGACTGGACCAGCAAGCTAGGGGCGCCGCTTTCCGGCGCCGGCCCGCGAGCTTAGCAGGCGCGGACGGAATGCCGGAAGCAGCAGGCAAGACCCTGCAGCGGAAATGTTTCAGTCGCATGTGACGGCCGCGGGAAATTGGTTTCGATTGTTCTCGACCGCAACTACGCGGGAAATACCCGCAAGGGATGCAAAAAAACCCCCGGCACGCGCCGCTTTGACCCGCCTTCCGGGAGCCCGCCGGGGCCTCCGCCGGCCCCCGCGGTACCCCTGAATTTCCGCGGAAATCCAACGATTTGCCGGCAGTGTGATTTTCCTCACAGAGTGCTTTGCGGGCCTCGGGCAAGCTCTCGGGCCTGGAACCGTGCAAAAGGGCGAAGGCCCACTTAAGGGGGAGTACCATGGCTGGCCAGCAAGAGAATGGGCCGCAGAACACCGTGCGGGAGAGCGGGCTTCGGCTGTCACGTCACATTCCTTGTGACTTCTTTCCCACGGACTTGCCCGCCGGCGACCGCGCGCGGCGCATGATCGAGATCGACCCCCTGGCCCTGGGGCCGGTCGCCAATCGCGCGGTGGAACAACCCCCGGCCTGTGCCGAGGCGGCGGCCCTGCCGCGCGAGCTGCTGTTCGATTCCCTCGGTGAGAAGCTGGGCCTTCCGGCCGCCACCCCCGCCGCGGTCGGGGAGATGCCGGCCGCGCCGGCGGCGGAGACGACGCGCGACGGCAGCGAGAGCTTCGAGCGCGCCCTGGCGCGCGCCGAGGCCTGCGACCACCAGGGCGCCGTGGCGGAGTTCACCGCCGCTTTGGCCTGCGACCCCCGCAACGGCCTCTACTACCTGGAGCGCGCCTACAGCTACCGCAGCCTCGGCTACACCTATCTCGCCATCGACGACTTCGAGCGCGCCGGCATGCACGGTGCCGGCTGGTCGGCGGCCCACAACGGCATGGGCATGGTGCGCCGGGAAAAGGGCGACCTGACCGGTGCGCTCTGCGACTTCGAGAATGCCATTCATCACGACGCCGGCTTTGCCGCGGCCTATTCCAACCGCGGGCTCTGCCACCTGGACCGCTACGACGATCTGAAGGCGGTGGCCGACTTCACCCGCGCCCTCGACCTGGGCGGCGAGCAGGCGGTGACGCTGTTTCACCGCGCGGCTGCCTACTATCGTCTGAAGCGCTATGCCGAGGCCGAGGCCGACCTGACCCGCGCCGCCGGCTTCGCGCCGGAGGAGCCCTCGATCCTCAACCGCCGCGGCATCGCGCGCGAGGCGCAGGGCAAGCTGACCGAGGCGCTGGAGGACTTCGACCGCACCATCGCGGCCGATCCGACCTTCGCGCCGGTCTACGCCAACCGGGCGCGCCTGCTGCAGCGCCTTGAGGACTACCGCGGCGCCATCGAGGACTTCACCCGCGAGCTGGAGTTCGACCCGGGCTCCTGGCAGGCCCATGCCCGCCGCGGCCAGTGCTACAGCAGGCTGGGCCAGCTGCGCTACGCAGTGATCGACTTCAACGCGGCGCTGACCCGCGGCGACGGCCGCGCCTCGCTGTTCCTGGAGCGGGCGCGCTGCTACGGCGAGATCAAGAACTACGCCAAGGCCATCGATGACTGCGACCAGGCCCTGCAGCTCTCGCCGAACTGCGCGCGCGCCTTTGCCGAGCGGGCCGGCTGGCGCGAGCGGCTGCGTGACCGGGACGGCGCCCTGGCGGACCTGAACCGCGCGGTGGAGCTGGAGCCGGGCAACGGCCGCTACTTCCAGAAACGCGGGCGTTTCCTGCTGCGCCAGGAGCGCTTCGAGGCGGCGCTGCCGGACTTCGAGCACGACGTGATCCTCAATCCCGCTGAGCCCTGGGCCTACATGGGCCGCGGCGACTGCCGCGCGCGCATGGGCGACGGCCTGGGCGCGGCGGAGGACTACCGACGCGCCGCGGCCCTCTTCAGCGATCTGGGCGAGACCGATTCCCGCGGCACCGCCCTGCGCCGGATGGAGCAGGCCCTCGTCGCCTGAGCCGGTCGCGCGAGGCGGCTGGCCCGACGGCGCGCCCGCAGCTTCTCTCCTAAGCAAAAAATGCGGATCTATACAGGGGAGCCTAGCGGCTACCCCTTTATTTCTGGGCCTCGAGAAACAATCAAAACACTTTGGCCCCTGGCGCGAAAACAGGCTGAAACATTCGTCTGCCAGGTTATCCCTGGCGTGCGGTGCTGGGGCCGGGGCTCGGTCGGCATCAAGCTTCCGCGGCGGTTCATGCGGCGACTCCGTCGCAGAAGCTTGAGGCAGCGGCCTCTGGTTCCGGTAACCCGCACTGCACGCACCTTATCTCCGTTGCTCCGAACAACGCCCCTACGAAGGCAAGCAGCGAGCCATGACCGAAAAAATGAAGAGCAATAACACGCAGCAGAATACGGCGGCGGTGCTGACGCTGCGTCGCGCTACCCCGGAGGACATCCCCGCCATCGACGCCATGCACTTTCTGTCGGTGCAGGGCCTGGGTTCGGTGGACTACAGCCCGGCGGAACTGGAAGCCTTTATCTCCCACGGCACCTACGATCCCGCGATGGTGCACGGCGGGACCTATTACGTTATCGAGGATCGGAGCATCGAAGACGCGGGCCGGGTGGTCGCCAGCGGCGGCTGGGCGCAGCACCTGCCGCACTCCGACGCCCCCGGGGCCGGCATGGACGAGGAGGCCTCGATCCTGTCGCCGACCTCGGCCAAGATCCGCTCGGTCTTCGTGCATCCCAAGTACGCCCGCTGCGGTCTCGGCTCGCGGCTGGTGCGCCATGCCGAGAAAGAGGCGGCGGCCGCAGGCTTCCGCCTGCTGGAGCTCTGGGCGAGCCTCACGGGCGTTCCGCTCTACCGCCGGCTTGGCTACCAGGAAATCCGCCGGCTCGCCATCCCCGGCGGCAATGGCATCTCGGTGCCCGCGGTCCACATGGCCAAGCTGATCGCCCTCGATACCAACGGCGCCACCGCCGCCTGAGCCTCCCCGGGGCCACTGGCTGTGGTG
>JBNKHC010000427.1:0-1900 GCA_050290145.1 Kiloniellaceae bacterium | reverse complement strand
GCGCGCCCACTGGGCGAAGGTCGGGTCCTTCTGGATGATCTTGGCCGCCGTCACGTCGTTGACGCAGGTGTAGCCGAAGATGTGATCGGCGGCCTGGTCCTCGGTGATCTCGCGGCACTGCTTGCCGATGACGATGCCCAGTTCGCCCTCGTAGACTACCGGGCCGTCGTAGCTGCCCGGGCGCCGGATGGTCGTGCCTGCCGCGGTAAAGGCGCTGGGCGCCTTCAGGAACCACAGGGGCTCCGGCGGCTCGGCGACCTCCAGCTTGGCCGCCAGGGCATGGAAGTTATTCCACAGGCAGACCATCTTACTGGGATCGCAGGGCGTCATCAGCTCGACTTCGCCGAGCCCGACCGTCTGGCCTGTGGGGGCCGCCCCGTCGAAGATGTCGCCTGAATAGACTTTGAGACTGTCGCCGTCGAGCTGGCCATACCCCACATGGCCGCCGCGGCGGAACCGCGCCCAATGCATGCTTTCCTCCCTCAGTGCCTGTCGTTTTTTCTTTTCAGCTTAGCACCGAAGGGCGTGATTGTTGACAATCGAAAGCGGACCGAAAAGCAGACCGGCCGATCACGATCTTGCGGTGGACGAGGCCTAAAGAGAGGCGTCCAAGGCCTTGATCAGCTTGTCGATTTCTTCCGGTGCCGTGTAGTGCACGAAGGAGAGGCGCAGCACGCCGGCCTCCGGGTCGATCCCCAGGGCCTGCACAAGGCGGTAAGCATAGAAATTGCTGACCCCGGCGGCGATGCCACGCGCCGTGAGGTTCTCCAGCACCGCCTCGGCAGACTTGTTCTTGGGGTGCAGCGCGACGGTGGGCGCGCGCTCGGCCGGGTCGGTGGGACCCAGCACGCGAACATCGTTGCGCTGCCTCAGGTAGTCGAGCAGCGGCGCCAGCAGCGCCTTCTCCTGCGCTTCCATCAGGCCGTGCACGCGGCGGCCGCGCTCGGCGGCGTCCACTTCGTCGCTGAAGTGATGGGCGTGCAGGGCGTCGAAGTAGTCGGCGATGCCGGCGGAGGCGGCGATCTGGGCGTGGTCGGGCCCGGCCGGGGTCAGCCGCTTCAGCACGCTGCCGGCATTGAAGAAGTGGGCCTGGTTGGGCAGGCGCTCGGCGAGCGATTCCTTTACCACCATGAGGCCCTGGTGCGGCCCGTAGGTCTTGTAGAGCGAGAAGAGGTAGATGTCGGCGTCCAGCGCCCTCACGTCGGGAAAGCCGTGCGGCGCGTAGGAGACGCCATCGACCACGGCAATGGCCCCGGCGGCCTGCACCTTGGCGCAGATCTCCGCCACCGGGTTGATGTGCCCGACGATGTTGGAGCAGTGTGGGAAGGCGACCAGCCTGGTCTTGCGGGTCAGGACCTCGTCCAGCTCGGCGGGGTCGAGCCTGCCGCTCTCCGGATCGACCCGCCATTCGCTCACCACGATGCCGCTGTCGGCGAGCTTGCGCCAGGCGCCGGAGTTGGCCTCGTGGTCCTGGTTGGTGACGACGATCTCGTCGCCTTCCTGCAGCATTTCCCGGAAGGCCTGGGCCAGCACGTAGGTGTTCTGTGTCGTCGAGGGCCCGAAGTGAACCTCGTCGAAAGCGACGTTCAGGTATCCGGCCAGCCGCTCCCGCGCCGCGTCCATCTCCTCACCCGCGCGTTTGGAGGCCGGGAAGGGGCCGTAAGGCTGCACCTTGGTCTCGCGGTAGAAGCGGTTCAGCCGCTCGATCACCGGCCCGCAGGCATAGGACCCGCCGGCGTTCTCGAAGAAGGCCCAGTCCTTGAGGGAAGGCTCGGAAAAGGCGGGAAACTGGGAACGGACGAAGTCGAGGTCGAGGGTGGGCAAGACGCTTTCCTTGGATGGGGTTACTTCAGGAAATCGATAGCCTCGTTGCCCAGCACCTTCAACTGCGCTTTCACCG
>JBNKHC010000426.1:0-9315 GCA_050290145.1 Kiloniellaceae bacterium | reverse complement strand
TCCGGCATCTGGTCGTAGACCTTGCGCAGGGCCGGCGCCATCTTGTTGGTCAGCGTGCCGGCGACGATCATCACGTCGGACTGGCGCGGGCTGGGGCGGAAGACCATGCCGAAACGATCCAGGTCGTAGCGGCTGCAGGCGGTGTGCATCATCTCGACCGCGCAGCAGGCCAGGCCGAAGGTCATCGGCCACAGCGAGCCGCACTGGGCCCAGGCGGCCAGCTTGTCCATCTGCGCGATCACGAAGCCCTTGTCGGAGATCTCCGTGGCCACCCGGCTCAGGACCGCGTCCTGCTGCTCGCCCGGAGGCAGCGGCGCGCCCGCGTTCTGCAGGGTGTCTACTCCCATTCCCCTACTCCCATTCGAGGGCCCCCTTCTTCCACTCGTAGACAAATCCGACGGTCAGGATCCCGAGGAAGATCACCATCGACCAGAACCCGAAGACCCCGATGTCGCCCAGGGCCACGGCCCAGGGGAAGAGGAAGGCGACCTCGAGGTCGAAGATGATGAAGAGGATGGCGACCAGATAGAAGCGGACGTCAAAGCGGCTGCGCGCATCGTCGAAGGCTTCGAAGCCGCACTCGTAGGCCGAGACTTTTTCCGAGTCGGGGCGCTGGCGCGCGACGATGTAGGATGCGGCCACGATGACCACCGAGAGTCCGACCGCGATGCCGAGGAAGATCAGGATCGGCAAATATTCCGCCAACAAGGCATCCATGCGTCACTCTCCTAACCCGCCATTCGTGGCGTGTCGTTTTGCCGGGCGTGGACAGGCGTCCAGGAACGTCAACCCGGCGTGCGTTTACTGCCGCAAGGAATGCGTCATTGCAAGGTCAATCATCGCAGGCAACCCAACGGCTTCGCGTCGGATCTGAATATAGAGCGGAAGGAAATCGCGGAAAAGCGCCAATCCCTTGAAATGCTTGCAGCCAGAGGGAAATTCGACGCTCGCGGGGCGGGGACTGACGCTGCGGTAGATTGCCGGTCCGCGCGCTGAACCGGTCACCCCCGGCCTGATCACAATTCAGGCCACTGTCCCCGCCAGGGGCAAGTCGCGCAGACCACAGACCGGGTCCGCCAGGCCCGGCGGCCGGCAGGGAGCAGATTCAGGAAAGTCTTCAGGAGGGGAAATGGCGGGAGTGACGGGACTTGAACCCGCGGCCTCCGGCGTGACAGGCCGGCGCTCTAACCAAACTGAGCTACACCCCCGTATCCGGGACGCGGTGATGTACTCCACCACCCCCAGGGTGTCAAGCGGTGCCGGGCCTCTCCGGACCGCTTTTTTTGCCCCCGTGCGCCCCGCGGCCTGCCGCAGGTCACCTGGGCTCCCCGCCCGCGCTCTCACGGCGGGCCGAGGCGCCGCCCAGGGGCCCCTTCCGGCCACTATCCCACGGAAAGCTTAAGGGCAAGGAAAGACCGCCCGCCGGACGGTGCCGCAGGGCCCCGGGGCGCCCTCTGGAGGCCTGGTCCGACCCGGCCGCTCCCTTGGACCACCACCTGCGGCCCTGCCCTCACCGCGCACCGGGCGGGCCTGGCGCGGGGCAGGATCCGCAGGGGGGCGGGCCCGGCAACGGAGCTCTCGAGACGGGTGCGAGAAGCGGCGCGAGGGGGATGGTGGGCGGTGACGGGATCGAACCGCCGACACTCGCGGTGTAAACGCGATGCTCTGCCAGCTGAGCTAACCGCCCGGGAAAAAATCTCTGCTGCACAAACGTGCTTCTAAAAATAGCACCGGCCGCCTCCGAATCAACGGGGCGGCCGGGTCTGAGATGCAAAAGGCGTCGGGCGTCAGTTGACGGCGTCTTTGAGCCCCTTGCCCGCCTTGAACTTCGGTTGATTGGACGCGGGGATTTGAATCCGCTCACCCGTGCGGGGATTGCGGCCTTCGGAAGCAGCGCGCCGAGTGACATTGAAGGTGCCGAAGCCAACGAGGCGAACCTCGGTGCCGGCCTTCAGGGAATCGGTGATCGCGTCGAAAACACCATCGACGGCCTTAGTGGCGTCGGCTTTCGACAGACCGGTCTTGTCAGCGACGACTGCTACCAGATCATTCTTATTCACGTTTAACCCCCCTCCTGACAGTAGGGAATAGGATGTGCAGAGAGATAAAGAAACCGCTCCGAGGAGGTGCGAATTGTAAATCGCGCTATTCAGGGGCGTCAACGTGAGAAGGGCGGAAAAGCAAGGGTTTTAGCCATTTTTGGGCTAAAGAACCCCTGCATTCCCAAAACGAATCGAAGAATACGCGTTTCCGATTAGTGGGTGAGCACACCGGAGGGTGCGTCCTCACCTTGCGGCGCCCGAGTCGTTTGGACCTCCTCGTCCGATTCGTTCCACTCGATCGGGGTCAGTTCGTTGACCAGCGCACGCTTCAACACTTCGTCGCAATCGGAGACCGGAACGATCTCCATCTTGCGCTTCACGTTGTCCGGAATGTCCGCGAGATCCTTCTCGTTCTCCTGCGGAATGAGCACCGTCTTGATGCCGGCGCGCAGCGCAGCGAGAAGCTTCTCCTTCAAGCCGCCGATGGGCAGCACGCGTCCACGCAGCGTCACCTCGCCCGTCATCGCCACGTCGCGGCGCACCGGGTTCTGGGTCAGCACGGAGACGATCGCCGTCACCATGGCGATGCCGGCCGAAGGACCGTCCTTCGGCGTCGCGCCCTCGGGCACGTGGACGTGGATGTCGCGCCGCTCGAAGAGCGTCGGCTTGATGCCGTAGGTGATGGCGCGGCTCTTCACGAAGGACTCCGCCGCCTGGATCGACTCCTTCATGACGTCGCCCAGCTTGCCGGTGGAGGTCACCTTGCCCTTGCCCGGCAGCATCACCGCTTCGATGGAGAGGATCTCGCCGCCGACCTCGGTCCAGGCCAGGCCGGTGGAAACGCCGACCATGTCCTCCATCTCCGCCTCGCCGTAGCGATAGCGGGCAACGCCGGCGTACTTGTCGAGGTTGCGGCGGTCCACCTTCACCGTCTCGGACTTGCCGAGAGCGATTTCCTTGACCGCCTTGCGGACCAGGTTGGCCAGCTCGCGCTCCAGGTTACGCACACCGGCCTCGCGGGTGTAGAGACGGATCAGGCCGCGCAGCGCGGACTCGGAGATCGACCACTCGTTCTCCTTCACGCCGTGATCCTTCATCTGCTTCGGGATCAGGTAGCGTTGAGCGATCTGCACCTTCTCATCCTCGGTGTAGCCGGGAATGCGGATCACCTCCATGCGGTCGAGCAGCGGCCCGGGCATGCGCAGCGTGTTGGCGGTGGTGACGAACATCACGTCCGAGAGGTCGTAGTCGACCTCCAGGTAGTGGTCGTTGAAGTTGCTGTTCTGCTCCGGATCCAGCACCTCGAGCAGCGCCGAGGAAGGATCGCCACGCCAGTCGGCGCCGAGCTTGTCGATCTCGTCGAGCAGGAACAGAGGGTTCGACGACTTGGCCTTCTTCATCGACTGGATGACCTTGCCGGGCATCGAACCGATGTAGGTGCGGCGGTGACCGCGCACCTCGGCCTCGTCACGCACGCCGCCGAGGCTCATGCGCACGAAGTTGCGTCCCGTCGCCCTGGCGATCGACTTGCCGAGCGAGGTCTTGCCGACGCCCGGCGGGCCGACGAGGCAGAGGATCGGGCCCTTCACCTTCTTCATGCGCTGCTGCACGGCGAGGTATTCGAGGATGCGCTCCTTGACCTTCTCCAGGCCATAGTGATCGGCATCCAGGATCTCCTGCGCGTGCTTGATGTCGCGCTTGATCTTGGTGCGCTTCTTCCAGGGGATCGAGAGGATCCAGTCGAGGTAGTTGCGCACCACGGTGGCTTCGGCCGACATCGGGCTCATGGAGCGCAGCTTCTTCAGCTCCGCGAGTGCCTTCTCGCTGGCTTCCTTGGTCAGCTTGGTGGCCTTGATGCGCTCTTCCAGCTCGGCCAGCTCGTCGCGGCCGTCCTCGCCTTCGCCGAGCTCCTTCTGGATCGCCTTCAGCTGCTCGTTCAGATAATACTCGCGCTGGGTCTTCTCCATCTGGCGCTTCACGCGGTTGCGGATGCGCTTTTCCACCTGCAGCACGCCGATCTCGCCTTCCATGAAGGCGTAGACTTTCTCCAGGCGGTCGCTGACGGTTTCGCTTTCCAGCAGTTCCTGCTTCTCGGGGATCTTCAGCGCCAGGTGCGAGGCGACCGTGTCGGCCAGCTTCGAGAAGTCGTCGATCTGGTTGATCGAGACCAGCACCTCCGGCGGGATCTTCTTGTTCAGCTTGATGTACTGCTCGAACTGCGAGACCACCGTGCGCGCCAGGGCGTCGAGCTCCCGGTCGTCGCCGGCGTCGTCCTCGATCGGCTCGGCGTAGGCCTGGAAGAAGTCCTCGGTGTCGGCGTATTTGCTGATACGCGCGCGCTGGCCGCCCTCGACCAGGACCTTCACGGTCCCATCGGGCAGCTTCAGCAGCTGCAGCACCGTGCCGATGGTGCCGACGGAATAGATGTCGGCCGGCGTCGGATCGTCCTGAGCGGCATTCTTCTGGGTGACCAGAAGGATCTGCTTGTCGTCCTTCATGACGTCTTCGAGGGCACGCACCGACTTATCGCGGCCGACGAAGAGCGGCACGATCATGTGCGGGAAAACCACGATGTCGCGCAGGGGCAGCACCGGGAAGAGGTTACCGCGAGCAAGTTCCAACATATTACCTCGTATGAAACTGTGGGGCGTTTACCGTATGCAGGCGAAAAACGACGGACGCCCATAGACAGGACGCCCCAGAATACCGGGTTGGTATTTAAAAATTGTAGATTCTTGCACGGACTTCAAGGCCCCCCAACGGACCTTGCAATCTGGGATTGTAAAACAAGCGTTTAAGCGCTCGTTCCCAAGTCTTCGCGGCGATCTGTGTAGATGTACAGCGGTTTGGCACGCCCATCGACGACCTCGCGGTTGATGACGATCTCCTCGACATTTTCCAAACCAGGCAGGTCATACATGGGATCCAGCAGGATGCTCTCCATGATGGAGCGCAGGCCGCGGGCCCCCGTCTTGCGCGCAATGGCCTTGCCCGCAATCGCGCGCAAGGCGTCCTCGGTGAATTCCAGACGGACGTCCTCCATCTCGAAGAGGCGCTCGTACTGCTTCACCAGGGCGTTCTTCGGCTGGGTCAGGATCTCGACAAGGGCGGCCTCGTCCAGGTCCTCCAGCGTCGCGACCACCGGCAGGCGGCCGACGAATTCCGGGATCAGGCCGAACTTCAGCAGGTCCTCCGGCTCCACGTCCTTGAGGACCTCGCCGGTCTGGCGGTCGTCCGGGCCGCGCACGTCGGCACCGAAGCCGATGGAGGTGCCCTTGCCACGGCCCGCGATCAGCTTGTCGAGGCCGGCGAAGGCGCCGCCGCAGATGAAGAGGATGTTCGTGGTGTCGACCTGCAGGAACTCCTGCTGCGGGTGCTTGCGGCCGCCCTGCGGCGGAACCGAGGCCACCGTGCCTTCCATGATCTTCAGCAGGGCCTGCTGCACGCCCTCGCCCGAAACGTCGCGGGTGATCGAGGGGTTGTCGGACTTGCGGCTGATCTTGTCGACCTCGTCGATGTAGACGATGCCGCGCTGCGCGCGCTCGACGTTATAGTCGGCGGACTGCAGCAGCTTCAGGATGATGTTCTCGACATCCTCGCCCACGTAGCCGGCTTCGGTCAGGGTCGTGGCGTCGGCCATGGTGAAGGGCACGTCGAGGATGCGCGCCAGCGTCTGGGCCAGCAGCGTCTTGCCGCAGCCGGTCGGGCCGATCAGCAGGATGTTCGATTTGGCCAGTTCGACGTCGGCCGACTTGGCGCCGTGCGCCAGGCGCTTGTAGTGGTTGTGGACCGCGACCGAGAGCACCCGCTTTGCGTGGCCCTGCCCGATCACGTAGTCGTCCAGGACGGTGCAGATGTCCTGGGGCGTCGGCACGCCGTCGCGCGACTTCACAAGGGTGGTCTTGTGCTCTTCCCTGATGATGTCCATGCACAGTTCGACGCATTCATCGCAGATGAACACCGTCGGACCGGCGATGAGCTTCCGCACCTCGTGCTGGCTCTTGCCGCAGAAGGAGCAGTAGAGAGTATTCTTGGAGTCGCTGCCGCTGGACTTTGTCATACCGCTACAACTAAGCGTTTGTTTGTCATTACGCCATGTTAGTCAAACGGCCCACCCCCACACAATGACAAAAACCGCAGTATTTGAGCTATGTGGGAAGGTCGGGCTCCGAGGCTTGGCTAACGGGACAATTTGAGCCTAATTCGAAGGGCTCAACAATTTATTAACGAACGGGTTAACCCGCCCTTTTCCGGGAACCAGGTAGTTAGCGAACATACTTTCCGTCGCCCCCCTGAAGTCCCCTTTTCCAAGGCGCCCTGCCCCCAACTTTTTTCGTCCGCCGGGCCGGCCGGGCCGGGCCGCGGCGGCAAAAGGGGGCTTTACGTTCAGCTCTTGGTGTCGCTGCCTGCCGGGGTCGGCGATTCGCTGGCCGGGCGGTGGCTGACCACCTCGTCGATCAGGCCGAAGGTCTTGGCCTTCTCCGCGTCCATGAAATTGTCGCGCTCCATGGCCTTTTCGATGGTGTCCATGTCCTGGCCGGTGTGCTGGCAATACAGCTCGTTCAGCCGCTGCCGGGTGCGGATGATCTCCTCGGCGTGGATCTGGATGTCCGTCACCTGGCCCTGGAAGCCGCCCGAGGGCTGGTGGATCATGATCTTGGAGTTGGGCAGCGCGAAGCGCTTGCCCTTGGCGCCGGCCATGAGCAGCAGCGAGCCCGCCGAGGCCGCCTGGCCGATGCAGACGGTCTGCACCTCCGGGCGGATGTACTGCATGGTGTCGTACATCGCCAGACCGGCGCTCACCACGCCGCCGGGCGAGTTGATATAGAAGAAGATGTCCTGGGTCGGATTCTCGGACTCCAGATAGAGCAACTGGGCGCAGATCAGGCTGGCCACGGCATCGTGCACCGGTCCGGTCAGGAAGATGATGCGCTCCTTCAACAGGCGCGAATAGATGTCGTAGGCCCGCTCACCCCGGCTGGTCTGCTCGACGACCATGGGGACCAGGGTATTCATGACCGTTTCAGGCAGATCGCGGCTGTACAGATCGCTCATGGACATTCCTTGATTCTATTGGCTCCCACACTCCGGTGCGGACTCCGGCCCCCTCGAAGGGGTCTGGAGAGCACATTTAAGTACTGTCGGCGGTCAGGGAAAGCCCCTCGTGGAGTCGGCTCCGCGAAAAACCCTCCCACGCCCTCCGGGACCTGGAGGGCCCTCAGGAGTCTTCCTCGCCCGCCGCGTCGTCCTCGGTCTTCTTCGCCTTGGCCTTGGACTTCGCCGCCGCCTTCTTGGCCGGCTTCTTCTTGGCCGCCTTCTTCGGCTTCTCAGCCGCCTCGGCCGCCGCCTTCTCCTCTTCCTCGCGCAGCTGGTCGGGCGAGACTTCCCGCTCGCTCACCTTGGCCAGGTCGATGATGAAGTCGATGACCTTGTCCTCGAACAGCGGCGCGCGCAGCTGGGCCAGGGCCTCCGGATTGGAGCGGTAGAACTCCAGCACCTGCTGCTCCTGGCCGGGATGGCGCTGGGCCTCCTGGAACAGGGCGCGGTTGACCTCGTCCTGGGCCACCTCGATCTGGTTCAGGCGGCCGACCTCGGAGAGCAGCAGACCCAGGCGCACCCGGCGCTCGGCGATCTCGCGGTACTCCGCCTTCATCTCTTCCTCGTCCTTGCCCTCGTCGTCCGGGTCGACCCGGCCGTGCTCGCGGTCGTGCTCGACCTGGCGCCAGATGGCGTCGAACTCCAGGTCGACCATGCTCTCGGGCACCTCGAAGTCGTGCGCCTCGGCAAGCTGGTCGAGGATCTCGCGCTTCATGCGCATGCGCGACAGGCCGTCGTAGTCCTGGGCCAGACGCTCCTTCACCTTTTCCTTCAGGTCGTCCAGGCTCTCGGCGCCCATCGACTTGGCCAGCTCGTCGTCCAGCTCGGCCGGCACCGATTCACGGATCTCCTTGATGGTGCACTCGAAGACCGCCGGCTGACCGGAGAGCTTCTCGTTGCCGTAGCCTTCCGGGAAGGTCACGTTGACGGTGCGCTGCTCGCCCACCCCGGCGCCGATCAGCTGATCCTCGAAGCCGGCGATGAAGGTGTTCGAGCCGAGCTCCAGGTGGTGATCCTCGCCGGCCATGCCGGGCAGCGCCTCGCCGTGTACGGTGCCCTTGAAGTCGAGCACCACCACGTCGCCGGACTGCGCCGGGCGCGGCGTCTCCAGCGGCTTGGACTCCTTGCGGCTGGCGGCCAGGCGCTCCAGGGCAGAGGTCACCTCCTCCTCCGGCACCGCAATCTTCACCCGCTCCAGCTCGATCTTGGAAAAGTCCATCGGCTCGAACTCCGGCAGCAGCTCGACCGCCATGGAGTATTCCAGGTCCTTGCCGTCCTCGAAGGAGTCGATCTCGATCTTCGGCTGCACGGCGGGCCGCAGGCCGCGCTCGTTGATGGCCTGGGCCGAGGAATCGGTCACCGCGCGCTCCAGCACCTCACCCATCACCGAGGGCCCGTAGCGCTGCTTCAGCAGCTTGATCGGCGCCTTGCCCGGACGGAAGCCGGGAACCTTTACACGGGCGCTGATTTCGCGAAGCCGGTTTTCGACTTTTTCATTAATTTCCTTGGCTTCAATGACGACCTTAAAGTCGCGCTTCAAGCCTTCGCTGCTTACTTCCGTGACCTGCATGTTCGGCTAGGCCTTCCTCAGCCTCGTCTTGGATGATGATCCGTGGGGAAACTCGGCCGCTCGGGGTTGCCCGGGGCGGCAAACTCTCCGTTGAGAGAAACTTCAATCTCCGCTTGGCGCTGGTGCGGGCGGAGGGACTCGAACCCCCACGGATTGCTCCACTGGTACCTAAAACCAGCGCGTCTACCAGTTCCGCCACGCCCGCGCCTACCGCGGAGGGCCGATGTATAACATCGCGGCCGGTCGCGCAATAGTAAGGGGGCGCGCAAGCGCCAGGGATTCTCAGGAAAAGCCGCAGGGAGGAAGGCCGCCGGGGGAAAGCCGGCTGGCCCCGACGAGGCCCTAGGAGCTGATCGGCTCGCAGAAGTGATCGAGGAAGGTCTTCATGCCCAGCACCCGCGGGCCGTCCTCGAAGGGGCGATGGCCCGGCTGGTCGATGCGCAGGTCATAGCGCACGTGGGTCATGCCCAGGATCTCGCAGAGGCCGATAACCGTCGCCGTCTCCTGGCGGCCGCTGCCGTCGTCGTGGCGGAACACGCGCCCGGCCTTCACCTGGTTGGGATTGGCGCCGCGACGGGAGAACAGGCTGCGGCGATCGCCGCTGCC
>JBNKHC010000425.1:0-13781 GCA_050290145.1 Kiloniellaceae bacterium | reverse complement strand
GGGGCCAGGGCCCAGAAGGAGCCGTTGGCCAGGCCCACCGCGAGGCAGCCGACGACGCCGACCGGCGACAGCTTGTAGAGGTGCTTGAGGCGGATCCTGACCGACTGCACCGGCGCCGGCGCCTCGGCCTTGGTCATGGCGACGGGCACGGCGGCCAGGGACACCAGGATCGAAGCCAGCAGGAACAGCGGGAAGTTTTCCGGCTGGTCGAGGCCGAGCATGAGCTGACCGATGGTGATGACCGTCAGATTGATGATGGTGTAGAGCGAGAAGACGAAGCCGCGGGTCTCGTTGGTCGACTTCTCGTTCAGCCAGCTCTCGATGATCATGTAGAGCGCGGCGAAGCAGAAGCCGGTCATGGCGCGCAGCACCCACCAGAGGACCGGAGTAAGGAATATCGAGTGCACCAGCACCACGCAGGAGGCGACGGCGACCAGGGCGGCGAAGGCGCGGATGTGCCCGGCGCGGCGGATGAGGTGCGGCCCGTACAGGCAGCCCGCGGCGAATCCCAGGAAGTAGGACGAGCCGAGGATGCCGATGTCGGTGTCGGAGAACGCCTCTAGGTTGGCGCGCACCGGCAGCAGGGTGCCCTGCAGGCCGTTGCCCATGAGCAGCAGGGCGACGCTGAGCAGCAGCGCGGTGATCGGGGCGAAGGCTTTGGTCATCGCGGGGCCGTTTCTGTCGAGAGCAGTAAATGCTCTACCACATTGGAGACGGGCTTTCGAGAGGGTGCCCGATGGCGCGGCAACAACACTGTCATCCCGGCACCTGTTGCCGGGATCCAATGCCATTGCAACGTCATCAGCGTAGTGGGCAGAGGACCCCGTCTTCTCAGCGGGCGCCAATGGGTCCCGGGGTCAAGTCCCGGGACGACACCTATGCATTGAGAAAGGGAGAAGATTCCCTAGACGTCGATCTCCTCGACGAAACGGGCGTTCTCCTGGATGAAGGCGAAGCGCGTCTCCGCCTTGCGCCCCATGAGCCGTTCGATGAGGTCCGCCGCCTTCTTTTCCTCCGCCGCCGGATTCTTGTCATTCTCGCCGACGATGGTGACTCGCAGCAGGGTGCGCTTGCCGGGGTCCATGGTGGTTTCCTTCAACTGCCGGGCCGGCATCTCGCCCAGGCCCTTGAAGCGGCTGACGTCGATCTTGCCGCGGCCCTTGAAGTGCGACTTCAACAGCTTGTCCTTCTCCTTGTCGTCCATGGCGTAGACGCTCTCGCTGCCCTGGGTCAGGCGATAGAGCGGCGGCTGCGCCAGGTAGAGCCGGCCGCTTTCGATGAGGCCGGCCATCTCTTTATAGAAGAAGGTGATGAGCAGCGAGGCGATGTGGGCGCCGTCGACGTCGGCATCGGTCATGATGATGATGCGCTCGTAGCGCAGCTTGTCGACGTCGAAGCTGCCGCGCGAGCCACAGCCCAGCGCCTGAGTGATGTCGGAGATCTCCTGGTTGCCCTTCAGCTTGTCCGCCGAGGCGCTGGCGACGTTCAGGATCTTGCCGCGCAGCGGCAGTACCGCCTGGGTCTCGCGGGAGCGCGCCTGCTTGGCGGAGCCGCCGGCGGAATCGCCCTCGACCAGGAAGATCTCGGTGCCTTCGGAGCGGTTGCGGCTGCAGTCGGACAGCTTGCCCGGCAGGCGCAGCTTGCGCGTCGCCGTCTTGCGGCTCTGCTCCTTCTCCTCGCGCCGGCGCCGGCGTTCCTCGGAACGCTCGACGATGCGTTCCAGCAGCAGGCGCGCGCGCTCCGGGTGGCCGGACAGCCAGTGGTCGAAGTGGTCCTTGATGGAGCCTTCGACCAGCTTGGTCGCCGCGGTCGTGGCCAGCTTCTCCTTGGTCTGGCCCTGGAACTGCGGATCGCGGATGAAGAGCGACAGCATGATGCAGGCGCCGCCGCAGACGTCGTCGGAATTCACGTTGCCGGCCTTCTTGTTGCCGACCATCTCGGCATAGGCCTTGATGCTCTTCAACAGGCCGCTGCGCAGGCCCGCCTCGTGGCTGCCGCCCTCCGGCGTCGGCACGGTGTTGCAGTAGGAGTTGAGGAAGCCGTTCTCGTCCATCGGCCAGGAGATCGCCCACTCGACGCGGCCCTGGCCGTCGGGGAACTTGCCTTCGCCGACGAAGGGGTCGGGCGTCAGGGTCTTGCGTTTCTCCAGGGTGGCGGCCAGGAAGTCCTCCAGGCCGTTGGGGAAGTGGATGTTGTCCTTTTCCGGCGTGTCGTCGCCCTTGGCGATGAGGCTCTTGTCGCAGCTCCAGCGGATCTCCACCCCCCGGAAGAGGTAGGCCTTGGAGCGCGCCATGCGGTAGAGCTGCGCCGGGCGGAAGGTCGCGTCCTTCTCGAAGATCGAGGGATCGGGGTGGAACTGGATGGTGGTGCCGCGCCGGTTCTTCACCGGCTTGCCTTTGCTGAGCTTGGTCTTCGCCTTGCCCTTGCTGTAGCTCTGCTCGTAGAGCTTCTGGTCGCGCGCCACTTCCACGGTCATGTCGTCGGAAAGGGCGTTGACCACCGAGACGCCGACACCGTGCAGGCCGCCGGAGGTCGCGTAGGCCTTCTGCGAGAACTTGGCGCCCGAGTGAAGGGTGGTGAGGATCACTTCCAGGGCCGACTTGGGCTTGTACTTGGGGTGCGGGTCGACCGGGATGCCGCGCCCGTTGTCGCTGATCACCACCACGTTGCCCGGCTTCAGCTCCAGCTCGATGCGGGTGGCGTGGCCGGCCACGGCCTCGTCCATGGCGTTGTCCAGCACCTCGGCCACGAGGTGGTGCATGGCGCGTTCGTCGTTGCCGCCGATATACATGCCCGGGCGCCGGCGTACGGGCTCGAGGCCCTCCAGGACCTCGATGTCCTTTGCCGAATAACCCGATTGTTTGCCTGACGATTTCTTTGAAGCTGTCTGGAAGAGGTCCGCCATCTTGGCCTGTAATGTAGGCGCCCGCATGTCGTGGACAAATGCGTGCAGTGAACGAAAACGTGATCGCCGGGGCCACACCCCGACGTGTGGCGAATCGGGACAAGGGAATCGCCGATAAGGTAGGGTAGCTTATCTGGAGCCCCAGTATCTAGTTAGTGAGAGACCCCCTGTCCATGCCTTCGGAAAGTGAAAAGCCGCCCAGCGGGGACAAGCCGCGCGGCAGCCTGGCCTCCCGGACCCTCGCCATGCCGGCCGACGCCAATCCCAACGGCGACATCTTCGGCGGCTGGGTACTGTCGCAGATGGATATCGCCGCCGGTATCGCCGCCGGGGCGCGTGCCCGCGGGCGTGTCGCCACAGTGGCGGTCGACGCCATGGTCTTCCACCTGCCCGTTTACGTGGGTGATGTGCTCGGCACCTACACGGAGGTGATCCGCGTCGGGCGCACCTCCATGGCCATCCACGTCGAAGCCTGGGCGTTGCGCGGCAGCATCAGCGCCAGCGGCCCCAACGAGCATGTCCGGGTGACGCAGGGGACCTTCACCCTGGTCGCGATCGACGACAACGGCCGGCCCCGACCCGTTCCTGAGGGCCCGGTGCCGACCGAAGACGAGGAGGGAGCCGCATGAGGCGCCTGCTTGCCGCCTGCCTGCTGAGCCTTCTGCCTTTGGCCCCGGCCCTGGCCGGCGAAGCCGATGTGGTCTCCGCCGAGGCCGCGCAGGAGAGCGACGGCACCTGGCGCTTCCGGGTCACGGTGCGCCACGGCGACGAAGGCTGGGACCACTACGCCGACCGCTGGCAGGTGGAGACCCTGGAGGGACGCGTCCTCGGGACCCGGGTCCTGCTGCATCCCCACGAGCACGAGCAGCCCTTTACCCGCTCCCTGGGCGGCGTGGTCATTCCGCCGGAGGTCGACGAGGTGCTGATCCGCGCCCACGATTCCGTGCACGGCGACGGCGGCGCCACGGTTACCGTCAAGCTGCGCTGAGCGTTTCCGTCGGAAGCGCTCCCCGCCGCCTCAGGCGGCGAGGGAGCGCCACAGCCGAAAAGGGGCGCCGGGTTCCTCCCGTGCAACCCAGTTGTAGGGCAAGTCGCGCCAGGGCATGACCCGGTAGGTCAGGTTGTCCATGACGTAGACTCCCTTGTCGCTGTGGACCAGCAGAACGGCATGGCCGCGCCCGCGGTCCAGCCGGCAGGCGGCGAGGGTGAGGGCGCCGCGCGGAAAGCCGTGATCCTGGATCAGGGTCTTCAGCTTGCGAATCGCATAGTCCTCGCAGTCGCCGGCCCGGTCGCCGACTTCCCAGATGTCCTTCCCGGCGTCGTCGCGGTACGCGATGCGCTTGTTGATCTCCTTGTTGACCCTCATGAGCTGGGCCGCACGTCCCAAGGAGAGCTTGACCGGCTTGAAGCGCGAGGTGGCCGGGTCCAGTTCCGGGTGCTGGCGCAACAGGGCGAACCAGGCCGAGGGCGCGGGGATCAGCTTACCGGCCGACATGGCGGAGGAGAGGGGCAGGGGGCCTGGCAGGCCGGTCATGGCCGATTGCGCGGGCGCGGGGATCGCGATGCTGGCGGCGGTGGCGCCCAGACCCAGGAGCAAGTGTCTTCGTGACAGCAAGAGGCTACTCCGAACGTGGTAATCCGTTTGACAGAGGAGTAGCGTTTTACTTGCCGTCTGGGCGTGATTTATTCGAGGGTATTGTATGACATCAAAATTAGAAAGTCGGGATATTTGGAATATTTTAATAAAAAATTAGGTTTCTAGCCATACGTTAGGGATTCATTTAATTTTTTTTCAATAAATCTTGCCAAAAGGTTGCGGTTTCCCGCCCGACTCGCGCTTTTGGAGCGATGAGCACTGCAGACCCTATCTTAGGATCCCCCAGATGCTTGTGATGCCGGGGTGACCACTTCACGGCAGAAGTGTGATGGAAATCGATCTCTTCTGTGATTACGGCGATGTCTTTACTTACCGTTAACCATATTGGTCTTCGGCGGCGATTCGTGTGCAGAGGCGTTGGCGGGGGCAAAGAAAAAGCCCCGCCGGCATCGTACCGGCGGGGCCTTCTTTTTTTGGCAGGGGACGGCGGAGCGTCCCCCCCTGACGCCACTCGGGCGTCAGTTGGGCCGTATCAGGACGAGTAGTACATCTTGAACTCGACCGGGTGCGGGGCGTGCTCGAACTCGTAGATCTCTTCCCACTTCAGATCCATGTAGCCATCGATCTGGTCGCGGGTGAAGACGTCGCCGGCCAGCAGGAACTCGTGGTCGGCTTCCAGGGCCTCCATGGCCTCGCGCAGGGAACCGCAGACCGTCGGCACGCCGGCAAGCTCTTCCGGCGGCAGGTCGTAGAGGTCCTTGTCCATGGGGTCGCCCGGATGGATCTTGTTCTTGATGCCGTCCAGGCCGGCCATGAGCATCGCCGAGAAGGCGAGGTAGGGGTTGGCAACCGGGTCCGGGAAGCGGATCTCGACGCGCTTGGCCTTGGGGCTCTCGCCGTAAGGGATACGGCAGGAGGCCGAACGATTGCGCGCCGAGTAGGCGAGCAGCACCGGCGCTTCGAAGCCCGGGATCAGACGCTTGTAGCTGTTGGTCGAGGGGTTGGTGAAGGCGTTCAGCGCCTTGGCGTGCTTGATGATGCCGCCGATGTAGAAGAGGCACATCTCCGACAGGCCGGCGTAACCGTCACCGGCGAAGAGCGGCTGACCGTCCTTCCAGATCGACTGGTGGGTGTGCATGCCCGAGCCGTTGTCGCCGGCGACCGGCTTCGGCATGAAGGTCGCCGTCTTACCGTACTGGTCGGCGACCTGCTGCACCACGTACTTGTAGATCTGCATGCCGTCGGCGGCTTCCACCATCGGGGCGAACTTGATGCCCAGCTCGTGCTGGGACGGCGCCACCTCGTGGTGATGCTTCTCGACGTCCAGGCCCATCTCGGCCATCACCTTCAACATCTCGGCACGCAGGTCCATGGCCGAGTCCACCGGCGGCACCGGGAAGTAGCCACCCTTGATGGCCGGGCGGTGACCCAGGTTGCCCTGCTCGAAGATGGCGCCGGTGTTGTAGGGGCCTTCGTTGGAGTCCAGGAAATAGAAGGTCTGGTTCTGCGAGACCTCGTAGCGGACGTCGTCGAAGACGAAGAACTCTGCTTCCGGGCCCCAGAAGGAGGAGTCGCCGATGCCGGTCGCCTTCAGGTGCTCAACGGCACGGATCGCGGTCGAGCGCGGGTCGCGGCCATAGAGCTGGCCGGTCGAGGGCTCCACGATGTTGCAGAAGAGGATGAGCTGCGGAAGGTTGGAGAAGGGATCCATCACCGCCGAGTTCAGGTCGGGCTGCAGGATCATGTCGGACTCGTTGATCGCTTTCCAGCCGGCGATCGACGAACCGTCGAACATGATGCCTTCAGTGAGGGCGTCCTCGTCGATGGCGTTCACGTGCATGGCAACGTGCTGCCACTTACCGCGCGGGTCGGTGAAGCGGTAGTCGACGTAGACGATGTTCTTCTCTTTGATCATCTCAAGGATGGTTTTGGCGTCAGACATGGATGCTCTTTCCGTTTCTTCTAAAAACCGTGATTGACGTTAGCCTCTGCCGGCTGTTCCCGGCCGCGAAGTGGCCACCGTGAAATGGCCGGCGCACCGTCTCTCAGACGGCGGCCGCGCCGCGCTCCCCGGTGCGGATGCGGATGGACTCCTCGATCGCACTGACGAAGATCTTGCCGTCGCCGATGCGGCCCGTGTGGGCGGCCTGCTGAATGGCCTCCACGGCGCGCTCGACGAGTTCGTCCTCCAGGACCACTTCGACCTTCACCTTGGGCAGGAAATCGACGACATACTCGGCGCCGCGGTACAGTTCGGTGTGGCCCTTCTGCCGGCCGAAGCCCTTGGCCTCGGTCACGGTAATGCCTTTGATCCCCACCTCATGCAGCGCTTCCTTTACCTCATCAAGCTTGAACGGCTTGATGATCGCTTCGATCTTCTTCATCGCGTATTTGGGCCCCGTGTCTCTTTATAGGGTGACTCTTAGCTGGGTAGCTCTGGCCTGTTGTTTGTTCCGTTCGCTGGCGAACCAGTATCCACCTTCGCGTAAGCATGAGCCGTGCCAAGTCGCAGGAGCCCGGCGAAACCTGGGCCCGAGAGGCGAAAAAGCCCGGATCAGCCCACAAAATCCGCGCTTTGCTGCCCAAATACTAAGCAGTTTGCACGCAAACTAATCAAGCGCTTCGGGCCTCCTGATCCGCCAGATAGCCGGCGATGCGCTCCAGGGCGGCGCGGATGTTTTCCTGGGAGTTGGCGTAGGAGAGGCGCAGGTAGCCTTCCCCGAAACGCCCGAAGGAGGTGCCGGCGATGGTCGCCACGCCGGCCTGCTCCAGCAGTTCCACCTCCAGGGTCTTGGCGGCGATGCCGGTGCCGGACACATTGGGAAAGGCGTAGAAGGCGCCGGCCGGCTCCACGCAGGAAACGCCGGGGATGTCGTTCAGCGCCCGGTGGATGGTGCGCCGGCGCATGTCGAAGGCCGACATCATCTCCGCCACCGCATCCTGGGGGCCGCGCAGGGCGGCGATGCCGGCGTACTGGGCCGCAGCGTTGACGCAGGAGTGGCAGTTGATGGCCAGGCGCGTGGCCGCCTCCACCAGGGCCTTGGGCCAGACCGCGAAGCCCAGGCGCCAGCCGGTCATGGCGTAGGTCTTGCTCCAGCCGTCCAGCATGATGACCCGGTCGCGCAGCTGCGGGTACTGCAGCAGGCTGACGTGCTCGCGCCCGTCGTAAAGCATCTGGCTGTAGATCTCGTCCGACAGGATGGCGATGTCGGGATGGGCCTCCAGCCCCTCGACCAGGCGATCGACCTCTTCGCGCGGCGTCACGCCGCCGGTCGGGTTGGCGGGGCTGTTGAGAATGATGAGGCGGGTCTTCGGGGTGATCAGGCTCAGCACCTCCTCGGCGGAGAAGGCGAAGCCGTTGTCCTCGCGCAGCGGGATCGGCACCGCCGTGGCGCCGGAGAAGTTGATCACCGACTCATAGATGGGGAAGCCGGGGTTGGGGTAGAGGATCTCGGCGCCGGCCTCGCCGAACATCAGGACGGCGAAGAACATGGTCACCTTGCCGCCCGGCACCACGACGATGCTGGCCGGGTCGACGCTGACCCGGTGGCGCAGCTCAAGGTCCTCGGCGACCGCCTCGCGCAGCTCGGGAATGCCGTTGGCCGGGGTGTAGCCATGGTGGCCGTCGCGCAGCGCCTTGACCGCGGCCTCTACCACATGCTCGGGGGTCTGGAAGTCGGGCTGGCCGATGCCCAGGTTGATAATGTCGCGGCCCTGGGCCTCGAGCTGCTTGGCGCGCGCCAGCACCTCAAAGGCGCTCTCTGTGCCCAGCCGCGCGATCGCGGCCGCGGTCTTCAGCATTTCCGCCCCTCCAGGCTTATTCCTGTCACCGGATTTTCGGCAGCACACTATGGCACAGGGGGCATGGCCCGCAAGGCGGCAGAGAAGGCGGAAACTTGCCGGTAAGCGCGCTCTTGACGGCTGCGGGCCGGAGGTCTAAACACGCCCATCCGACGCGCCGCGCGGTTCAGCGCGGCCCGGCCCGATGGTGGCTGTAGCTCAGTTGGTTAGAGCGCCTGGTTGTGGTCCAGGAGGTCGTGGGTTCAAATCCCATCAGCCACCCCAATTCCTTCCGGTCACCGCTTTGCCACATCCGCCGGCCTTTCCTGGCCGGGCGATGACGCTTCCATGAAATTCTCTGTCGGTGGCGCGGCGGAAGTGCGCAAGCAGAGCCCTCAAGTTGACAAAGCGGGCGCTGGCCGTAAGGTCAGGGCACACCCGAAAACGCCGCCACTGTGCGTCCATGACATGATCATGGCCGCGGTTGCCGCGGCGCGCGCAAGGGGACCTGCCGGTCCTCGAAAGAAACCGCCGGAGGATTCAGCCATTACCAACGATCAGAACGAAACCCCTGACCGGGACGAGTACGACACCATCGGCGGGCGCATCGGCCGCGCCCGCGAAGCGACCGGCCTGACGGTGGCCCAGGCCGCGCGACGGCTGGGTGTGAAGACAGCGACCTGGCAGGGTTGGGAGAACGACCGCTCCGAACCGCGCTCCAACAAGTTGACGCTGATCGCCGGCAGCCTGGGCGTCAGCCCCGCCTGGCTGCTCACCGGCCTGGGCGAAGGCCCGATCGAGGGGATCGATGACGAGGTCCAGGTGCTGCGCCAGGAAGTCGGCCTGATCGCCCGGGACGTGGCCTCGGCCCAGGCCCGCCTCGACGCGGTGCTGAAGCGCCTGGAAACCTTCCATTCTTTCCATCACGTGGAGCCCAATTAGGGCAGGGGCCACCGACTGGCCTCAGTTGCCGTCCAGAAAACTGCCGACGGCCGGGGGCGGCGGCGGTAGCCGCTCGGCGTGCAGCGCCGACAGCATGGAGGAGAGGCGCCAGCTTTCTGCCCCCGGCACGCCGTTCAGTGCCAGCGAGAAGCTGATCCCCAGGCTGTAAGCGCCGGTGCTGTCGGCCACGAAGTCGGAGCTCATGTCGAAGGCGCCGACCGGCTGACGGAAGCCGAAGCGGGCCTCGGATATCCGGTCCAGGGGCCGGTGATCCAGTCCGGCGACCACCGCGCCGCCATCTTCGAAACGCCAGTCGGACTGGAAGCCCAGCCGGGTGATCTGGGCCCTTGGCATCGCATCGTATTCGATCACGCCTTCCTGCAGGCCGCCGAAGAAGCTGCCGCCCAGGCTGAAGCGGCCGCTGCCGCTGCGGGTCTCGCTGCCGTCGACAGCGTAGCGGGTGGCCAGGGTGAGGCTGTGATCGAGCCGCAGGCCGCCGAGATCGAGGCCGCTGCGGCCGGTCAGCCGCAGCTCGCGTTCCCCGCTTTCCCATTCATCCAGGGCGAGGGCCAGGCCGTAGGGCAGGCCGGTTCCGGATTCCAATCCTAGGACACCCTCGCCGTCGATCCGGGTGCTGCGGACGAGCGGATTTTCCTCGCCGCCGTCTTCCCGATAGTTCCGGTTGAGATAGCCCAGATACTCGCTGTGGCGCAGCGCCAGGGCGACCGGGCCCAGCTCGGTGCGGGCCGAGATCTCGCCGACGGGCTGCGCATCGCCGCGCAAGGCCAGGTCGAATTCACCGGCAAGACTCGCGCCGAAAAACAGGGGCGACGCCAGGGCCAGCAGGAGCGTGTAGACAAAACGGCGGATACGGCTGGAAAGCTGCCGCTGGGCCGGGAGGCGCAGAAATTTCAGGTGGTTGCTGAGCGTTCGGGGCGGGAAACGCACGGGAACCGGGGGCCTCTGCAAGGGGTTAATCAAGTATTAAGAACAGATAAAGTAAAAAGCTTAATATCCCGTAAACCATAGTTGCGTGGCGGCGTTTCACGTGAAACAAATTACTTATCGGTGGTTAACACCCTGCCAGAAGTAAAGTAAAAATACTCTATTCTCTCATTATTACATAAAAGCACAAGAATTCGTAGCTTGTGGGCAAATTGTGTCACCGGCGAATCGGGCTGTGGCAAGATTGAGGTCAAGGCGCGATTTCGGTTTCTTGCGCTCCAGCACCGTTCTTTATTGCGGGCGCTCGGCCCGGGTCGCCCCAGACATTGGTCAGGCGCGGCGGCGCCACTAAAACGTCCGGTTCTCAGTAAGAGTCCTTGGCAATACTTGGAGCCCGGGGCGCGCGGGCCTCTATCGCCGGCCGACCGGTTGACGCTAAGCTTGCCGCGCCCGGGAATCGGGCCGCCGTGGTCGGCGGCGATGCCGCAGGGTTTCAGTGGGTTAGGGAGGCGAGGGGCAGGGTGAGCCAGTCACTAAAGGCGACAATGCGTGCCGGCACGCCGGTCTGCGGCTACTGGACGGAGCTGTTCAGCCCGACAGCGACCGAGATCATGTCGGCGGCCGGCTACGACTGCACGATGATCGACCTGGAGCATGGCGCGGCGGACCTGGGGGACGCCGTGGCCGTCATGCGGGCCCTGCGGGGCAGCGCCTGTACGCCCCTGGTGCGGGTGCCGGCCAATGATCCGACCTGGATCAAGCGGGTGCTGGACGCCGGCGCCCAGGGCGTCATGGTGCCGGTGGTCAATTCCGCGGCGGAGGCCGAGGCGGCGGTGGCGGCCTGCCACTATCCGCCGCGGGGCTTCCGGGGCATGGCGGCGCCGATCGTACGTGCCGCCCGCTACGGCGACGACTGGCAGGGCTATGTGCGCGACATTGCCGGGAGCCTGCTGGTGATCTGTCAGGTAGAGACCGGCACGGCAGTGGAGAACGTGGCCGAGATCACCGCCGTCGACGGCCTGGACATGATCTTCGTCGGCCCCTTCGACCTTTCCGGCAGCCTGGGCCACCTGGGCGAGCCCGACCACCCGGACGTACGCGCCGCCATCGCACGGGTGGAGGAGGCGGCCAAGGCCGCGGGCTGCCTGCTGGGTGGCATTCCCACACCCGAGCGCGCGCCGAAAGCCCTCTACGAGGCGGGCTATGACCTGGTGCTGGCGGACATCGACCTGGTGATGCTGCGTGAAGGGGCGCGTGCCGGGGTGGCGGCCCTGCACGAAGCGGCCGGCCGCAGATAACCCCACCCCATGAGGCCCCGCGGCAGATGACCCCCGACTCGCAGCCCTTCGACCTGGCGCTCCTCACCACCGAGCAGATGTACCGCGCCGACAGCCTGACGATCGCCGGCGGGACGCCCGGCGCCGTGCTGATGGAAGCCGCGGGGGCGGCGGTGGCGGGGGCGGTCATGGCCCGGCGCGGGATCGCTCAGGTCCTGGTGCTCGCCGGCCCCGGCAATAACGGCGGCGACGGCTTCGTGGCGGCGCGCCATCTGCGGGCTGCCGGCTGGCCGGTGCGCCTGGCCCTGATGGGCGGCATCGACAGGCTGAAGGGCGATGCTGCCGGGGCGGCGGCGGCCTGGTCCGGGCCGGTCGAGCCCCTGGAAACGGTCGCGCCGCAGCCCGGCGAGGTTGTGGTCGACGCGCTCTTTGGCGCCGGCCTGGCCCGAGCCCTGGACGGCGCGGCGGCCGCTCTGGTGCGCAGCGTCAGGGAACTCGGCCTGCCGGTCATCGCGGTCGACGTGCCGAGCGGCCTGCCGGGCGACGGCGCCGAGCCTCTGGAGAGCCTCGCCTTCCGGGCCGAGAAAACTGTTACCTTCTTTCGCAAGAAACCGGCGCATCTTCTTGTTCCAGGCAGAGAATACTGCGGCGAGATCGTTCTGGCGGATATCGGCATCCTGGCCCGGGTGCTGGACGATATCGCCCCGCAGACCTTCGAGAACGGGCCGGCGCTGTGGCTGGGCGGCTATCCCTGGCGGACCACGCAGTCCCACAAGTACGACGCCGGGCATCTGCTGGTGGCCGGCGGCGGCACCATGACCGGGGCGGCACAGCTTGCCTGCCGGGCCGGCCTCAGGATCGGCGCGGGGCTGGTCTCCGTGGCCTGCGATGCTGCCAGCCTGCCGATCTATGCGGTCTCCAACCCGGGCGTCATCACGCTGGAGGCGCCCAAACCCGCCGATTTCGCCTCGGCCCTCGAGGATCCGCGCCGCAATGCGGTCCTGGTCGGGCCGGGCAACGGGGTGACCGCGGAAACCCGGGCCCGCGCCGAGGCCAGCCTGACCGGGGGAAAGCGGGTGGTGCTGGATGCCGACGCGCTCAGCGTCTTTCAGGACGATCCGGCGGCCCTGTGGCGGCTGATTGAGGCAGATACCGGCGGGACGACGGTGCTGACGCCCCACGACGGGGAGTTCCGGCGACTTTATCCCGACCTTTCGGGCAACCGGCTGGAACGCGCCCGGGCCGCGGCCGCGCGCAGCGGGGCCGTGGTGGTCCTGAAGGGCCCGGACAGCGTCATCGCGGCGCCGGACGGGCGTGCCGCTGTTACCGCAGTGGCGCCGCCCTGGCTGGCGACCGGGGGCACCGGCGACGTCCTGGCGGGCATGATCGGGGGGCTGCTGGCCCAGGGCATGGTCGCCTTCGAGGCGGCAGCGGCGGCGGTCTGGATCCATGGCCGGGCCGCGGCGGCCCTGGGGCCGGGCCTGATCGCCTCGGATCTGCCGCAGGCCCTACCGGAGGTTATGAGGGATCTCTGGGCGCTCTCTCGCAATGCGGTAGGCGAACGGAATTTATTCAATAGTTTTAGATAGTTCCATGATATTCGTTAACGAAAGTTTCACGTCTGCGCGTGCAAAATGCAACCATGTACGGGAAGGGCTGTCAGGTCGGGGGCCGGCCTTGATTGAAAAGGTATTGAGATCATGCTCGCAGACCACTGGTTTAAACAACCGCTGAAGGCGGAGGCCATTAAGGTCGGTTCCGTCTACAAACTGGCCCATGAAGGCAACATCGTTGAGATCGCCAAAGTGGTCGATGTCGGCCCGGACGCGCTGGGCATTCCCCACGTCACTTACGACGTCTCCGTGGAGCGCGCGCGCCTGGCCAAGTATGAAGAGCGCCGCACCCTTGGCCTGCAGACTTTCGCCGAGCGCTTCCGCGACGCCATCACGCCCGAAAAACAGGACGCCTGAGGCAGGACGCGCGGCCGCCTGGCGGCGGCGTCCGCTTGCCCGCGCAGCGAGAGGCCGGTCACCGATAGGGTGAAAAGAGTTTCCAGACATTAATCCTATCTCAAAGATTTGCCTCTAAAGTCTGCTGCATCATGATCACGACGCGGCACAGCAAGTCTCAGACGACGGAGCAGGCTTCGCCCCGCTCCAACAGCTTCTGGCAGAACCTCTCCGGTGCCCTGGGTGGCAGCGGCGATCGCCGCAGCCTGTTCTCCCGTCGCGGCGCCAATCCCAACCAGGTGAAGGCCGGGCGCGTGTTCCGCCACGACGACGGCAGCGGCCGCCAGGAGACGGCGACGGTTATCGGCCTCTGCGAGATCCTGGGC
>JBNKHC010000424.1:0-3937 GCA_050290145.1 Kiloniellaceae bacterium | reverse complement strand
GCCGGTCTTCTTGGAGTTCGACAGGCCGGAGATCAGCATGCGGCCCGGCAGGGCGTAGGCGCCGTGCGGGCCGACCACGCCGCCGCTCTTGGCCTCGAAGTCGTCGATGGTCTTGACCAGCTTCGGGTTCGAGGGATCGGTGGCGATGTCGAAGAGGAAGATCTTGTTGCTGTCCAGGCCGGAAACCCAGTAGTGGCGGCGGTCGTCGGTCAGGCCGCCGTGATGCGCCTCGTGGCGGCCGCCGACGGAATCCACGTCGACCACCTTGCCGAAGGTTGGCGAGCCGGAGCGCACGTCGACCGTGACGATCTTGTCGGAGCCGTCGCCGACGCCCTCCATTCCGAGGGTCCAGACATAGACGTACTCTTCCTCGCCGGTGATCTTGGCCATGTAGGGCGACTGGCAGGTTTCGTCCGCCCGGGCGGGCGCGAGAAGTCCTGCGGAGAGCATGGCGGCCGCCGCGGCGGCGCACAGCAGGGAAGATCTCATCGAATGGAAAAACTTCGCTTTCATGCAGTGCCTCCATCTGAAGCCCTCGGGCGTCAGGGGGCGCTTGATCATCAAGCGAGCCGGAATCGCCTCGAGGCACTTACGCGGCACACCATTTAATCAAAGCCAGATGGGCGTAGCTACCGCCGAATGAACGTAGGCGCATGAATTCCCGGTGATTTCCACTCTCGCGTGCGCCGGCTGAGCGAAAGACCGCCTCGCGTGAATCTCCACGGGCGCAGCCGCCCCTGAGGCGGGAAGGAAGCCGGAGACCTCCTTCCCGGGAGGTTGTTCCTACTTGTTGATGTTTTCCTCGAGGATCTGAGAGGACTGCCAGCGATCGGAAACCAGCCAGCGGTCCAGAGGCGTGGTGCTGGCTCCGGAGTAGAAGTACTTCAGATCGTTGACGAAGATGTACCACTTGCCGTCGACCTGCTCGACGGTGCGCGCCTGGAACTCGTCCCACTCGTAGAGGTTTGTGACGATCGAGTTGCCGCTGACTTCGCTGCGCGCTTCCTTGCGGTGAAACTTATTGCCGACCTCCAGGCGCTCCCACGGCAGGTTCACGCCGTATCTCGGGTTCTTCAGCGTCTCGGCGGCGATTGCCTCCAGTTCGCCGTCGCCGATGCCCGGCGTGATGCGCTGGGTCGACAGCGCCGCCTGGAAGTCCGCCTCGTACTTGGCGACGGCGTTCTGCAGGGCCGCCTGGCGCTGCTGGACCGTGCCGTCGTCCTCGCTGCCCAGGGCCTCTTCGTAGGCCGCGAGGATGGAGACGAACTCCAAGCCCTCTTTGAGCTGCGCCATGTTTTCCTCGTAGCGGCCCGGCATGAGGAAGCGGTTGGCGCGGTGGTTGGCGTCGGCAGGGTCGTCGGTTGCGCGGAAGTCGATCGCGTTCTGATAGACCACCCAGTGGCCGTCCAGGTAGGCGCGGGTCTCCTTCAGACTCTGGTCGATCTGGCGGATGCGGTCGGTGCCGGCATAGCGCTTGATGCGCTGGATGGTCTGCTTGTCGACCTGGCTGGTCCTACCCTCGATCTGCGTCATGTACTGTGCGGCCTGGGTGCTGACGGCGTAGGCCTTCTTCATGTCTTCGGCGTAGGCGACGACGACCTGCTTGTCGGGGAACTCGCGCAGGGCCTGCGGGATCGGCGTGTCCTTGAAGCGCTGCTGGATCGCTGCGACCTCGGCCTTCACGTCGCCGAACTGGCTTTCCGCCGCGGTGGCCTTGGCGACTTTCTCCTTCAGGCCCATCGCGACCCGGGTATGGGTGTCCCAGGTGCTCGAATAGCCCGGCTTGGAGGCGTAGGCATCGTAGACCTGCATCTCGCCGGCCAGCCTGTCGATGGCGCTCTGGAAGTTGGCGACATTCTCCTCGCTGGTGAGGACGGTGGCGTCGAGGCCGTCGATCTGCTCGCCGATGCTCGTCAGCTGCTTCTCGATGGCTTCCAGGCGCTTTTCCGCCAGCATGTCCATCTGGCGTTGCCACTCGCCGTCGGCCTCCAGCCAGCGGTCGTGCGACTTGTCGGCGACCGCGTCCAGGGTTTCGCGCATGCGGGTCATGTCGCCCAGGATGCGCTGCTCCATCTTCGTGCTGGCGCCACGCATCTGCAGCAGATTGCGCTCGTTGAAGCCCAGTTCTCGCAGCGTTTTCTCGACGTTGGGGTCGGCCGCCGCCGTCTGGCTGGCCGCCGCGCCGCCGCTGCTGCCGCCACTGGGCGCTGCGGCGGGGGCATTGGCGATCTCGACAATGCGGTTCTGCAGCGCATTGTAGGCCTTGGCCGTTGCCGACCAGGCCTCGTCCTTTGTGGCGACGCCGCGCAGGTCGTTGCCGATTGCCTGCAGCTCGCTGAGATACTGCTTGGCCGTGGCCTTGTCGCCCGGCGCCAGCTGGTCGGTCAGTGCGGAGATGCGGGTGATGTCGCTGGCGGCGGCGCTTACCACCGGATCGCCGCCTTCAAGCGGCGGCGCCGCTTCGATGGCCGGGGCAGCCTGAATCGCCGGCGTGTCGGCGGACTCTGCGGCGGGCGCCGGACTGGCCGGCGCGGTGGCGGCCTGGGCCGGTCTGCCGGCGGCGATGTTGTCGAGCCGCTGGCGCAGCGCGGCGAGGCGGTCGGCGGCGGCCTGCCAGGAGGGATCCTCCTGGTCCGGCGCGCCCTGCAGGCGGCCTTCAGTCAGCTTCAGCAGTTTCAGGATGCGATTGGCGCTGTTCTTGCTGGCGCCTGCCGCCTGCTGCTCGAAGCGGTCAAGGTCGTCGTAGACCGCCTGGATTTGCGAATTGGCCGGCGCCGGCATCTCGGCGAAGGCCACAGCGGGTGCCAGCAGCGCCAGCAAAGCGGCAGCCGCGATCCAATTTCTCATGACGATCCCCCCGAATCTCCCTGTGGCTCCGGGGGCCGCACGGTCCGTCGGCGGCGCCCCCGAAGCGACTTCTGCTCCCAAACGGATGGCCCCTGCCATCCAATGGCCCCCATACTAGCTGAAGGCATCATGCCTCTGAATGCGCAAACGGCGGAGAAGCGGCCCCTCTAAGGGGGTATCCCGGCGCCCCTTGAGGCGCCTGCCGGGCCCCCGTGAGTCGGGCAGGGTGAGTCGGGCAGGGTGAGTCGGGAAGATCACTCGGGCAGCGTCAGGCCGTTGGTCTCCAGGAAGGACTTCATCTTCCTGTCGCCGCGCACAACGTCGTCCACCAGGAAGGTCATCAGCTCTTCGCAGCATTCCTCGAAGGCTTCCTGCATTTCGAACTTGCGGCAGGCGCGGCGCACTTCCTTGGCCCGGTCGAGGAGGCGCTGGTGATAGGTCGCGTGCATCTTCGCGTCGGGATAGCCCCAGCGCAGCAGCAGCGTTTCCTCGTGCACGAAATGGTTCTGGGTCAGCGCAAAGAGGCGGTCGGCGTAGTGCTCGACTCACTCCCTGTCGCCGGCAGCGGCGCGCGTTGCCTTCATCAGGTCCAGCATGGCGCGGTGATCACTATCGATTTCCGGCACCCTCAGTTCAAAACCTTCAAGCCAGTCAAATCTCTTCAAGTGGAGTAGCTGCCGGTAATACTGAGTTGAACAAACGAATAGCCATATAAAATATAAGGAGATTCTCATAGGACCCCGGGGAGACTTCAATGGAAATCCCCATTTGGCATGCGAAAATGATGAAATATCCGTCCTTGAGGTAGTATTTCTCAGCCGCCGGATGCCGGGAAATAGGCGTCGCGCTATCCTGGTCCGCGCCGCCTGCAATCGGGCATTCGGCCGGGAAAGCGTCACGCGCCAGGACAGCGCAGCCCGCGTTTCCTTCTGACCTGCGGTGGCGTCATCCCCGTCCGCGATAGGGGGCCACGCCCTGGTCGGGCAGCCAGAGGTCCTTCGGCGGTGCGCCGGTCTGCCAGAAGACGTCGATCGGCATGCCGCCGCGCGGGTACCAGTAGCCGCCGATGCGCAGCCAGCGGGGGGCCAGT
>JBNKHC010000423.1:0-11491 GCA_050290145.1 Kiloniellaceae bacterium | reverse complement strand
GCGATCGAGGACGAAGAAAATGGGCAAGGAAAAGTTCGAGCGCACCAAGCCCCACCTGAACGTGGGGACGATCGGTCACATCGACCACGGGAAGACCACGCTGACGGCGGCGATCACGAAGGTGATGTCGGACATCCACGGCGGTAAGGCGATCTCGTACAAGGACGTGGCCAAGGGCGGCACGGTCCGCGATGAGACCAAGACGGTGACGATCGCGACCAGCCACGTGGAGTACGAGACGGAGACGCGTCACTACGCGCACGTCGATTGTCCCGGCCACGCGGACTACATCAAGAACATGATCACGGGCGCGGCGCAGATGGACGGCGCGATCCTGGTGGTGAGCGCGGCTGACGGCCCGATGCCGCAGACGCGCGAGCACATTCTCCTGGCTCGCCAGGTTGGCGTTCCGGCGCTGGTCGTTTACATGAACAAGGTCGACCAGGTTGACGACGAGGAGCTTCTGGAGCTTGTGGAGCTGGAAGTCCGCGAGCTTCTGTCGAGCTATGATTTCCCGGGCGACGACATTCCGATCGTGAAGGGTTCGGCCCTGGTTGCGCTGGAAGGCGGCGACGAGGCGATGGGCAAGAACTCGATCCTCGAGCTGATGAAGGCTGTCGACGACTACATTCCGCAGCCGGACCGTCCGAAGGACAAGCCGTTCCTGATGCCGATCGAGGACGTGTTCTCGATTTCGGGCCGTGGGACGGTTGTTACGGGCCGTATCGAGCGCGGGATCGTGAAGGTTGGCGACGAGATCGAGATTGTTGGTCTGAAGGACACCACGAAGACGACCTGCACGGGCGTCGAGATGTTCCGCAAGCTGCTGGATTCGGGCGAGGCGGGCGACAACATCGGCGCGCTGCTGCGCGGTGTGGGCCGTGAGGACGTGGAGCGTGGCCAGGTTCTGGCCAAGCCGGGTTCGATCACGCCGCACACGAAGTTCAAGGCTGAGGCGTACATCCTGACGAAGGAAGAGGGTGGCCGTCACACGCCGTTCTTCACCAACTACCGTCCGCAGTTCTACTTCCGCACGACGGACGTGACGGGTGTGGTGACGCTGCCGGAAGGCACGGAGATGGTGATGCCGGGCGACAACGTGACGATGACCGTCGAGCTGATCGCGCCGATCGCCATGGACGAGGGCCTGCGCTTCGCCATCCGCGAAGGCGGCCGCACCGTCGGCGCGGGCGTCGTCGCCGGTATTCAGAAGTAAGTAACTTGCAGTAGCGCCGGCCCAATTCCGGGCCGGCGCTGAATTTTGGATGGCGCTGAACATGGACAGCCAAGATATTCGCATTCGCCTGAAGGCTTTCGATCACCGTGTGCTCGACCAGTCGACCTCGGAGATCGTGGGCACGGCGAAGAGGACCGGTGCGCAGGTGCGCGGCCCGATTCCGCTTCCGACCCGGATCGAGAAGTTCACGGTGCTGCGGTCTCCGCACATCGACAAGAAGAGCCGCGAGCAGTTCGAGATTCGGACGCACAAGCGGCTGCTCGACATCGTCGATCCGACCCCGCAGACGGTGGACGCGCTGATGAAGCTCGACCTCGCTGCCGGCGTCGACGTCGAGATCAAGCTGAAGGGCTAGGGTAATGCGGACTGGTCTGATTGCGCAGAAGATGGGCATGACCCGCGTCTTCACGCCGGAAGGCGAGAACGTGCCGGTCACCGTTCTGCAGATGAAGGATTGCCAGGTGGTGGCGGTCCGCACCGCGGAGAAGGACGGCTACGATGCCGTGCAGCTGGGTGTGGCCAAGGCCAAGGCGAACCGTGTCTCCAAGCCGATGCGCGGCCACTTCGCCAAGGCGAAGGTGGAGCCGAAGCGCCGGCTGGCCGAGTTCCGCGTCTCCAACGACGCGCTGCTCGAGGTCGGTCAGGAGCTCTCGGCGGCTCATTTCGTCGCCGGACAGCGGGTCGACGTGACCGGCACTTCGATCGGCAAGGGCTTCGCCGGTGCCATGAAGCGGCACAACTTCGGCGGAATGCGCGCCAGCCACGGCGTGTCGATCTCGCACCGAGCGCACGGCTCGACCGGTAACAGCCAGGACCCGGGCCGCGTGTTCAAGGGCAAGAAGATGGCCGGCCATATGGGCGACCGTCGGGTCACCACCCAGAACCTGGAAGTGGTCTCCATCGACGAGGACCGCGGCCTGATTCTGGTGCGTGGTGCGGTGCCGGGCGCCGAGGGCAGCTGGGTCATGGTGCGTGACGCCGTGAAGCGCAGCCGGCCCGAGGACGTCCCTTATCCGGCCGGCCTGAAGAGCCAGCCGGAGGCTGAGCAGCCGGAAGCGGCCCCTGAAGAGGCGCCGGAAGCGGCGGCCGAGGCGTCTGCCGACGCGCCGGCTGAGGATAAGAAGGATCAGTAGCCATGAAGTGTCCGGTTACGACACTCGACAATAAGAAGGCCGGCGAGATCGATCTCGACGATTCCGTCTTCGGGCTTTCGCCGCGTCAGGACATCCTTGCGCGTGTGGTGAACTGGCAGCTCGCGAAGCGCCGCGCCGGCACGCACAAGGTGAAGACCCGCGGCGAGGTCGCCGGATCGACCCGCAAGCTCTTCCGCCAGAAGGGCACCGGCAACGCGCGTATGGGCTCGGCCCGGACCACCCAGCGTCGCGGCGGCGGTACCGTCTTCGGCCCGGTGGTGCGCGACCACAGCCATGAGCTGACCAAGAAGGTTCGCAAGCTGGGCCTCAAGACCGCGCTCTCCGCCAAGGCTGCCGAAGGCAAGCTGGTGGTGCTGGAGGACGCGGCGGTGAAGGAGCCCAAGACCAGCGACCTGGCGAAGAAGTTCGCCGCGCTGGGCTGGTCCTCGGTGCTGATCATCGACGGTGCCCAGGTCGACGGCGGCTTCGCCAAGGCGGCGCGCAACCTGCCGCTGGTAGACGTGCTGCCGCAGCAGGGCGCCAATGTGTACGACATTCTGCGCCGCGACACCCTGGTGCTGACCAAGGGCGCGGTGGAAGCGTTGGAGGCGCGACTGAAATGAGCCGGGCACGCGCATTCAAGAACGAGGCGACGAAGGTGTCGTCGGAGCGGATGTACGAGGTGGTCCGTCGCCCGGTGGTGACGGAAAAGTCCACCCTGGGCTCCGAGCACAACCAGATCACCTTCGTGGTGCCGTTGGACGCCACCAAGCCGGAGATCAAGACCGCGATCGAGGAGATCTTCAAGGTCAAGGTCAAGGCGGTGAACACCCTGCGCAACAAGGGCAAGGTGAAGCGCTTCCGCGGCCAGAAGGGCAAACGCTCCGACGTGAAGAAGGCATTTGTGACTTTGGCAGAAGGTCACAGCATCGACGTGACCACGGGGATCTAAGCGATGGCGCTTAAGAATTTCAATCCGACGACTCCGGGCCGCCGCAACCTCGTGCTGGTGGACCGTGGCGACCTCTGGAAGGGTGCGCCGGTCAAGAAGCTGACCGAGGGCCTGACCAAGAAGGGCGGCCGCAACAACACCGGCCGCATCACGGCGCGACGCCGTGGCGGCGGCCACAAGCGGCTGTACCGCATTGTCGACTTCAAGCGCCGCAAGTTCGACGTGCCGGCGACGGTCGAGCGCCTGGAGTACGATCCGAACCGCAGCGCCTTCATCGCCCTGGTGAACTACGAGGACGGTGAGCAGAGCTACATCCTGGCGCCGCAGCGCCTGGCGATCGGCGACACGGTGATCTCCGGCGAGAAGGCGGACATCAAGCCGGGTAACGCCATGCCGCTGGCCTCCATTCCGGTCGGCACCATCGTCCACAATGTGGAGATGAAGCCGGGCAAGGGCGGCCAGATCGCGCGCTCGGCGGGCACCTACGTGCAGCTGGTTGGCCGCGACGCCGGCTACGCCCTGCTGCGCCTCGGCTCCGGCGAGGTGCGCATGGTGCGGGCCGAGTGCATGGCCTCCATCGGCGCCGTGTCCAACCCGGACCAGGCCAACGCCAAGCTGGGCAAGGCGGGCCGCAAGCGCTGGACGGGCAAGCGCCCGGCGGTGCGCGGTGTGGCCATGAACCCGGTCGATCATCCGCACGGCGGTGGTGAGGGCCGGACCTCGGGCGGCCGTCATCCGGTGACCCCCTGGGGCAAGCCGACCAAGGGTGCCAAGACCCGTCGTAACAAGAAGACGAACGCGCTGATCGTGCGTCGTCGCCACAAGAAGCGTTAAGGGAGCGAAGGCAGTGTCACGCTCTGTTTGGAAGGGTCCGTTCGTCGACAGCTATCTGCTGAAGAAGGCAGAGGCTTCGCGCGGTTCTGGTCGCAACGAGATCATCAAAACCTGGTCCCGTCGCTCGACCATCATGCCGCAGTTCGTCGGTCTGACGTTCGGTGTGTACAACGGCAAGAAGTTCCTGCCGGTCCTGGTGACCGAGAACATGGTGGGCCACAAGTTCGGCGAGTTTGCGCCGACGCGCACCTTCTTCGGTCACGCGGCGGACAAGAAGGCCAAGAGGGGCTAAGTCCATGGGTAAGCCGAAACATCCCGGTCAGCTGGCCGAGAACGAAGCGCGCGCCGTGGTCCGCAACCTGCGCACCAGCGCGCAGAAGCTGAACCTGGTGGCGCAGTCGATCCGCGGTAAGAGCGCCGAGCAGGCCCTGGCGGAGCTGACCTTCTCGAAGCGCCGCATTGCCAACGACGTGAAGAAGGCTCTGCAGTCGGCCATCGCCAACGCGGAGAACAATCACCAGCTCGACGTCGACCGGCTCTATGTGGCCGAAGCGACCGCCGGCAAGAGCTTTGTCATGAAGCGTTTCCGCGCCCGTGCGCGCGGCCGCGCTGGGAAGATCGTGAAGCCATGGAGCCGCCTGACCGTGGTGGTTCGTGAGCGCGAGGAAACGGCGTAATGGGTCAAAAAGTCAATCCGATCGGCCTGCGGCTGGGGATCAACCGTACCTGGGATTCCCGCTGGTTTGCGGACGACAACTACGCGGACCTGCTGCATGAGGACCTGCGCATCCGCAAGTACCTGCGCAAGCGTCTGCAGCAGGCGGGCGTGTCGCGCATCGTCATCGAGCGGCCGGCCAAGAAGGCGCGGATCACGATCCACACCGCGCGGCCCGGCGTCGTCATCGGCAAGAAGGGCGCGGACATCGAGAAGCTGCGCTCGGCACTGCAGGCCATGACCGGCAGCGAGGTGCACCTGAACATCGTCGAAATCCGCAAGCCGGAGATCGACGCCACGCTGGTGGCCGAGAACATCGCCAACCAGCTTGAGCGCCGCGTCGCTTTCCGCCGCGCCATGAAGCGGGCCGTGCAGTCGGCCATGCGTCTGGGCGCCAACGGCATCCGCATCAACTGCGGCGGCCGCCTGGGTGGTGCGGAAATCGCGCGGACCGAGTGGTACCGCGAAGGCCGCGTGCCGCTGCACACGCTGCGCGCCGACGTCGATTACGGCGAGGCGACGGCGAAGACCACTTACGGCGCCTGCGGCGTCAAGGTCTGGGTCTTCAAGGGCGAGATCCTGGCCCACGACCCCATGGCGCAGGACAAGCGGGCGCAGGAAGCCCAGACGGCACGCTAAGGCCGCTTGGGCGACGAGAAGTTTTGAGGAACGACGGTTATGTTGCAGCCGAAACGAACTAAGTACCGGAAGGCCCACAAGGGCCGCATCCACGGCAAGGCCAAGGGCGGCACGCAGCTGAACTTTGGCGCCTACGGGCTGAAGGCGATGACCCCGGGCCGCCTCTCGGCGCGCCAGATCGAGGCCGCCCGCCGCACCATCACGCGTCACATGAAGCGTGTCGGCAAGCTGTGGATCCGGGTCTTCCCGGACGTGCCGGTGTCCTCCAAGCCGGCGGAAGTCCGCCAGGGCAAGGGCAAGGGTTCGCCGGAGTGGTGGGCCGCGCGGGTGAAGCCCGGCCGGGTGCTCTTCGAGCTCGAGGGTGTCCCCCAGGATCTGGCACGCGAGGCCTTTACGCTGGCTGCCGCGAAGCTGCCGGTCCAAACCAAGTTCATCACCCGCCTTGGCGGTGAGGAGCACTAAGTCATGAAGGCAGAAGACCTGCGGACCAAGTCCGCTGACGAATTGAAGGAGTCGCTGGTCGGCTTGCGGAAGGAGCAGTTCAATCTGCGCTTCCAGCAGGCGAGCGGTCAGCTGGAGAATACGGCGCGTGTGCGGCAGGTTCGCCGCGACATCGCGCGTATCAAAACGATCCTGCGCGATAAGCAGCAGGCGGCGTCTTAGGAGTGTAACGGCTATGCCGCGTCGGATCTTGCAAGGAGTGGTGGTGAGCGACAAGGGCGACAAGACGATTACCGTCTTGGTCGAGCGTCGCGTCATGCACCCGGTCTATAAGAAATTCATCAAGCTGTCGAAGAAGTACCGTGCCCACGACGAAGGCAATACCTGCCACGTCGGCGACACGGTCCGGATTCGCGAGTGCCGTCCCATTTCCAAGACCAAGACTTGGGAAGTGGTGACCGGCGAGCAGGCGGCTTAGCAGAGCTAGGAAAGGGCAGGACCGATGATCCAGATGCAGACCCAGCTCGACGTCGCCGATAACTCGGGTGCGCGCCGCGTGCAGTGCATCAAGGTGCTTGGCGGCTCGAAGCGCAAGACGGCCGGCGTCGGCGACGTGATCGTCGTCTCGGTGAAGGAAGCTATTCCGCGCGGCCGTGTGAAGAAGGGTGACGTCCACCAGGCTGTGATCGTCCGTACGGCGAAGGAAATCCGCCGCAACGACGGCAGCACCATCCGCTTCGACAACAACGCGGCGGTGCTGATCAACAAGCAGGGTGAGCCGATCGGCACCCGTATCTTCGGCCCGGTGACGCGTGAGCTTCGTGCCAAGAATTTCATGAAGATCATTTCTCTGGCCCCTGAGGTGCTGTGATGGCCAAGAAGTTCAAGATCAAGAAGGGCGACAAGGTGGTCGTGACCACCGGCCGCGACAAGGGCAAGGAAGGCGAGGTCCTGCGCGTGCTGCGCGAAGACGACCGCGTCCTGGTCCAGGGCGTCAACATGGTCAAGCGCCACACCGCGCCCTCCCAGATGTCGCCCGGCGGCATCGTCGAGAAGGAAGCATCGGTCCACATTTCCAATGTGGCCCTCATCGATCCGAAGTCGAGCAAGCCGACCCGCGTCGGTTACAAGTTCGACAAGGACGGACAGAAGACCCGGGTCGCCAGGCGCTCCGGTGAGACAATCGATCTCTAAGCGAAGGTCAGCGATATGAAACCGCGCTTGAAAGAGCACTATGATACGCAGCTGAAGTCTTCCCTGATGGAAGAGTTCGGCTACAAGAACGCGATGGAAGTGCCGCGCCTCGAGAAAATCGTCATCAACATGGGTGTCGGTGAGGCCGTGGCGGATTCCAAGAAGATCAAGTCCGCCGTCAACGAAATGGCTTTGATCTCCGGCCAGCAGCCGGTGGTCACCAAGGCCAAGAAGTCGGTCGCGACCTTCAAGCTGCGCGAGGGCATGCCGGTCGGCTGCAAAGTCACCCTGCGCCGCGAGCGGATGTACGAGTTCCTCGACCGCCTGATCACCATCGCGCTGCCGCGCGTGCGTGACTTCCGTGGCGTGTCGGGCAAGAGCTTTGACGGCCGTGGCAACTACGCCATGGGCCTGAAGGAGCAGATCGTCTTCCCGGAAATCGACTACGACACCGTCGACGAGATCCGCGGTATGGACATCATCATCTGCACCACCGCGAAGACGGACAAGGAAGCCCATGCCCTGCTCAAGGGTTTCGACATGCCGTTTCGGGCCTAAGAGGGGCGGAAGGAAAGAGTAATGGCGAAAAAGAGTGCCGTAGAGAAGAACAAGGCCCGCAAGAAGATGGTGGACCGCTTTTCGGCGAAGCGGGCTGCGCTCAAGCAGGTTGCGCGTGACCGTACGCTGCCGCCGGAGGAGCGCTTCCAGGCCTATCTGAAGCTTGCTGAGTTGCCGCGCAATTCGACGAAGGGTCGTTTGCGCAACCGCTGCCAGGTGACCGGGCGCCCGCGTGGCGTCTACCGCAAGTTCAAGCTGTCGCGCATCACGCTGCGCGAGCTGGCTTCGGTCGGTCAGATTCCTGGCATGGTTAAGTCGAGCTGGTAGGAGGAAGTCGGGCGATGGCTATGAGCGATCCCCTCGGTGATATGCTGACGCGTATCCGCAACGGACAGCGGACCGGTAAGTCGAAGGTCCGCGCGCCGGCTTCGAAGCTGCGCGCCAATGTCCTTGAGGTGCTGAAGCGAGAGGGTTACATCCGCGACTATCGTACGGAGCAGGGCGACCGCGGCCTGAATGAGGTCGAGATCGAACTGAAGTACAACGAGGGCGCACCGGTGATCCAGGAGATCGCGCGGGTTTCGCGTCCGGGTCGCCGGGTTTATTCGAAGATCAAGGAGCTGCCGCGGGTCTACAACGGCCTGGGCATCACCATCCTGTCCACGCCGCGCGGGGTCATGTCCGACCAGGAAGCGCGTGCCGCGAACGTGGGTGGCGAAGTGCTCTGCCGCGTCTTCTAAAGACGCTGATGTGTTGAGGAACTGACTGATGTCGCGTGTAGGAAAGAACCCCGTCGAAGTGCCTGCGGGGGTCGAGGTCGCCATCAAGGGAGGCCTCGTCTCGGCGAAGGGCAAGTTGGGCAGCCTGGATTTCCAGGCGACCGACGACGTGGAGATCACCCAGGAAGACAGCAAGATCTGGGTGAAGCCGGTCAACGAGACCAAGAAGGCCCGCGCCATGTGGGGCACGGCCCGCTCGCGCATCCAGAACATGGTGCAGGGCGTCTCCGAGGGCTTCACCAAGGAGCTGGAGATCAACGGTGTCGGCTATCGTGCCGCGGTTCAGGGCCAGGCGCTGAACCTGCAGCTCGGCTTCAGCCACGACGTCACCTATCCGATCCCCGAGGGCATCACGATCAAGTGCGAAAAGCCGACGTCGATTTCGATTTCCGGCGCGGACAAGCAGAAGGTCGGCCAGGTTGCCGCTGAGATCCGCAGCTACCGTCCGCCCGAGCCCTACAAGGGCAAGGGCGTGAAGTACGCGGACGAAGTCATCCTGCGCAAGGAAGGCAAGAAGAAGTAAGAGCCATGAAGACTTCAAAGCAACTCCACGATCGGCGCAAGATGCGCGTGCGCAGCACGCTTGCGCGCAACAGCAGCGGCCGGCCGCGCCTGTCGGTCTTCCGCTCCGGCAAGCACATCTATGCGCAGGTCATCGACGACAGCCAGGGCCGCACCCTGGCGGCGGCCTCCAGCGTCGACAGCGCGCTGAAGGCGAAGCTGAAGGGCGGCGCCGACAAGGCGGCGGCGGCCGAGGTCGGCAAGCTGCTGGCCGAGCGGGCCGTGGCGGCCGGCATCAAAGAGGTCGTCTTCGACCGCGGTGGTTACCTCTTTCATGGGCGCGTGAAGGCCTTGGCCGACGCGGCTCGTGAGAGCGGTTTGACGTTTTAAGGGAAGATAGATCCATGGCACGAGCTCCCCGCGAAGGGCGGTCCCGCGATGATCGCCGTCAGCGCGACAACGAAGAGCCGGAACTGATTGAGAAGCTGGTCGGCATCAACCGCGTGGCCAAGGTGGTCAAGGGCGGCCGCCGCTTCGGTTTCGCCGCCCTGGTGGTGGTCGGCGACGGCCGCGGCCGCGTCGGTCACGGCCACGGCAAGGCGCGCGAGGTGCCTGAGGCGATCCGCAAGGCGACCGACCAGGCCAAGAAGCAGATGGTCCGCGTGCCGCTGCGCGAAGGCCGCACCCTGCACCACGACATCAAGGGCCGCTTCGGCGCCGGCCGCGTGCTGCTGCGCGCCGCCGAGGCCGGTACCGGCATCATCGCCGGCGGCCCGATGCGCGCCGTCTTCGAGGCGCTCGGTGTGCAGGACGTGGTCGCCAAGTCGGTCGGCTCGTCGAACCCCCACAACATGATCCGGGCGACCTTCGAGGCCCTGGAGCGCAGCGCCAGCCCCCGCATGGTGGCCCAGCGCCGCGGCAAGAAGGTCTCCGACATCCTCGGCAAGCGCGACACCGCGGCCGCCGAGGCGCGGGAGTAACGATCCATGTCTGCAGCGAAGAAGACCCTGAAGGTCACCCAGATCGGCAGCCCGATCGGCCGCACCAAGGACCAGCGGGCGACCCTGGTCGGGCTCGGCCTCAACAAGATGAACCGCTCGCGCGAGCTGGAAGACACGCCGGCGGTGCGCGGCATGATCAACAAGGTGAAGCACCTGGTGCGCGTCGAGGGCGAGGCCTGAGGCCGCCGGGACATCCCACGGGAAAGACCGGGTGAAGGCGTCCAGGGCGGCGCTCCGGTGAAGGATAAAGTGCTATGAAACTCAATGAGTTGAGCGACAATCAGGGAGCCAACAAGGCCCGCAAGCGCATTGGCCGCGGCATTGGCTCGGGCAAGGGCAAGACCTCCGGCCACGGCCACAAGGGCCAGAAGGCGCGCTCCGGCGTGGCCATCAAGGGCTTCGAGGGTGGCCAGATGCCGCTGCACCGCCGCCTGCCGAAGCGTGGCTTCAACAACATCTTCGCCAAGAACTACAAGGTGGTGAACACCGGCCGCCTGCAGGGCGCGATCGACGCTGGCCGTCTGGACGCCGGCAAGCCGGTCGACGCGGCGGCGCTGAAGGAAGCCGGCCTCATTAAGTCGGCGCCGGACGGCATTCGCCTCCTTGCAAAGGGCGAGTTGAAGGCCAAGATCAATATTACCGTTGCGGGCGCGTCCAAGGCCGCGGTCGAGGCGGTTGAGAAGGCCGGTGGTTCCGTGACCGTGGTGGCCAAGGCTCCGGCAAGCGAAAGCGCGCCCGCTTCCGAGTAATCGGCGCGATCCGCCAACCCGCAGCTGTGAGATAGATCCCTATGGCTTCCGCCGCCGAGCAACTTGCCGCCAACATCAATTTCAGCGCCTTCGCCAAGGCGCCGGAACTGAAGAAGCGTCTCTGGTTCACGCTCGGCGCCCTGATCATCTACCGGCTCGGCACCTGGATCCCCATTCCCGGCGTCGATCCGCAGATCCTGCAGGACGTCTTCTCCCAGCAGGCTGGCGGCATCATCGGCGTTTTCGACATGTTCGCCGGCGGCGCCCTCAGCCGCATGACGATCTTCGCCCTCAACATCATGCCGTACATCTCGGCGGCCATCATCATGCAGCTCCTGACGGCGGTTTCGCCGACCCTGGAAGCGCTGAAGAAAGAGGGCGAGGCGGGCCGCAAGAAGATCAACCAGTACACCCGCTACGGCACCGTGCTGCTGGCCATGTTCCAGTCCTACGGGATCGCCGTGGGGCTGGAGAGCACCCAGAGCTCGGCGGGCTCGGCGGTGATCGATCCCGGCATGTTCTTCCGCATCACCACGGTGATCACCCTGACCGGTGGGACCGTGTTCCTGATGTGGCTGGGCGAGCAGATCACCCAGCGCGGCGTCGGCAACGGCATTTCGCTGATCATCTTCGCCGGCATCGTCGCCAACCTGCCGCTGGCCCTGGTCGAGGTGCTGGAACTGGGCCGGGTGGGCCAGATCTCGCCGATCCTCATCGCCATCCTGCTGCTCGGCGCCGTCGGCGTGGTGGCCTTCATC
>JBNKHC010000422.1:0-8803 GCA_050290145.1 Kiloniellaceae bacterium | reverse complement strand
TCCCGGGCCCGCTCGATCTCGCCGCTGCGCTCCGAATGGACGATGCCGCGCCCGGCGGTCATCAGGTTCACCGCGCCGGGGCGGATCGCCTGCAGGCTGCCCAGGCTGTCGCGGTGCAGGATCTCACCCTCGAAGAGGTAGGTGACTGTGGCCAGGCCGATGTGCGGATGGGGACGCACGTCGATGCCCTCGCCCGGCGGCAGCGCCGTGGGCCCGAACTCGTCGAGGAAGATGAAGGGCCCCACCATGCGGCGCTTGGCGAAGGGGAGGATGCGCTTCACGCCGAAGCCACCGACGTCGCGCGCCCGCGGCTCGATCACCAGTTCGACGGGATCACTCTCGCTCATCGGGGTCTCCATGCTTTGACGGCAACGGGCTCAGCGCCCGGTCTTCAGTCGCCAGGCCTCCCTGACGGCGAAGACCGCCGGCACCACCGCCAGGGCGATCAGCAGCCAGCCGGTCCTGAGGGCGCCCAGATGGCGTTCGATGATCGAGGTGGCGTAGAACTCGTCGATCACCGGCCGGCCCCAGCTCTCGTAGGACAGGGCCGCCACGCCCCAGATCCCCAGGCAGGCCGCGCTGGCGACCAGCGCCCCCAGACGAATGAGGGAGCGCGCCAGATCGGCGCTGCCCATGGCCATGACAAAAACTATCACGGCGGTGAAGAACAGCAGGGGCAGCAGTTCCAGGGGGGCGAGGCCCTCGCTCATGGCCGCGGCTCCGGGGTGCCCGCCCGGCCCGGACGGCGCTCAGGTCTGCCGCTGGAATTGGAGCGCATTTTCGGGAACCTCCTCCCAGACACCCTCGACGCCGAGGCCCAGGAGCATGGCGTCAAGCGCCGCGGCGGCCGCCGAGAGCGACGCCTCCTCGGTGGAGCGCAGCACCAGGCGGGTGCCGAAGACCCCGTCACGATTGAAGGGATAGCTGCCGATCTCGACGTCGGGGTGGCTGTCCTGCACGGCGGCCAGGCCCTCGGCGACGAAGCTCTCGCCCATCTCCACCTTCACCGTGCGCGAGCGCAGCGGTTTGCCGCCCACCAGCTCATGTTTCAGGCTGTTGAACATGGCCTGCATCACCGTGGGGATGCCCGCCATGACGAAGACGTTCTCCACCCGGAAACCGGGCGCCTTGCTCACCGGGTTCTCGATCAGGCTCGCGCCCTCGGGCGTGCGTGCCATGCGCAGCCGCGCCTCGGTCAGCTGCCCCGGCGGATAGTGTGCCTCCAGGATGCCCCGGGCCTCGGGATTGACGATCAGCGGCAGGCCGAAGGCCTTGGCCACGCAGTCGGCGGTGATGTCGTCGTGGGTGGGCCCGATGCCCCCGGTCGTGAAGACGTAGTCGAAGCCCCGGCGCACCTCGTTCAGGGTGTCGATGATCACCGTCTCGACGTCGGGGATGACCCGCACCTCCATGAGGCGGATGCCGAGCTCGTTCAGCCCCTGGCCGATGTAGGCGAGGTTCTTGTCCTGGGTGCGGCCGGAGAGGATCTCATTACCGATGATCAGCAGGCAGGCCGTGACCGCGCCTCCTGGCTTGGGCTTCCCCGACCCGGTCTTCGGGGACATGCCAGTCAGAATTCCAGGCGCGGCAGCACGGTGTCGGCCCGCGCGTAGCCCTTGGATTCCATGCAGGAGGACATCAGCGAAGCACGCCGGTTGCGCAGGTCGAACTCGTCGACCCGCTGCTGCAGCGGCGCGTAGCGCGACTCGTTCGACAGGGTGCCGATGCCCGCGTTGCGGTCGTTGAGGTACTGTGCGTCACGGCGCGTCTGGCCCAGGGCGTAGCGGTAGCAGTCCTCGACGTCGGCGCGGTAGGCCTCCTCGTCCTTGGGGGACTGCACGGCCCAGGTGGTGCCGTCCGGCCCCTCGATAACCACCGGCTCGCCCCCCGCCGGGGTCTTGCTCGCGCTCTCCGGTACCGACTCGGTCGGCGCCGGCTGGACGCCGGGGCTCGAGGGCTGGTCCGGGTTGGGCGGCGGCAGCGCCGTACCGCTCTGCGCCGCCGGGCCTGCGGACTCGCCGGAACCGCCGGTTTCCGCCGCGCAGGCCGCCAGCAGCAGGGCCGCTGCGGCAAGGACGGAGGTGGTCTTCAGACAGGGGTACACAAACATGAGGCAATTCCTTGGGAGGGCCAGCTTCCGTCGGGACGGGAACAGGGTTAATGCATTGCAGAGTGGCGTTCCCGACGTCAAGTTGCAAGCGTGTGGCGACTCGGGCGACCGGGCCGCCGCTCCTTCGAGACCCTGAACCAGCTTTCTTTCATGCAGTTTCCAGATCCCCTGATCCGCGGCCGCCTGCAGCGCCGCTACAAGCGTTTCCTCTCCGACATCACGCTCGACGACGGCAGCGAAGTGGTGGCCCACTGCGCCAATCCCGGCTCCATGATGGGCCTGGCCGAGCCCGGCGCGCCGGTCTGGCTCTCGCCCTCGCGCAATCCGGCGCGCAAGCTGAAGTACTCCTGGGAGCTGGTGGAGGTGGACGGAGGCCTGGTGGGCATCAATACCGGCCGCGCCAACGCCCTGGTCGCCGAGGGCCTGGAGGCCGGCAAGGTGCCGGAGCTCGCCGGCTACGCCGGGCGGCGCGCCGAGGTCCGCTACGGTGCCAAGAGCCGCGTCGATTTCCTGCTGGAGGATCCCGCGCGCCCCGCCTGCTATGTCGAGGTCAAGAGCGTCACCCTGAAGCGGTCCCCGGGGCTGGCCGAGTTCCCCGACGCGGTAACCGCCCGCGGCACCAAGCATTTGGGCGAGCTGGCGGAGATGGTCCGCCAGGGCCAGCGCGCGGTGCTGTTTTTCCTGGTCCAGCGCGGCGACTGCGACCGGGTGGCCCCGGCCGCGGACATCGACCCGGCCTACGCGGCGGCGCTGGACCGGGCCCTGGCCGCTGGGGTTGAAATCCTATGCTATCAATGCAGCTTGTCTCCGGCGGGCATCGCATTGGACGAGCGCCTGCCGCTGGCGCTATAAGCAGGCACGTCAAACACGATCGCCGCAGCGATCAGGTGCGGTGCAACGGCTGGAAATCCGGGCTAGAGTGCCTAAGTAGTACGGCAGTTAAGGGCAGAGGGCCGAAGGTAATGAAGCAAGGTTACAGTGCAGAGCGCGTCAGTCCCTCCGAGGGCGGCTACGTCATCCATGACGAGGCCGGCTTCGAAGGCATGCGCCGTGCCGGGCGCCTGGCGGCCGAGACCCTGGACATGATCACCCCGGAAGTGAAGCCGGGCGTGACCACCGAATACCTGAACAAGCTGTGCCACGACTTCATCGAGGACGCCGGCGCGATCCCCGCGCCGCTGAACTACCGCGGCTTCCCGAAGTCGGTCTGCACCTCGGTCAACCACGTCGTCTGCCATGGCATCCCCAGCGAGGACAAGCGCCTGGAGAGCGGCGACATCATCAACATCGACGTCACCGTCATCGTCGACGGCTGGCACGGCGACACCAGCCGCATGTTCTTCGTCGGCGAGCCCAAGATCAAGGCGCGCCGCCTGGTCGAGGTGACCTACGAATCCATGATGCGCGGCATCGAGGTGGTGAAGCCCGGCGCCACCCTGGGCGACATCGGCCACGCCATCCAGTCCTTCGCCGAGAAGCAGCGCTTCTCCGTGGTCACCGACTTCTGCGGCCACGGCCTGGGCCAGGTCTTCCACGACGCGCCCAGCGTGCTGCATTACGGGCGCGCGGGCACCGGCGTGCCGCTGCGCGAGGGCATGTTCTTCACCATCGAGCCGATGATCAACGCCGGCCGCCCCGAGGTGAAGATCCTGCAGGACGGCTGGACCGCCGTGACCCGCGACATGAAGCTCTCGGCCCAGTTCGAGCACTCGATCGGCGTCACCGCCACGGGCTACGAGATCTTCACCCTCTCCCCCAAGGGCTGGCACCAGCCGCCTTACGGATAAATCCTCGCCGAACGGCCGGGAGGGACGCGGCGGTCGATCCGACGCACCCCTCTCCGCTTCTTGGCCGTCCGTATCTTGGCCAACCGCATCTCACACCGTCCTGCCCGGGCCTGACCCGGGCATCCAGGGCTGCCGGACGTCGCCCGGTCCCCGGACCCTCGGCGCAAGGCCGAGGGTGACAGTCCGGGCGAAAGACTTTCCTCAGACGACCTCGACCCGCAGCAGCGAACGCACGTGCTGGATCTGGTTGAGGATCGTCACCTGCGGTGAGCCGGCGAACAGCAGCCCGACGGCGAAGTTGTCGCGGTCGGCCACCAGAGAACCGGAGTCACCACCCGCCGACATCGGCGTGGTGAGGATCTGGTCGCGGAAGCGGGCGACCTTGCCGCCGCCGTAGTTCACGTCGACGGTGGCGTTCACCGCGGTGATGCGTCCCGTCGTGTAGTTGGTGGTGCGGCCGGTCTTGTGCAGCACGGTGCCCACCTGTACCTGCGCGCGGGTGCGCCAGCCGCGCAGATGGCCCACCCAGTGAATTTCCCGCTTCAGATCGTGGAACTCGCCTTCCGCCACCGCCGCGTCGATAAGATTGCGGTGCAGGGCGCGGTTGACCGGCGGATCGAAGGTGATGGGGATGAAGCGGCTGAGCGCGGCGATGCGGTCGCTCGGATCGACCCCGCCGTCGAAGGGGCCCGGCTGCAGGATGGCGTCGCCGGGGCTGGCGTTGTTGGAGTTGGCCAGCACGTGGTTGTTGGAGAGGATGTAGTAGTGCTGCGGCATCCCCACCGGATTGCCGGGCGTGCCCACCATGTCGTAGACGCAGGTGCCGATGGTCCCCGCCGTGATATTGCGGTGGCCGACGCTGTAGCCGCCCGAGGCCGGGCGCGCACGCCGGGCGAGCAGCTCGATGCCGACTTCGATGGGCTCGGCCTGACCGGCGAAGGGCTCGCCGATGGCCAGCACGTCGGTCTGCATCTCACCGATCTTCCGCGGAATCATGTCGTTCGGGCTGAGCTCCTCCTTGTCGACCTTCTGCGAGACCAGCGCCAGCAGGGCCGGCTTGCCGGTCGGCTCGCCGTTGCTCCACTTCACGCCGTAGCCCATGCCGACCACGTTGGCCGGCACCTTTTCGGGCTTGAGGAACTCATCGACCTTGGACGCACTGGCTTTCTGGACCCGCTGAGCTTCCTCGGGGTCCAGCATCATCTTCTGTACTTCCATCATGATCGTTTCTCCCGGATGGGCACGGCTGTACCCGCCCGGCGTTCACAAGAGCCCCGCGCGGCGGCGCTCGGGTGAGGCCGGGCGCTACTGCGCCGTGATTTCGCCGATTTCCTCGACGTCGAGCGGACAGCCTTCCAGTTCCTTTGGCAGGATCTGGTCGCTCTGCAACTCGGATTCCGGAACCTTCTTGGTGACCAGGACCTTGATCACCGGCCGGCCTGCACGCTCACCGATCGCAACGCCATTGACGTTGGGATAGGCCAGCAAGGCGTCTTCGTGTTTTCTCAGCACGGCTTCGATTTCCACGCGCACCTCCTCCGCTGTCTTGGCCGGGCCCTACCCGCACCCGGTCCTCGTGGCAGGCTATCACGGCCGGCGGGCGGCCGCGGTGAAGGTTCCGCCTCCGGCTCGACGCCAAAGGGGTGAGGCTGTTCATGGCCGCGCTGACTGCGCGTCGCTTCATTGTCGTGGAAGGGGCCGCGGGGGGCGGCTCCCGCCTACCTGCTGCTCGCTACCTGCTGTTCCGTTACACGTGCGAGGTCAAAAGCGCCGCCACTGCGCGGCGGTCATCGACCAGGCGTCGCCGTCCTGAGGTCTTTACGCTCTGCGCGCCGCCGCGGAAACCGGCGGGGCGGAGCTCATGCGTTCGTGACGACCCTGGAGGACGACTGACAAAACGCTCTTCGCGGTCATGAGCAGTTGAGCCGACGCTACGCCTGCACCGTATGCTTGTCTATTGGTCGACAGTTGAAAAGCTGGGCTAAATCGGGGTGTTTTTCCGGTGCAATGGGATAGCCGCCGAACAAAGATCGCAGCACGGCAATTGGACATTGCGGTACTCGCGCCGAAGGCTGGGCGCGGCGCCCGGAAGAAGCCTTCACTCAGGTGGCGCCGTTCAAGGAAACGACGGCGCCGCCGCTCAGCCGACCTCGAGGCCCCGCACCGCGTGCTCGGCCGCGACCTCGGGCCGCAGGCCCTTCTGGTGCGCCGCACGCCAGTTGTAGTTGGTGGCCGTCAGCTCGTAGCCGAGGATCGCCAGTTCGCACTCCGCCCAACTCATCCAATCGTTAAACTCGTCGGTTGGCGTGGCGGGGGCAGCGCGTACCGGAAAGGCGATCACATTGGCATCGGACATGGCGAATCCCTTGATGACGTAGACCTTGACGAAGTTACCAGGGCGACTCTGAACAAACCAATTATAGCGGCCGATTTGGTTAACAAATTACTATCCCTGGGGGGTGCCCGATCCTCCGGTTGAAGGTCTTGCCGTCCTGCTCTCTAATTACGACGCAAGGGATTCGGGTGGCGGCAGAAGGCGGCAGGCGACAAGTGAGCGAGGACGGCAGCGGCAAGCCCCACTACCACGGCCATCGCGAGCGCCTGCGTGAGCGCCTGCTGACGCGTGGCGGCGACAGCCTGTCCGACTACGAGATCCTGGAGTTCCTGCTGTTCAGTGCCAGGCCGCGCGGCGACACCAAGCCGCTGGCCAAGGCCCTGCTGGCCGCCTTCGGCAGCCTCGCGCGGGTGCTGACGGCCGAAGCCGAGGCGCTGGAGCAAGTCCCGGGCATGGGCCGCGCTTCCATCGCCGCCCTGAAGATCGTGCCCCAGGCCGCCGAGCGCCTGGCCCGCGAGGAGGCCATGGCCGGCGACGTCATCTCCTCCTGGGACAAGCTCTTGGCCTACTGCCGCCTGACCATGGCGCACCAGCCGGTCGAGCAGTTCCGCCTGCTGTTCCTCGACAAGCGCAACCGCCTCATCGCCGACGAGGTGCAGCAGCAGGGCACCATCGACCACACGCCGGTCTACACCCGCGAGGTGGTGAAGCGGGCCCTGGAGCTGGGGGCGGCCGCGCTCATCCTGGTGCACAACCACCCCTCCGGCGAGGCCGAACCCTCGGCCGCCGACATCGCCATGACCGAGGAACTGGTCAGCGCCTCGGAGAAGCTGGGCATCGTCATCCACGACCACCTGGTCATCGGGCGGGCCGGCCACGCCAGCTTCCGCGCGCTGGGACTGCTGTAGGGTGGCTGCTGCAAGAGCGCCCGAAAGGCCCAATTTCCGGGCCAGTTCCGTGGGTTTTTGAGGCTTCCGCAGCGTTGCCGCGGCCCCGCCCCGCCGCTATAACAGGGCCTTTCCCGGCCCCACCTCACTTCAGGAAGTTTTTCGCATGATCCCGCGCTACAGCCGCCCCGAAATGACCGCCATCTGGGAGCCGGAGAACAAGTTCCGCATCTGGTTCGAGATCGAGGCCCATGCCTGCGACGCCCAGGCCGAGCTGGGGGTCATCCCCAAGGAAGCCGCCAAGGCGGTGTGGGAGCGCGGCGCCTTCGAGGTGGCGCGCATCGACGAGATCGAGCGCGAGACCAAGCACGACGTCATCGCCTTCCTGACCAACCTGGCCGAGCACGTCGGCGAGGAAGCCCGCTTCGTGCACCAGGGCATGACCTCCTCCGACGTGCTGGACACCTGCCTGGCCGTGCAGCTCACCCAGGCCAGCGACATCCTGCTGGCCGACATCGACCGGGTGCTGGAAGCGCTGAAGACCCGCGCCTTCGAGTTCAAGGACGCGGTCTGCCTGGGGCGCAGCCACGGCATCCATGCCGAGCCCACGACCTTCGGCGTGAAGCTGGCCGGCCACTACGCCGCCTTCGCGCGCTGCCGCACGCGGCTGGAGGCGGCGCGCGCGGAGATCGCCACCTGCGCCATCTCCGGCGCCGTCGGCACCTTCGCCAACATCGACCCCTTCGTGGAGGAATACGTCGCCGGGAAGCTGGGCCTGACGCCGGAGCCGGTCTCGACCCAGGTGATCCCGCGCGACCGCCACGCCGCCTTCTTTTCGGCCCTGGGCATCGTCGCCTCCTCCATCGAGAACCTGGCCACCGAGATCCGCCACCTGCAGCGCACCGAGGTGAGGGAAGCCGAGGAATACTTCGCGCCGGGGCAGAAGGGCTCCTCGGCCATGCCGCACAAGCGCAACCCGGTGCTGACCGAGAACCTGACGGGCCTGGCCCGCGTGGTGCGCGCCGCCGTGGTGCCGGCGCTGGAGAACGTGACCCTGTGGCACGAGCGCGACATCTCCCACTCCTCAGTGGAGCGCATGTTCGGCCCCGACGCCACGGTGACCCTGGACTTCGCCCTCAACCGCCTGGCCGGCGTCATCGAGAAGCTGCTGGTTTATCCGGAGAACATGCAGAAGAACCTCGATCAGCTGGGCGGCCTGGTGCATTCCCAGCGCGTGCTGCTGGCGCTGACGCAGGCCGGCATCAGCCGCGAGGACGCCTACCGCCTGGTCCAGCGCAACGCCATGAAGGTCTGGGGCGGCGAAGGCGACTTCCTGGAGCTCTTGAAGGCCGACCCGGAGATCGCCGGCAAGATCGACGAAGCCAAGCTCGCCGCCTGCTTCGACCCGAGCTACCACACCAAGCACGTGGACACGATCTTCGCCCGCGTCTTCGGCAAGGACGCGGCGGCGAAGGCCGTCGCCTAAGGGCGGTTTAAGTCTGGCTGTCATCCCGGACAAGCGAGCGTCAGAGAGCGCGATCCAGGATCCATGGTTGATGCCGGACAGCAAGCCTAACCGTGGACCCTCGGGTCAAGCCCGAGGGTGACGGTTTGAGTTTCAGTGCGATCTCGGCAAAAGAAAGAGCACGAAAGGGAGATGCAGTATGGACCGCTTCACCGGCGG
>JBNKHC010000421.1:0-4710 GCA_050290145.1 Kiloniellaceae bacterium | reverse complement strand
GCCTGCTGTCCCTCGAAGAGCTTCTGCACCAGCTCGGGGGTGATGTCGCCCCCGCCCTCCATGCCGACACTGCTCAGGTAGGCGCCGATGGCGCTGCGGGTGCGCGGCCCCGGCAGGCCGTCCACCGGACCGGCGTTGAAGCCCAGCTGGTTGAGGCTGTGCTGGACGTACATCACCGTCGGCTGATCGGCGAACTCGGCATCGCTCGAGGGGGTGAAGACGCCGGCGCGGCTCTTGGCGGTCTCGATCTGCACCGGCGTCATCTTGTTGGCGATGGCGGCGCGCACTTCGCCGGCCTTGCCGTGACCGCGGTCGCTGGCGATGTCGAGCCAGGCATAGCCGGAGACCAGGTTCTTCGGCAGGCCCAGGCCGGCGGCCTGCACGACGCCGTAGGAGAAGGCGCCGTCGGCATGGCCCTGCGCCGCCGCCTTGCCGTACCAGCGCGCGGCCCAGGACAGGTTCTTGGTCACGCCGCGGCCATTGGCGTAGCACTCGCCCAGCAGGTACTGCGCCCCGGGGTGGCCCTGGCTGGCGGCGTTGCCGAGGTAGCGCACGGCGCGGGTGTAGTCCTGCTCGACGCCGGCGCCGTTGTAGAGGGCGGTGCCCACCGCGTACTGGGCCCGCGGCTCGCCCCGCGCGGCGGCGGCGTTGATCCACTTGGCCCCGGCGTTGAGGTCCTTCTCCACGCCGAGCCCGGCATTGTAGGCCTCGCCGGTCTCGTAGGCGGCAGGGCCGTGGCCGCGCTCGGCGGCGTCGAGGAAGTAGGCGAAGGCCTCCTCGTTCTTGCCTTCGGTGCGCAGCCGCAGGCCCTTCTGGTAGGTGGCCTCGGCCAGCTCGGTGCCGCTCAGCCCCGCGAACTCGGGATCGTCGGCGCCAAGCGCCCCCGAGAGCGTCTGGTCGGCATCGTCCAGCGTGTCCTTCACCTCGGTACAGGCAAAGCCCCCGATCCCCAGCAGGAAGAGCGCGGCGACCACGCTCAGCGGCTTCACGATGCCTGTGCTTATCTTCATCTAACTTCCCCTCCGAATAGGCGGCTCTCCCCGCCGGGCCGCACGTGGGCGGGCCCAATCTCATCAAATATCGTCTGCTTGTTTCCCGCTGCGCCGACTTCCCCCAGCAGATCGTCGACCGCCGCCTGGACAGCGGCGAGCGGGATGAGGTCCATGGCCGCGCCGTCCGCGCGCCCTTCCTCGTCTCCGGCAAAGTCCTGGGCCCGCAGGACGCGGGCGTGGCTGACCAGCGGCGCGAACTTTTCCGGGGGCGTCGGGCCGAAGAGCGAGATCAGCGGGCAGTTCGCCGCCGCCATCATGTGGCCGACCCCGGCATCGTTGGCGACCGCCAGCGACAGCCGCCGCGCCAGGGCGATGGTGACCAGGGGCGAGGGGCCGACCCGCTCGACCGCCTGCGACTGCAGCGGCAGCAGCGCCGCCGGCACCGCCGCGGCGACGCGCGCGGCCCAGTCGCCTTCTTCGGGGCCGAGAAAGATCACCGGCACCCGGCCCGCGGCGAGCTGCGCCTCGGCAAGCCCCAGATAGCGTTCCAGCGGCCAGCACTTGTGCTTGCCGCCCGCGCCCGGCGCCAGGCCGACGTAGCAGCGCCCGGCCGGCAGCAGGGAGGCGGCGAGGTCGTCGAGCCGCGGATCGCCGGGCAGCTCTCCGGAGATGTCCGCCGGCCGCCCGCTGGCCAGTTCGACCAGGCTCAGCAGCTGGCGCACCATGGCCGGCGGTTTCTCGCGCGGCTTGGGCGGGCGGCGGCTGGAAAAGAGATAGTCGGCGGCGCCGGAGACGAAGCGGCGGTGCGGAATGCGCCGCAGCAGCAGCGTCGTTCCGACGCGGCGCTGGCTGTCGATGATCAGGTCGAAACGCCGCCCCTCCAGGGAGGTGCCTTTCAAGGCAGGGCGCAGCGCCTCGCTCCAGCGCCGGCCGATGTCCGCCTCCTCGACGACTTCGTCAATGAGGCCGCGGACCAGCGGCGCAAGGCCGTGCGCGTAGACCGACTTGCCCTTGCCGGCAAGCCAGGTGATTCGCGCGTTCGGGAAGGCGTTGCGCAGGGCGCGCAGGAAAGGCAGCTTGATCAGGCCGTCTCCGACCAGATCCAAGCCGACGTAGATCAGCACAGACCCTGGGACCAACTCCGACCCGGGCGTTTCGACAGCTGGAGACATTACCCCCATTCGCATTCCAAATTGCCGGCGTCCCGCTAGCCCGGATTTCCCATAGTTTGAGAAGTCCGGGCCTGGCCCCCGAAGGCCTAAGCCTACACCTTCAATCGGCTGAGCGATGAATCTACAAGAGGCAAAATAGCGGCATAAAGAACATTATAAAAATGTAGTTTTAAATCATTTAACGGTGTGAAATAGTATATTGAATTGGTCCCCCCAAGCTGAAAGGTCCGTCATGCAGGCCCTCTTGCCGCTGAAATGGCGCCTGGTGACCCGGCGCCTGGCGACGGCTGCCGCCCTGGGCGCGCTCGCCGTCACTGCCGCCGCCCTGGCGCCCCGTCCCGTCCTCGCCGAGGAAGCGGCGCCGCCGCTCGTCGATGTCGGCTGGCTGCGCGCCAATGCGGAGCGCGACGACCTTGTGGTGCTCGACATCCGCAACCAGCTCGACGGCGGCTCGGAGCAGGTCTACCGGGCCGGGCACATCCCCGGCGCCGTCTACAGCGACTACCTGAAGGCCGGCTGGCGCACCGAGCGGGACGGCGTTCCCGCCCAACTGCCCCGGCTGGAGACTCTGGAAGCCCTGATCGGCGAACTGGGCATCAGCAACGACAGCCAGGTGGTCATCGTTTCGGCCGGCACCGACGCCCTGGACGCCGGCAGCGCCGCGCGCGTCTACTGGACCTTCAAGGTGGTGGGCCACGACAAGGTCTCGATCCTCGACGGCGGCTACCGCGCTTACACGGCCGACCCCGCCAATCCGGTGGAAAGCGGCTGGGTCGAACCGCTGCCCGACATCTTCACCGCCGAACTGCGCCCGGAACTGCTGGCCGACCGCAGCGACGTCGAGGCCGCCCGCATGGACGGCAGCCTGCTGGTCGACACCCGGCCGGCGGAGTACTACCTGGGCCAGAAGCGCCACACCTGGGCCAAGCGCGCGGGCACCATTCCCGGGGCGGTCTCGGTGCCGGATTCCAGCTTCATCGACGCCGAGGGCCATTTCGTGAAGCCCGAGGGTATCGAGTACTTGCTGCAGCACGCTGGCCTGTCGTTCGGCGGCAAAGGCGCGGGCTCCATCATGTTCTGCAACACCGGCCACTGGGCGGCGCTCGGCTGGTTCGCCCAGAGCGAGATCCTGGGCCAGAAGAACGCGCGGGTCTACGACGGCTCCATGGTCGATTGGTCCGCCCAGGCGGCGCTGCCGGTGCAACAGGGCGCGCTCGCCACCGAATAGCGCCGCCACCTGTCGATCAAAGCCTGCCGGTCAAAGCCGCTCACGATGCCGTGCGCCGGCCTCGACAGGCGGGCGCCGCGGCGCTTTTATCTCTCATCAGGAAGTAGTTTAAAGAGCCCCCAGCGATGACCCCGTCCGTTCCCCTCCCGCCCCAGCGGCCCGATTGGCGGGTGACGATCCCGGCCCTGCTGCTGCTGGCCGGCGGCGCGCTCTACATCGCCGGCAGCGCCAGCCAGAAGATGGCCGGCCTCTACCTGCTGGGCGGGGCGCTGGGTCTGGTGCTCTACCACGCCGCCTTCGGCTTCGCCTCGGCCTGGCGGGTCTTCCTGGCCGAGGGGCGGGGCGAGGGGCTGCGCGCCCAGATGCTGATGCTGGGCCTGGCGACGCTGCTGTTCTTCCCGCTGATCGCCGAGGGTGCGGCCATCGGCGTCAACGTGGGCGGCGCCGTGGCGCCGCTGGGCGTCTCGGTCCTGGTCGGGGCGGCGCTCTTCGGCGTCGGCATGCAGCTCGCCGGCGGCTGCGCCTCGGGCACGCTCTACACCGTCGGCGGCGGCTCCACCGCCATGGTCTTCACCCTGATCTTCTTCATGGTCGGCTCGGTGATCGGCGCGGCGCACCTGCCCTGGTGGCTCGACACGCCGAGCCTGGGCAGCATCTCGATCCTCAAGGCCTGGGGCCTTTGGCCGGCGCTGACGGCACAGCTTGCCGCCTTCGCGGCCATCGCCGCGGTGACGCTGGTCATCGAGCGGCGGCGCCACCCCTATACCGCGGCGCGCACGGCGCCCGGCGGCGGGCTGGCGCAACGGCTGATCAGCGGGCCCTGGCCGCTGGTCTGGGGCGCGGTGGCGCTGGCGGTGCTCAATGCCGTCACCCTGGTCTCCGCCGGCCACCCCTGGACCATCAGCTTCGGCTACACCCTGTGGGGCGGCAAGCTGGCCGCGGCGGCGGGCGTCGACCTCTCCGCCTATGCCTTCTGGACCTGGCCCTTCCCCAGCCGCGCCCTGGCCGGCTCGGTCTTTGCCGACAGCACCTCGGTGATGAACTTCGGCGTGCTGGCCGGCGCCTTCCTGGCCGCGGGCCTGGCCGGGCGCTTCAATCCGGCCTGGCGCCTGCCCTGGCGCCGGGTGCTGGCGGCTGCCCTGGGCGGTCTGCTCATGGGCTATGGCGCGCGTCTCGCCTTCGGCTGCAACGTCGGGGCCTATTTCAGCGGCATCGCCTCGGGCAGCCTGCACGGCTGGCTGTGGTTCGTGGCGGCGCTGGGCGGCAGCTATCTCGGCACCTCCCTCAGGCCCCTCTTCGGGCTCTCAGGCGGCTTTGC
>JBNKHC010000420.1:0-4748 GCA_050290145.1 Kiloniellaceae bacterium | reverse complement strand
ATCTGTTGTGAGGCTCCAGTCAATATTCAATTCCGGATCATTCCAACAAATTCCGCGTTCATGTTGAGGTGAATAGTAGTTCGTAACCTTATAAACAACGATCGTGTTTTCCCGCAAAACTGAGAACCCATGGGCGAATCCCTCCGGCACTAACAACTGCGCCATGTTGTCCTCAGAGAGCTCCCGACGAACCACTTTTCCCAATGTTGGCGAGCCCTTACGGATATCGACGGCGACGTCCAGAATCCCTCCGCGCACGACCCGCACCAGCTTGGCCTGCGCGAAAGGCGGCACTTGGTAGTGCAGTCCCCGCACCGTGTTCACCAGCTTCGAATAGGACTGATTTTCCTGAACAAAGGTCAGATCTATGCCGTCTTCGCGCAGATCTTTATCGCTGTAAGTTTCACAGAAGTATCCGCGATTATCTTCAAACTTTCTCGGCCTTATGATCTTTACTTCAGGAATTTCGCAGGCCTCGACAATGAAATTCGACATCGCGAAATACTCCCCGTCGGCTACCGCTGGGATACTCTTTTTCGCCGCTACGAAGACGCAGAAGGCGAACTCGACTGAGCGACCGTCGACCCTGAACTGTCGCCATGGAAGTTACCCGCTTCGACCACTGCCTGGTTCCAGTAGTAGTGAAGAAAGGCGTGGTACATCTTCGGCTTGACCAGCGATGCGATGGCATTGGACTTTTCGGCCGCCGCCAGCAGCGGCCACCAGAAGAGTCTCATGGTCACCGCGTTGAATCCCAAGCGGCGCACCGCTTCGCGGAACAGGTGCCAGGCGATATACCTCTCCCTGCCCTCCAGCGTATTGTCGCCGCGCAGGACCGCCAGGTACTCCCGGTAGGTGCGGCGGTTGAGCAGATGGCTTGCGACGGTGAACTCGGGGTCCGGAACGTAGCTGCGGAACTCCGCCCAGTTCAGTCCCCTTTGCCGCCATTTCTGGGCGGCACTCTCCAGGGTGTAGAAGTGGTGGTGGTAGCCCTTGGCATCTGGATTGAAGTAGAGCCGCATGCCCTGCAGCTTCAGGCGCCAGGCCATCTCGACATCGTGGTGGCAATGCGGGCCAGCGCCGTTCTGGCCCATCACGCTGTTGAACATGCCGGCTTTGCGCAGCAGGCTCGCCTTGATCGAAGCATTCGCCGCCCCCCAGGCATAGAACGGCAATTCCTCCATCCGGCCCCAGTTTTCCTCGTAGCGGAAAGGGTCGAACTTCCGCAGGAAGACCGAACGCTCGGTCATTTCAGGACAGGTAACCACGTTGCCAAGAATGGAGACCTCCTCCTCCGGATGCCGCTCATGGGATTCCAGGTGCGCGCGCAGCGCTCCCGGCTCCAGCAGGATGTCATCCGCCATGATCAGCAACAACGGCGCCCGTGCGGCCTCGACGCCGCGGTTCTGGGTATAGCTGGCTCCACGGTTCACATCGTTGCGCAGAAATCTCGTCTCGAAAGGCATCTCTGCGGCCAGCGCCTGGGCAACCTCGGGCGTATTGTCCGGCGAGCAATCGTCGATGATGATGACCTCGAAGCTCTCCGGCGGGATGTCCTGCTTGCGCAGGCAGTCCATCGTCTTCGGCAGCACCTCGGGCCTTCCGTAAGTTGCCAGGACGACGCTGAGCTTCAACATGTAAGGACTCCTAACCCTGTATCTCGCGACGGGCGGCGGGCCCGGCCGCCCTATGCCGACTTGTAGATCTGGCCGGCGTCCTGCACCCCTTTCAGGAAGTAGTAGTAGAGGTACAGCCGGTACATTTGACGATTGACGAGACGCTCCAGCGTCTTCGACTTTTCCGCGCCCTGCAGGATCGGCGTCCACAGGTACTTCACCATGAGGCCGTTGAAGCCGAGCATTCTCAGCGTGTGCTTGAGCAGCAGAACTGCGACGTTGCGGTCGGACTTCGCCAGGAAGCGGCGCCGCGGCCCGAAGAGGGCCTTAATGTGGTCACCCAGGGTATTCCAGGTGAGCACGTGATAGGCCACCGGCAGTTCCGGTTCGGGCACCTGCGAGCGGAACTCTCCCCAGTTAAGCCCGCGCTCGTACCAGCGCTTGGTCGCACCCTCCAGGGTCACCAGGTGGTAGTGGTAGCCGGTCGCGCGCGGCTGGTAGAAGATCCGCAGGCCGCCGCTCTTGTGCAGGCGATACCCCAGTTCGGCATCCTCGTGCGCTGGTGCCCCGCCCCGCCCCATCGGCTCGCGGAACACGCCGTGCTCCTCCAGGAGCGCCCGCTTCACCGACATGTTGTTCGCCCAGAATCGGTAATACGGCAGTTCGTCAATCTCCTGCTTCAGGTCATTGAAGCGGAAGGGATCCCAATGCCGCAGGAAGGCGGTCTGGTCCAGCCGTGGCGACTGGAGGACCCGCCCCATGACGCCGACCTCCACCTCGGGATGCTCCTCGTGCACTTCCAGATGCGCCCGCAGCGCCTGAGGCTCCATCCAGATGTCGTCCGCCATGAGCAGAACGATCGGCGCAGTCGCCTCGCGGATACCGCGGTTCTCCGTGTAGCCCGGGCCCCGGTTGCTGTCGTTGACCATGAACTTCAACTTGAAGGGCACGACTTTCATCGCTTCCTGCACGACCTGGCTGGTGCTGTCCGGCGAACAGTCGTCGATGATGATGACTTCGTAGTCGCCAGCGTCCAGGTCCTGATCGGCAAGGCAACGGATCGTCTCCCGCAGCGTTTCACTGCGGTTGTAGGTCGCCATAACGACGGTCAACTTGGGTCCGCTTGACATGCCTTCCTCTCGTAGCGTTATCCGTCAGGCGCGACTGGCCGCGGCCGCGGACATTTCCTCGCTCAGCCAGCCGGGCACCTTGTACTTGCCAGGCGACTGCCAGCAGAGCTCGCGCACCTGATCCTTGAGGTAGCCGATGACGTCATCTTCGGGCACCCAACCGAGCTGCTTTTCGCATTCGGTCAGGTCGGCCAGGGAATGGGGAATATCGGGAACCCGGGGCGGCTGGAAATCGAGATCGTCCGAATAGATCTGGGCCAGTTCCAGGATCGTGTGAGCCCGTCCGCTTCCCAGGTTGATGGTCGCCGACTGGGTGTCCGCCTCGAAGGCCCGGATATTTCCTTCAGCAAGCTGGCTGACATGGATGAAGTCGCGGGTCTGCTTGCCGGTGCCCAGAATAGGCAGCGTCTCTCCCGCCTCCCACTTTCGCTTGAACACGCCGGTCACCACGGCATAGGCGCCCTCGCTCGGCTGGCGGGGGCCATAGGCCATGAAGTAGCGCAGGCGGACCGTCGGCAGGCCGTGCAGCTTGGAGAAGAGCTCGCAGAAAGTCTCGCCGACGTACTTGGTCAGCGCATAGGGCGTCTGGCAGTCGTGCGGGGCCGTCTCCCGGTTCGGCAGCGCGCCGCCGCCGTAGTAGGTGGAGGATCCACTGTAGACCACCTTACGGACCGCATCCTTGTGGACCAACGCGGCGCGCAGCACGCAGGCCGTCCCGTCAATATTCTGCCGGGTGCAGAAGTCGATCATCGAAGGGTCGGAAAGGGACGGCAGCACCTTGCTCATAGCCGCCAAGTGAAACACGCCCACGACCCCGGCCATCGCCTCAAGGCAGGTCTCGTAGTCGGTCACATCGCCCTGGACAAACTCCAGGTTGGGGTCCTTCGGCAGGTAATCGAGATTTCCGGTGAACAGATTGTCCAGAACACGAACGCGATACCCCCGCGCCAGCAAAGCCTCCACGAGGTGACTGCCGATAAATCCCGCACCTCCCGTAACGAGCACCAGATCGCCTGCCATCTATCTCTCCCTCAGCAAAAATCGGAAGCCGCTGGGCGGTTTCGATCTCCTCAGTTATCCGGCCGGTCCTTCCGCTGAGCGGAACTCCGACCGGCCCTTGCCGGACTAGGGGCCCGGCGATCCCGTCGCCTTGTCGGGCCGCCCGGCTCTGTCGAAGCGCGCCCAGACGCCGTCCTCCCCGTCCCAGCTGCCGCGTCCGCCGCCCTTCGAGTACTCGGTGGCCCGCTGCTCGAAGAAGTTCGCGTGCTCGACCCCGTTCAGGATCTCCGTGACCCAGGGCAAGGGATGGGCACGCAGCTGCCGGTAGCTGCCTTCCTCGCGCCCGAAATAGCCGTAAAGCGTCGGCAGCTTCAGCTGCATCAGGCGCCAGTCGGCAATGTAGCGCACATAGGCGCAGATATCCTCGGCGCTCATGCCTTCGACCGGGCCGCCTTCGAATGCCAGGGCGACGAACTGTTCCTCCAGCGAGACCATGGTCCGCGCGACATCCAGGATGTCGTCGCGCACCGCGTTCGTGAGCGCCCCGGTCTCCGCGTTCCAGCTATGGAACAGCCGCGTCAGCCCCTCGCAGTGCAGGCTCTCGTCGCGCACCGACCAGCTGATGATCTGGCCCATGCCGTTCATCTTGTTGTGCCGGGGGAAGTTCAGCAGCATCGCGAAGCTGGCGAAGAGTGCCATGCCCTCGGTGAAGGCGCCGAACATCGCCAGGGTGCGCGAGACGTCGCCGACGGTGTCGACGCCGAAGGTCCCCATGTAGTCGGCCTTGGCGCGCATCTCCGCGTAGTCGCGAAAGGCGGCGAACTCGTCGTCGGGCATACCCAGGGTCTTCAACAGCAGGGCGTAGGCGTCGATGTGGACCGTCTCCATGTTGGAAAAGGCCGTCAGCATCATCTGCACTTCCAGCGGCTTGAACAGCAGCAGGTAGTGGCGGATGTAGTTGTCGCTGACCTCGATGTCGGACTGGGTGAAGAAGCGGAAGATC
>JBNKHC010000419.1:0-5414 GCA_050290145.1 Kiloniellaceae bacterium | reverse complement strand
GAGGTCTGCAGCGCCAGGGCGTGAAGCTCGTTGCCCATGCGGCCCTGCAGGGCCTCATAGACCATCTGGTGTTGCTGCACCCGGGTCTTGCCGCGGAAGGACTCGGACACGACGTAGGCCGCGTAGTGGTCGCCGTCGCCGCGCAGATCCTCGATCCGCACCTGGGCGTCCGGCATCGCCGCCTTGATCATGCCTTCGATATCCCCGGGGTTCATCGGCATACTGTCGATCCCTATCTCTCGTCCGTTCCGGGCCCGCCAGAAGGCCCTCTTGTCGTTGTCGGCCGCCGCCGGCAGGCCGCGCTCAGCGGTCCATATAGCCGGGCAGCCAGCCCTCGTGGCCGGCCCTGAGCTCCGCCAGGGATATGGCCTCTCCCTCCGCCAGGATCAAGCGGTCGCCGCCGGTCTGCCCGATGACCCGGGCCGGCACGCCGACCTCCACGGCCGCGGCCAGCAGGGCGTCCGCCTGGGCGGTGGTGACAAGATAGCGCGCCTGGTCCTCCCCGAACAACCACGCGGCAAGAGGGGGATTTCCGGGCTCTTGCTCGGCGCCGGTGATATCGGCGCCGCAGTCGCCGGCCAGGGCCATTTCCGCCAGGCCCACCGCCAGGCCGCCGTCGGAGAGGTCGTGGCAGGCGGTGAGGACGCCCTCACGGATCTTCTCGCGCACGAAGTCGCCGTTGCGGCGCTCGATCTCCAGGTCGACGGGCGGCGGCGCGCCGTCGCTGCGGCCCTCGATATCGCGCAGGTAGATCGAGGCGCCCAGATGCCCCTCGGTCTCGCCGATCAGCACCAGGTCCTGGCCGGGGCCGGGCAGGGCCGCGCCGGCGATGTGGTCCAGGTCGTCGATCAGGCCGACGCCGCCGATCACCGGGGTCGGCAGAATGGCCTGGCCGTTGGTCTCGTTGTAGAGCGAGACATTGCCGGAGACGACGGGGTAGTCCAGCGCCTCGCAGGCCGCCTTCATGCCGGCCACGCAGCCGACGAACTGGCCCATGATCTCCGGGCGCTCGGGATTGCCGAAGTTCATGTTGTCGGTCACCGCCAGGGGCTTGGCGCCGACGGCGGTGAGGTTGCGCCAGGACTCCGCCACCACCTGGGCGCCGCCGCGCTCCGGGTCGGCCTTGCAGTAGCGCGGCGTGCAGTCGCTGGCCATGGCCAGGCCCCGGTTGGAGCCGTGGATGCGCACCACCGCCGCGTCGCCGCCGGGCCGCGCCACGGTGTTGGCCATGACCATGTGGTCGTACTGCTCCCAGATCCAGCGCTTGGAGCAGAGGTCCGGCGTCGCCAGCAGGCGCTTCAGCGCCTCGGCCGGCTTGACCGAGGGGGTGAAGCTCGCGGGGTCGATCTCGTCCTGCGGCGGGGTCGCCGTCCAGGGGCGGTCGTATTCCGGCGAGGCCTCGGCCAGCGGGTCGATCGGCAGGTCGCCGACCACCTCGCCGTTCATCTTCAGCACCATGCGGCCGGTGTCGGTGAGCTGGCCGATGATCGCGAAGTCCAGGTCCCACTTCTCGAAGATGCCGCGGGCGAGGTCCTCCTTGCCCGGCTGCAGCACCATCAGCATGCGCTCCTGGCTTTCCGAGAGCATCATCTCGTAGGGCGTCATGCCCTCTTCGCGGCAGGGCACCTTGTCGAGCTCCAGCTCCACGCCCGAGCCGCCCTTGGAGGCCATCTCGAAGGAGGAGGAGGTGAGCCCGGCGGCGCCCATGTCCTGGATGGCGACGATGGCGTCGGTGGCCATGAGCTCCAGGCAGGCCTCGATCAGCAGCTTCTCGGTGAAGGGATCGCCGACCTGCACGGTGGGCCGCTTCTCCTCGGAGTCCTCGCCGAACTCCGCCGAGGCCATGGTGGCGCCGTGGATGCCGTCGCGCCCGGTCTTGGAGCCGACGTAGACCACGGGCTTGCCGACGCCGGCGGCCGCTGAATAGAAGATGCGGTCGGCCGGGGCGATGCCCACGGTCATGGCGTTGACCAGGATGTTGCCGTTGTAGGAGGGATCGAAGTTCACCTCGCCGCCCACGGTCGGCACGCCCACGCAGTTGCCGTAGCCGCCGATGCCGGCGACCACGCCGGCCAGCAGGTGGCGGGTCTTCGGATGGTCGGGCGAGCCGAAGCGCAGGGCGTTGAGATTCGCCACCGGGCGCGCGCCCATGGTGAAGACGTCGCGCAGGATGCCGCCGACGCCGGTGGCCGCGCCCTGGTAGGGCTCGATGTAGCTGGGGTGGTTGTGACTCTCCATCTTGAAGATGGCGGTCAGGCCCTCGCCGATGTCGATGACACCGGCGTTCTCGCCGGGCCCCCTGATGACCTGCGGGCCGGTGGTGGGCAGGTACTTCAGCCACTTCTTCGAGGACTTGTAGGAGCAGTGCTCCGACCACATGACCGAGAAGATGCCGAGCTCAAGCAGGTTCGGCTCGCGCCCCATGATGTCGAGGATCAGTTCGTACTCTTCATCATTGAGGCCGTGCTCGCGCACCACCTCGGGCGTGACCGGGCGTTCGTTGGCCATGGCGGAACTCACGACAGCGCCTCCACCAGACCGTCGAAGAGGGCGCGCCCGTCGGTGCCGCCCAGCTTGGGGTCGGCCAGGCGCTCGGGGTGCGGCATCAGGCCCAGCACCGTCTTGGTCTCGTTGTAGACGCCGGCGATGTTGCGCTGGGAGCCGTTGGGATTGGCCGCTTCGGAGAGGTTGCCCTCGGCATCGCAGTAGCGGAAGGCGATCTGGCCGCCGTCTTCCAAAGCCGAGAGCGTGTCGTCGTCGGCGTAGTAGTTGCCGTCGTGGTGGGCGACGGGAATGCGGAGCGCCTGGCCCTGCTCGTACTTGGCGGTGAAGAGGCTCTGGCTGGTCTCCACCTTGATGGTCACGTCGCGGCACACGAAGCGCAGGTTGGCGTTGCGCATCAGCACGCCCGGCACCAGGCCGGTCTCGGTCAGCATCTGGAAGCCGTTGCAGATGCCCAGTACCGCCACGCCCTTGTGGGCGCGGGCCACGACTTCTTTCATCACCGGGGAGTTGGCGGCCATGGCGCCGCAGCGCAGGTAGTCGCCGTAGGAGAAACCGCCGGGCAGGACGATGAGATCGACTTTGTCGAAGTCGCTGTCCTTGTGCCAGACCATCAGGGGCTCGCTGCCCATGGACTGGCGCCCCATCGATTGCTTGAGGGCGACCTGCACGTCACGGTCGCAGTTGGATCCCGGAAACACGATGACCGCGGCTTTCATGCGCGCACTCCCAAGAATATCGGGCCCGTGAACGTCGGCCTCTGGCGCATCAGGCGTTGAGCTCGATGTCGTAGTTTTCGATCACCGTATTGGCGAGCAGCTTCTCGCACATGGCTTCGACCTCGGCGCGGGCCTTGGCCGGGTCGCTCTCGCTCAGGGAGAACTCGATGACCTTGCCCTGGCGGACGTCGTTGACGCCGTCAAAGCCGAGGGAGGAAAGGGCATGCTCGATGGCCTTGCCCTGGGGGTCCAGAACACCGTTTTTCAGGGTGACGTGAACGCGGGCCTTCATGGGCAAGACGCTCCGACTCGCGGGGGTGAAAGTTGGCCGGACATTAGCCGCGCCGGCCCGCCAAGACAACCGGGAAGACCGGTCGCACACCAGTGAAAGAGCCGCCTTCCGGCGGGCGCTTGCGGCGGCTTCGCAGGCCCTCGCCTCGGCGGCGAAATTAGTTAACTTAGTCATATATACTGGTTGAAATAATCATACAAAATCGCTTTGTGAAATTGCCAATGAGGAGGGGCCGCGCCGATGTCTTCTCTCGCCGCCCGGGTGGACGCGGTCCGCCGCTTCACGCGCTTCTACACCCTCTATGCCGGCGTGCTGCACCGCCGCCTGCTGGACAGCCCCTATTCCCTGACCGAGGCGCGGGTCATTTACGAGCTGGCCCACCACGAGACCGCCACCGCCGCGGAGCTGGCGTGCGAGCTGAACCTCGACAGCGGCTATCTGAGCCGCATCCTCAAGGGCTTCGAGAAGCGGGGCCTGATCGCGCGCCGCCCCTCCGAGAACGACGGGCGCGCCAGTCTCTTGTCCCTCACCGAGGCGGGCGAGGCGGCCTTCGCCGAGTTGAACGCCCGCTCGCGCGCCGAGACGGCAGCCAAGCTGGAGCGCCTCAGCGAGGCCGAGCAGGGCGAGGTGGTGGCGGCCATGGAGCGCATCCAGGCCCGCCTCAACGCAACGGCGCCCCGCAAGGTCCCCTACATCCTGCGCCCGCACCGGCCCGGCGACATGGGCTGGATCGTCCACCGCCACGCGGTGCTGTACAGCGAGGAGTGGGGCTGGGACGAAACCTTCGAGGCGCTGGTGGCGCGCATCGCCGCCGACTTTCTCGACAACTTCGACGCCAGGCGCGAGCACTGCTGGATCGCCGAGATGGAGGGCGAAGTGGTGGGCTCGACCTTCGTGGTCCGCCAGTCGGACAAGGTCGCCAAGCTGCGCCTGGTCTACGTGGAGCCCAAGGCGCGCGGCCTGGGCATCGGCGCGCGCATGGTGGACGAGGCCATCCGCTTCGCCCGCCAGCGCGGCTACAGGACCCTGACTCTCTGGACCAACGACATCCTGGTCTCCGCACGGCGCATCTACGAGGCCGCGGGCTTCAAGCTGGTGAAGGAGGAAAAGCACCACAGTTTCGGCCAGGACCTGGTCGGCCAGTACTGGGAGCTGGACCTGCGGTGATGTCGGCACGCGTCTGGCCCGCGATCCTGGCGGCCGCGGCGGTCGGCCTGCAGGTCGGCGCCGCCACCGTCGCCTCCCGCGCGGTGGTCGAGGAGGTCGGCCCGGCGACGCTGGCCATGCTGCGCTATGCCATCGGCGCGGCCTGCCTGCTGCCCTTCCTGTGGTCGGCGCCGCGGGTGCGCTTCCGCGGGCCGGACCTGGCCGCGGTGGCGGCCCTGGGGATCGGCCAGTTCGGCATCCTCGTGTTCCTGCTGAACTTCGGCCTGCTCTACATTTCCTCGGCGCGCGCGGTGCTGCTCTTCGCCACCTTTCCCCTGATGACCATGCTGCTGGCCGCCGCCCTGGGGCGTGAGCGCCTGACGCTGGCCAAGACCGCGGGGGTGGCGATCTCCTTTGCCGGTGTCGGCCTGGCCGTGCTCGACAAGCTGGCCGTCAACCGGGCCGGGGAGGGCGAGTGGCTGGGCATCGCCGCGGTGCTGGGCGCGGCGTTCACCGGTGCCGTCTGCTCGGTGCTCTACCGACCCTACCTGGAGAAATATCCGACGCTGCCGGTCAGCACCCTGGCCATGGTCGCCTCGGTCTTCTTCCTGGTTTTCCTGGCGCTGCCCGAAGGCGCGCTGGTCAGCGTGCCGCGCCTCGGCCTCGGCGCCTGGGCCGCCGTCATTTTCGTCGGGCTTTCCAGCGGCGGCGCCTTCTTCTGCTGGCTCTGGGCGCTGGGCCGCCTGCCGCCGACC
>JBNKHC010000418.1:0-4888 GCA_050290145.1 Kiloniellaceae bacterium | reverse complement strand
GGCGTCGGCCCAGATGTTGGCCGGCGAGGCCAGGCGGATCTCGTCGCCCTGGGAGATCGGCGTCGGGCCGAAGCCGATGGCGATGGCGTCGCCGTCGGTCCAGAAGGCGATCTCTCCCGCCTCCACCACCGCCTTGGCGTCGGGCTCGCGCGGCAGGCTGACGGGGGTGTCGAAATAGACCTCGTCGCCCCAGGTCCGCGCCGTCGAGCGGATGGGCAAGGCCTCCAGGATGGCCGCGCTGGTCGGCGTGTCCCGGGTCTCCACCTCGATGGCAACGCTGCCGGCGGTGATACGAAGTTTGGCCATGTCCTGCAGGTCCTCCTCTGGCACGCCTTGGCTCTGTCGGCGCCTTGGGACCGTCCTGGCCGGCGCTTCAGTTGTTATGGAGGCATCCTACCGCAGGCTTCTGACCGACAAAAGAAAAGGGCCGGCGCGATCGAGGTGATCGCGGCCGGCCCTCTTCCGGGTTCCGTGTCGCGGCTTAGCGCGAATAGAACTCGATGACCAGGTTCGGCTCCATGGAGACCGGATAGGGCACGTCGGCCAGCTTGGGCTCGCGCACGAAGGTCGCCTTCATCTGGTTGTGGTCGACATCCAGGTAGTCCGGCAGGTCGCGCTCCACCGATTCGATGCCCTGCAGCACCAGCGGCAGCTCGCGGCTCTTCGCCTTCACCTGGATCACGTCGCCTTCCTTCACCTGGTAGGAGGGGATGTTGACGCGCTTGCCGTTCACGGTGATGTGGCCGTGGTTGACGAACTGGCGGGCCGCGAAAACGGTCGGCACGAACTTGGCGCGGTAGACGACGGCGTCGAGGCGGCGCTCCAGCAGGCCGATCAGGTTCTCACCCGTGTCGCCGCGGCGCCGGTTGGCCTCGTCGTAATAGCGGCGGAACTGCTTCTCGCCGATGTTGCCGTAGTACCCCTTCAGCTTCTGCTTGGCAGCGAGCTGGATGCCGAAATCGGTCGGCTTGCGGCGGCGCTGGCCGTGCTCGCCGGGGCCGTATTCACGCTTGTTGAAGGGGCTCTTGGGGCGGCCCCAGAGGTTGACCCCGAGGCGACGGTTGATCTTGTACTTCGACGCAACGCGCTTGGACATGGCCGAGCGGCTCCTTTCTTTCACGATGCCGCCCCGTTTCGGGGTCGGCCTTGTTGTTCCGGTAGTCCCAGGAAGCGGCCCGCGGAAACCTGTCCAAGGGGCCGGCCGGTCGATTCCGGCCTTTGGAAGATCGGCCAATTAGGGCTAACCTTCAGGAGCTTCTGGGCGGGGTCGAGGCCCTATGGCCCTCCCACATTCCCGGAAAGGAAGCCGGGACTATACGCAGGGCCGCCGGAATGTCAAATAGACTGGTATCAAAACGTCAACAACTCTAGATTGCCCATAACAGCCGGGCCTCCACTCCGGCCCAAGACCAGAGAAAGCCCGGGTTTTCCAAGTATGTCAGTTGCCCAGCTCCAGTTGCCCGACCACCAGAAAGGCCTGCTCCTGACGACCCTGGGGGTCCTGGTGCTGACTCCGGACAGCCTGCTCATCCGCCTGACCGGCATGGAGCCTTTCTCCCTGCTGGTCTGGCGCGGGGTGCTCCAGGCTGTCGGCATCCTGGCGATCCTGGCCATCGTCCACGAAGGCCGGGTGATGGACCAGATCCGCGCGGTCGGCCGCTGCGGCATTCTGCTCGCCCTGGTCTTCACCGGCAGCACCGTCTTCTTCATCCTGGCCCTGACCCATACCGCCGTCGCCGACGCCCTCATCATCGTCGCCATCGCCCCGCTGGTGGCCGCCCTCTTGAGCCGCAGCTTCCTGGGCGAGGCGGTGCCGCTGCGCACCTGGCTGGCGATCTGCTTCACCCTGCTGGGCATCGGGCTGCTGGTCTTCGAGGACCTGGGCAGCGGCTCGCTGTGGGGCGACTTCTTCGCCCTCTGCTGCGCGATCTGCATCGGCGCCAGCCTCACCATCACCCGCCACGGCCGCGCCGTCAGCATGGTCCCGGCCATGTCCCTGGCCGGGACGCTGACCGCACTGGTGGCCCTGCCGCTGGCGCTGTGGCTGGAGCCGGGCCACCTGGTGCCGGCCGGGTCCCAGCTGGTCGCCGTGCTGCTCATGGGCCTTATCGTTGCGCCGGTCTCCTTCGCGCTCATTACCGCGGGGCCGCGCTATCTGCCGGCGGCGGAGGTCGGCCTGCTGATGCTTATGGAGACCGTGCTGGGCCCGCTCTGGGTCTGGCTGGTGATCGGCGAATACCCCGGCGACTGGGCGCTTCTTGGCGGCTCCATCGTGATCGCCACCTTGGCCGGCCACGCCCTGGCCGGCAGCCGGCAGCGCCGCACCGCGCTGACGTGAGCCCCTCAGAAGAGCAGTCCGGGGCATGATCAAGATCACCAACTCGGTGGACCTCGATCCCGGCGAGATCGAGGAAACTTTCCTGCGCGCCGGCGGCCCCGGCGGTCAGAACGTCAACAAGGTCGCCACCGCGGTGCAGCTGCGCTTCGACCTGCGGCACTCCCCCTCCCTGCCGCCGGCCCTGCGCGCCCGCGCCGAGCGCCTGGCCGGCAAGCGCCTGACCAAGGAGGGCGAGCTGGTGATCACCGCCAACCGCTTCCGCAGCCAGGAGCGCAACCGCGAGGATGCGCTGGAGCGCCTGGTCGAGCTGCTGCGCGAGGCCGCCATCCCGCCGACGCCGCGCCGGGTCACACGCCCGACGCAGGCCGCCAGGCGCCGCCGCCTGGAGGCCAAGATCCAGCGCGGCCAGGTCAAAAAGTTGCGCCGCCAGCCACCGCGCGAGGACTGACCCCCTTGCCAAGACGCCGTCGCCGACTAGGTCCCTGACCAGGAGACCAGGTCGGGAGCCCTTATGCGCATCCTCCTCATCGCCGCCTTTACCGCCTACGCCACCCTCGTGACCTGGGGCCTCGCCTTTGCCCAGGAACTCCCCCAGGGCGAAGCCGCCTTGCGGCTGCTCGCCGAGCCGCGCAGCCACGCCATCCTGCGTCACGCCATCGCGCCGGGTGGCGGGGACCCCTCGGGCTTCACGCTGGGCGACTGCAGCACACAGCGCAACCTGGACGCCCGCGGCCGCGACCAGGCCCGCGCCATCGGCGCCGCCATGCGCGACGCCGGCATCACCGTCGACCGGGTGCTCACCAGCCAGTGGTGCCGTTCGGCCGAGACGGCGCGCCTGCTCAACATGGGAGAGGTGCGCGAGGAACCGGCGCTGAACTCCTTTTTCGCAGACCGCTCGACCCGCGACGCCCAGACCGCGGCGACGCGCGACCTGCTGGCCGCCCTGCCGCCTGAAGAGACCGCCGTGCTGGTCAGCCACCAGGTGAACATCACCGCGCTTACCGGCATCTATCCGCGCTCCGGCGAGGTGGTCGTGCTGCGCGTCGGCCAAGACGGCGAGGTGGTCCCCGTCGGGCGCTTCCTGGTCTCCGACTAGACGACGGCAGGAGGAGCTGGAAGCGGAAGGAAAACACCCCCTCCCGGGCGGAAGGGGGTGTCGTCATTACGGCGATGGGGGACGACCGGAAAGGCTTCGGCCCGGCTCTTCCGGAGGAATCTCCGGCTGATCCGGCCATTCCGGCGGGACCTCCGGCTCCGGCCGCTCCGGATAGTCCGGTGGAATCTTCACCGGCGGCTCCCCGGGCTCATCCGGATCGGGCATCGGCGGCGGCACCGGTTCCGGCGGCCGCTCGGGCGGAGGCCGCGGCGTTACCGCTTCGGGGCAATCCCGCAGAACAGGAGTCGCCCGCCACATCGCCGCCTCCCTAACGCTTAGGATTTCGCGTCCGGCGCCTCGAGAACGTGGCTCGGCGCCGGATCGTGGGGCACCAGTGCTTTTTCCTCGCCTTCGCTCCACGACGCGATGCGCACGCCGACCAGCTTGGCGCCGTCGGAGGGGTCGTCGTCGACGGCCTCCCAGACGTGCAGGCCTTCGTTGTCGAGGAAGAAGGTGTGGTCTCCGAAGTTCTGCTTCAGCAGCGGCATGGAGGGATTGTCGTCCGGCACGACACTGGCGCCGGTATGCTCCTGCACCCTCTGGGTCTGCAATTCGCTAAGCCGCATATTCACTGCCTTTCGATTTTATTGGAAGGGGCGCACCCCTTGCCGGAATGAGCATCGGCGGGCGCGCAGCTGCTTGAGCGTTGTCTCAGGTCCCTCTAATATATTTTCAACTCAAAAGTTTTCAAGTCAAAGGACTCAAGGGATCGGGCAGAGGAGACCGCGCGGGTCATGGCCTTGAGGGAAGAAACCGCAGCAGGACGGCGCCGGGACCGGAGCGGGCCGGCGCTCAATCCGGAGGACTCCTCCCAGGAGGTCCTCTCCGCGCTCCGGCGCATCATCCGCGCCACCGACATGCATTCCAAGCGTCTGGCCCGGGAAGTCGGCCTCACGACCCCGCAGACGGTTGTACTGCAGGCGGTGCGCGATCTGGGGGAGGTGACGAGCGGGGAGCTGTCGCGCCACGTGAGCCTCAGCCAGGGCACGGTGACGACGATCCTCGACCGCCTGGAAAGCCGCGGCCTGATCGAGCGCTACCGCAGCGCCAGCGACCGCCGGGTGGTGCACAGCCGCCTGACGCGCCGGGGCCGCGCCCTGCTGCGCAAGGCCCCGCCCCTGCTGCACGAACGCTTCATCGAGGCCTTCGGTGATCTGCCGGCGGGGCGCCAGCGCCGGATCATCAAGACCCTCGACGAGGTCGCAGCGATGATGGGTGTCACCGGCCTGGACGCCGCGCCGCTGCTGGACAGCGGCGCCTCGGCCAAGCGGGAGCGCTAGGTCTCAGCCGCGCCCGATGAAAGGCATCTTGGTGGACATGATGGTCATGAACTGCACGTTGGCCTCCAGCGGCAGGTCGGCCATGTGCACGATGGCATTGGCCACGTGGTTCAC
>JBNKHC010000417.1:0-4373 GCA_050290145.1 Kiloniellaceae bacterium | reverse complement strand
CGTCGGCGGCATTGATGTGGACGGCACCTTCGCCACCATCCGCCAGGTGGTGAACGCCCTCTTCTCCGCCGCCACCGTCGCCCTGGTGCTGGCGCTGGCCGCCCGCGCGGCCCTGGGGGCGACCCAGGAGCTGCAGCAGGGCCGCGAGCTGAAGGCGGCAGAGCGCAAGGCGGACCTGCGCGAGCTGTTGCTGGGCGCCGCCGCGGTGCTGGTCTCCATCGTCATCACCATGGCGGCCTGGCTGACCTGGCCCAAGGCGGGGCTGGCCGACGAGACCGCCGCCTACCTCACCCTCGACCACATCGCCCAGGGGGTCGGGCTCTACTGGGGCGGGGTCTTCTCGCTCTGCCTGGTGCTCGCCTACCTGCCCTGCGTCGCCTACCTGAAGAATTTGGAAGGCGGCGCGGCGGCGGGCGAGGCCGACGGAGGCAAACAGGTGAAGCTGCTGCAGGACGTGGCGGCGCTCCTCAGCCCCTTCGTCTCGGCGCTGGTGCCCGTCTTTCTGATTTAGCCTGTTCTGACCTAAGCCGTCTGGCGCGCGAAGATGTGGATGGCGGTGAAGGTCATCACCGCCTCGCCAAGCTGATTGCTCACCTCATAGTCCATCAGCAGGGTGCCGCGGTCGGGCTTTGACTTGGAGGGGCGTTTCTCGCGCACCGTCCCCTTCACCTTCAGGGTGTCGCCGGGACGCACGGGACGCAGCCAGCGCAGTTCGTCCAGGCCCGGCGAGCCCATGGAACAGGCATTGATGATCTTCTCCTGGTAGAACAGGCGAAAGGCGACGGCGAGGGTCTGAAAGCCGGAAGCTATGAGGCCCTCGAAGGGGCATTCGGCCGCTGCGTTCACATCCAGGTGGAAGGGCTGCGGGTCGTAGAGCAGGGCGAAGTCGAGGATCTGCGATTCGCTGAGCGTCGCGCCCTTGCTGTGGAATTCCTGTCCCGGCTCGAAATCGTCGAAATAGAGGTCCTGCACGGCTACGCGCCCTTCCTGCTGCATCCGTTCATGGGAAAAGAAAGATAGCTGCTAGTACCCACTATCAGGAATAGGTGCATCATGGGATCACTTTTCGACCGCACCCGCCAGGAGCCACGCGCAGCGCGATGTGGTTCATCGGGCAAGCGTGGCGACGCGGTGGGTGCGGAGCGAAGAGCGACCCTACGGGCGGCTGGGGGCGGCCCGTGGACGTCGTCGCGCCGGCTTGGCGATGCACCACATCGCCGGCCCCGGCGCTCCTAGCCACGGGACGTCCCCAGCCGTCTCATGACGTACCTATTCCTGATAGTGGGTACAAATCAGGCAGAGGCGAGCGCCGTCAGGTCGCAGACCAGGCGGTGGACGCCCTCCGGCGCCCCGGGTTCCGGCGGCAGGGCGCGGAATCCCAGTTCCCCGTAGAGCGCCCGGGCGGCGGTCATGAAGTCCAGGGTTTCCAGCACCATCTGCCGCTGCCCGCCGGCCCGCGCGCCCGCCAGCGCCGCTTCGGCCAGGCGGCGGCCGAGACCCAGGCCACGAAAGCCCTCGCGCACCCAGAGCCGCTTCATCTCGCAGGCTCCGTCCGCCAGCGGCCAGACGCCGACGACTCCGGCCGGGGCGCCGTCGACCCGCGCCAACCAGAGCCCGCCGGCCGGCGGGGCGTAGGCGCCCGGCAGGCCGGCCAGTTCGGCCTCGAAGTCCTGCAGGCAGTAGTCGACCTGCAGCCAGGCGGCGTATTCGCGGAACAGGTCGCGGACGTCGTCCAGGTCGCCCGCCGCTGCCGCCGTGACAATGACGTCAGCCATCAGTAGGGCTCGCCGTTCTTGTGGGTGAAGCGGTACTTCCCGTCGGGAGCGGCGGGCAGGTGGAGGTCGATGTCCGGGTAGTGGCAGGCATCCTGCGGTGAGCGGTTGCCGACCTCCAGGTAGACCGCCCAGTCGTCGCTGCGGTTGACCATGTGGTGGCCGTCTTCCTTGCCGGCGGGAAAGCCGGCGGTCATGCCCGGAGTCAGCACCTGCTCGCCGGCGTCGGTGATGAGGGTCACCTCGCCTTCAAGCACGTAGACGAATTCGTCCTCGTGGCTGTGCCAATGACGCTGCGAAGAGGGAGCGCCCGGCGGCAGGCGCACCAGATTGACGCCGAAGGCCGAGAGGCCCAGCGCATCGCCCAGCGCGCGCTTCTCCCGCGCCCCGCTGGCCGAGCCCCAGGGCTCGGGATAGGAGGATCCGGTGCGGGCGGGGAGGGAAGCGGGATCGAGGGCGGGCGGCGTCGGCTTCTCGGACATGAGCGCTCCTGGTCGGTCGTTCCGGTTGATCGACCGCCAGTCTATACGCGGATGCGCCCTTCGAGATAGGGGGCGACTTTGCCCGAGATCAGCGTGCGCGCGCCGCGGTCCTCGACCGTCAGCTTGCCGAGCCGCGCCGAGATCTGCCGCGCCTCCAGTTTCGCCTTACCGAGGCGTTGCGCCCAGTAGGGCGTCAGCACCACGTGGGCCGAGCCGGTCACCGGATCCTCCGGAATGCCGGCGTGCGGCGCGAAGTAGCGCGAGACGAAGTCCACCTCGTCCCCCTCGGCGGTGATGATGAGGCCATCGCCGGGCAGATCCTTCACCTTGGCCAGGTCCGGCGCCGCGGCGCGGACCTCCGCTTCATCAGCCAGCACCGCCATGATCTTGCCGCCGTCAACTTTGGGCGCCTTCAACACCTCCTGGGGGACGATGCCCAGGGCGGCGGCGACGGCGCCGCCGTCGTCGAAGGCGGCCGGCGGCTCGCTCGGAAAGTCGAGGGTGAAGATCTCGCCATCGCGGGTCACCGTCAGCGGCCCGCTGGCCGAGTGGAACAGCACCCGCTCCATGGCGGGATCGATGTAAGTTGCGATGACGTAGGCCGCGGCGAGGGTCGCGTGGCCGCAGAGCGCCACCTCGATCGCCGGGGTGAACCAGCGCAGGCGGTAGCCGCCTTCCTCGGGCACGAAGAAGGCGGTCTCCGAGAGGTTGTTCTCCGCCGCAATGGTCTGCAGGGTGGTCTCCGGCAGCCATTCCTCGAGCGGACAGACCGCCGCCGGATTGCCGCCGAAGACCGCATCGGTGAAGGCGTCCACCTGGTAGAGGGTGATCTCGGTCATCGCCTTTGCCTTCCTCAAGCGCGCCAGAACGGCTTGTCGCTCTCGCGCCGGGCCTCGACACGGGTGAGGCCGATGTCGCGCAGGCGCACCTCGTTCATCGCCTGCAGGCAGGCGCGGTCTTCCAGGCGCCGCTGCCAGACCACCAGCAGGTTCACGAAGCCCAGGGCCATCCGCCGGGCCAAACCCTGCCCAGCTCCCCCCCAGCGGCCCGGCAGGCGGGCGGCCGGCAGGGCCGATCTCGTCATTGTATCCATTTAATCCTCCTATCCAAGGGGATTGTCACCATTCATCTCCTGGATATTGTATTAGTTGTTGCCATCGACTGAGGTCAATTGCTATATTGTCATCATGACAAATTGGACGCCTTCCCTGGAGGGAGCCTCGGGCCCGCGCTACCTGGCCATCGCCGATGCCCTGGCCCGCGACATCACCGCAGGACGCCTGAAAGCGGGCGACCGCCTGCCGACTCACCGCGATCTCGCCTGGCACCTGGGGGTGACGGTGGGCACCGTCAGCCGAGCCTATGCCGAGGCGGAGCGGCGCGGCCTGACCTCGGGCGAGGTCGGCCGCGGCACCTTCGTGAATGTCCCCGTCTCATCGGAACAATTGCACCGCTGGCACGACGCCACGCCCGGCACCATCCACCTGCGCTCGGCGCCGCCCATGCCCTGCCCCGAGGAAGCCGAGATCGCCGAAGTCATGCAGCGCGTCGTCGCCGGGCCGCGCGCCATGGAAATGATGCGCTACCAGCCGCAGCGCGGCCGGCCGGAGCACCGCGAAGCCGGCGCCCTGTGGATGAGCCGCCCGGGCTTCGAGGTAACGGCGGACCACATGACGCTCAGCGCCGGCGCCCATCACGGGGTGCTGATCGCGCTGGCCGCGGTGACCCGGCCGGGTGACCACATCGTCTCCGACTCCCTGACCTATCCCGGCGTGCGCAGCTTGGCGCGGATGCTGGGCCTGCGCCTCGACGGCCTGGAGCGCGACCCCGACGGCCCGCTGCCCGATGCCTTCGAGGAAGCCTGCCGCACCCACGACGTGAAGGCGATCTACCTCTGCCCGAACCAGCACAACCCGACCAGCCTCACCATGCCGGAAGAACGCCGCCTCGAGCTTGCCGCCGTCGCCCGCAAGTTCGGCGTCGCGGTGATCGAGGACGACACCTTCGGTTTCCTGGACGGCTCCGAGCCCCTGCCCATCGCCGCCCATGTGCCGGAGCTGGGCTACTACGTGGTCGGCCTGTCCAAGACCGTCTCGCCGGGGCTGCGCTGCGGCTACGT
>JBNKHC010000416.1:0-4266 GCA_050290145.1 Kiloniellaceae bacterium | reverse complement strand
GGCTCAGCTACCCGGTGAACTGGGGCCTGCAGGGCTGGGCCAACGTGAACCGGCGCGGCGACTACCACGACCCGCACAACCATCCCCACGCCTATCTCAGCGGCACCTACTACGTGGCGGTGCCGCCGGCCGACCAGGCGCGGCCGGAGAACCGGCCCGACGTGCGTCCCGGCGCCATCACCTTCTACGACCCGCGCGGCTTCGCCAACATGACGGCGATCCGCGACGACCCGCAGATCGAGGCAGAGTTCACCCACCGCCCGCAGGCCGGTGACCTGCTGCTGTGGCCGGCCTTCCTCATGCACTTCGTCCATCCCAACCTGGCGGACGAGAAGCGGGTCAGCATCTCCTTCAACGCGACGCTCAAGTGGTCGGACGACTATCTGCCGCAACAGGATTGAGGAAAGGCACGGAGACGAGACGTGACCGACAAGGACGCAAAGCTTGACGAGATCGCCGGCCGGCTGATCACCGCCTACGACGCGGCGGCCCTGCTGGAGCCCATCACCGCGGCGCAGCCGGACTTCACCGTGGCAGAGGCCTACGCGGTGCTGGCGGAGATCGAGGACCGGCGGCGCGCCCAGGGCTGGCAGCCGGTCGGGCGCAAGATCGGCTTCACCAACCGCACCATCTGGCCGCGCTACGGCGTCTTCCAACCCATGTGGGCGCACGTCTGGGCCCACACGGTGCACCAGGCCAGGGGCGGCAGGGCGACACTTGCGCTGCACGGCTTCGTGCAGCCGCGCCTGGAGCCCGAGGTGGTCTTCAAGCTCTCCGGGCCGGTACCGGTGAGCGAGGACCCCCTGGAAATCCTGGCCAGCGTTGAATCCATCGCGCCGGGCTTCGAGATCGTGCAGAGCCATTTTCCCGACTGGCGCTTCAAGGCGCCCGACTGCACCGCGGCCTTCGGCCTGCACGGCGCCCTCATCGTCGGCACGCCGCTGGCGGTCACCGAGGCCAACCGGGAAGAGATCGCCGCCACCCTGCCGAGCTTCGAGGCGACGTTGAGGCGCGGCGGCGAGGTGGTCGACCGCGGCGTCGGCGCCAACGTGCTGGACAGCCCGGCCCTGGCGCTGGCCGACCTGGCCCGTGTGCTGGCCGGTCAGCCGCAGTTCCCGCCGCTGGCCGCCGGGGAGATCGTCACCACCGGCACCATCACCGATGCCTGGCCGGTGGCGCCGGGAGAGACCTGGTCGTCGGACTACGGCACCCTCGGCCTGGAGGGGTTGAGCGTTACCTTCGAGTGACCATCCTTGGTCCGCCCACGCTGGTTCTACGGGTAGACCAAGCTCCTGAAAAAGCAGGCAAGCTTCCACCGAACTCGGCTAGACTGGGCGGCAGGCGCCCCGATGAAAGGAAGACCCCTTCAGTGGACAAGATCGAGCCTGGACTGACCGGCCACGCGGAAATGGTGGTGGGCACGAGCGACACCGCGCCACGCATCGGCTCCGGCCACATCCCTGTATTGGCGACGCCCAAGATGATCACCCTGATCGAGGAGGCGGCGCTGGCCGCGGTGGAGCATCTGCTGCCCGAGGGCAAGCAGTCGCTGGGCACGCACCTCGACGTCACCCACATCGCGGCGACGCCGGTCGGCATGACGGTGAAGGCGGAAGCCAAGCTGATCGAGGTCGAGGGGCGCAAGCTGCTCTTTGCGGTCGAGGCGCGCGACGAGATGGACCTGATCGGCGAGGGCAGGCACGAGCGCGTCGTCGTCACCGCGTCCTCCTTCCAGAAACGCGTCGACGAAAAATCGAAGCGCTGAGGGCTTGAGCGCCGGACCGACTTGGTCCGTAATGCCTCTTCGGACAGGAACCGCCGAGAGTCTTCCCGCAGCGTCGGCAATGGCCTGGCGCAAGGAGGCAAGGGATGTCGCAACAGGGGCCCGTGCGCCTGGCGGTGGTCGGCGCCGGGCCGATCGGGCGCAGGCATCTGCAGGTCATCGACGCGGACAGCGCCTGCCAGGCCGTGGCCGTCGTCGATCCATCGCCCGCTGGGACGGAAGCCGCGGCCGAGCGAGGCCTGCCGCACTTTGCGGGCCTGGAGGAAATGCTGGAGGCGGTCGCGCCTGAGGGCGTGATCAACGCGACACCCAACAACCTGCACGTTCCGCTCTCCCTCGACTGTATCAGGCGCGGCATCCCCGTCCTCGTCGAAAAGCCGATCGCGGATAGCCTGGAGGGCGCGCTGGCCCTGGCCGAGGCTTCCGAGGCTTCGGGCGTGCCGGTCCTGGTCGGGCACCACCGGCGCTACAACCCCGTCACCCGGGCAGCCCGCGACATCGTGAGCTCGGGCGAACTCGGCAAGCTGCGCGCGGTCTCCGCCTGCTGGCTGCTGCGCAAGCCCGATGACTACTTCGATGTCGCCTGGCGGCGGGAGGCGGGCGGCGGACCGGTGCTGATCAACCTGATCCACGACATCGACAATCTGCGCTTCATCGCCGGCGAGATCGCCGCGGTGCAGAGCATGGCGTCCAATGAACAAAGGGGCTTCGCCGTCGAGGACACGGCGGCACTGCTGCTGCGCTTCAAAGCGGGCGTGCTGGCCACGGTGCTGCTGTCGGACTGCGTGGCGGCGCCCTGGAGCTGGGAGCTGACCGCCGCGGAGCGCACCTCTTACGATTTTCCGAACACCGAACAGGATTGCTATTTCTTTGCCGGGACCGAAGGGTCGCTTGCGGTACCTTCATTGCGCCTGTGGCGGCACGAAGGACCGCAGAGCTGGCTGTCGCCGATGTCACAGCAGAAGCGGGCCGTTGAGGAAGGGGATCCCCTGCGCCTTCAGATGGCCCACTTCGCCGACGTCATTCGCGGGCGCGCCGAGCCGCTGATCACGGCGCGCGATGCCGCCCGGACCCTGGAGGCAACGCTGGCAGTCCCCCGGTCGGCGGCCGCGGGGCGTGAGATCAAACTGTCGCTGTGAAACCTGAAAGGTCCTGGCTGGGCTGACGGCCGAGGCGGCTGAAGCCGCCAGAGCGACGAAAGCAGTGGCCAAGATGGCTTTGGAAACGAAAGAACGTCGGTTCATTGGAAACTCCTCATCGCATGAACCTCGGTTTCAATGACGATGAGGCGGTGCGAACGCCCATTCGGATCAAATGCGAAAGAAGTACCACCCTGGCACTTGGCCGGGAGCGGCTGGCCAAAGACGAATTCTAGCTTCTGGGAATCTCGACATCGCGCAGGACGTTCTCGCGCAAGAACGTCCAATCGGGATCATTCGCGGCGGTGATTTCAATCGGATAGGGATCCTGCTCTTGCGGCATCTCATTCAAGCGTGCGCCACAGATTTCGACGTCGTGCGTGTAGAAGATCCACTGGCGCGCGCCATCGAGGGTGAGCACGGCAGCGAGAACCGCCAAAGAGTCTGTCTCTTCCCAGGCAGCGCAGAGGCGGTTCTCAAACACCGCCATCTCCTGGGCAACATCATCGTCCGGAAGGGCGGCCGCCCCCTCATCGGCATAGGCCCAAAGAACCTGAATCAGGATTGGATGACTACCGCCTTCGCCCGCTTTAAGGATCGGACGGCGAAATCTGAGGAAGCCGGGTCCGGCATCGGTAGTGCGGGAAACGAGTAGCCAGTCGTTTTGATCCAGCAAGGTTGCCACATTCACTGTCACGCTCTCCTTGCCTAAGATCGAAGCTGCTGTCGAGCTAGTCCGTCAGGTCTTCCCAGAATTCTTTTACCCGGGCGAAGAAGCCGGAGGATTCGGGCGAGGTGTCGCGGCCTTCGCCGGCCTCGTTGAACTCCTTCAGCAGTTCCTTCTGGCGCTTGGTCATGTTGACCGGCGTCTCGACCCCGACCTCGACGTACATGTCGCCGACGGACTTGGAGCGCAGCACCGGCATGCCCTTTCCCTTAAGGCGGAACTGCTGGTTGGTCTGGGTGCCGGCGGGCACGGAGATCTTGGCGCGGCCGCCGGAGATGGTCGGCACCTCCACCGAGCCGCCCAGCGCCGCCGTGGTCATGGGCAGCGGCACGCGGCAGTAGATGTTGGCGCCGTCGCGCTGGAACAGCCGGTGCGGGGCCACGGAGAGGAAGATATAGAGGTCGCCCGGCGGCGCGCCGCGCAGGCCGGCCTCGCCCTCGCCGGCGAGGCGGATGCGGGTGCCGTCCTCGACGCCCTCGGGGATGTTCACCTGCAGCGACTTCTCGCGGTGGACGCGCCCGGCGCCGTCGCAGGAACGGCAGGGCTTGTCGATCACCTGGCCCGCGCCCTGGCAGGAGGGGCAGGTGCGCTCGATGGTGAAGAAGCCCTGCTGGGCG
>JBNKHC010000415.1:0-7315 GCA_050290145.1 Kiloniellaceae bacterium | reverse complement strand
CTCGGCCTCGACATCGACATCGAACTTGGTGCCCTTCACGACGGCCACGACATAAGGCGTGTGAACCGAGAAGGTGCCCGCCGGGCGCTTCTCAACCGTGTAGGTCGCACTGCCCGAGGCCTGGTCGATTTCCATCTTGCCGAAGGTCGACTGGCGCGCCGCCACCACGAGAGAGGTGTTGGCCCGCAGCTCGATCCGGTCCAATCCCTTGGCAACCACCGCCGTACCGGTCCCGCCGGTGCGCAGTTCCGCGCCGTCGGGCACGCGGCTGTCGAGAGTCAGCTTCGCCCAGTCGCCGTTGCCGGCGGTAGCGCGCCATTCCGCTTTGCCGCTGGCGGCCAGCACCGACCACTCGGCGCTGGAGGATGCCACGTGCGGACGCAAAATCACCGCCGCAACGACAGCCACAATAATCACACCGGTCGTAACAATGACCTGGCGGCGAAGATCCGACGCAAAAAGCTTGGTCGAGAATGCCATGGTTCCGTCTCCTGGATCCCAGACCGTCCTCCCCTCAGCAAAAGGCCGAAGAAGTTCGGACAGCCCGGCAGCCGGGCATACCTGTCCCGGCGAGTCCTACAAACTGCCCCATAGTTTTAATAATCGAAGGTGAACGACTCTTTACCGTATGCCACCTATTGGGGAATTTCCGCTCAACTGGCGCTCAAGACCGTTCACCAATTAAGGCCTTGATCGCAGGAGTGAAATCGCGGAAATCCGGGGACAGCGCCGGCTGCGGGTCGAAAAAATTTCGCCGCCGAAGCTAACGTGAAGTGAATGGATCGCCTGCAGAAAAGGTTAACAGCCGGGGCGGGCGCCCTATTCGACCGTCACGGCCTTGGCCAGATTGCGCGGCTGGTCCACGTCGGTGCCCTTGAGCACCGCCGTATGATAGGCCAGCAGCTGCACCGGCAGGCTGTAGAGGATCGGCGCGACGAAGGGATCGACCGCCGGCAGTTCCACCACGTGGGCCGCCTGGTCCCCGGCCCGGGCAATGCCCTCGGCATCGGAGAGCAGGATCACCTTGCCGCCGCGCGCCGTGACCTCCTGCACGTTGGCCGCCGTCTTCTCGAACAGCGGCCCGGCCGGCGCGCAGACGACGATGGGCACGTCCTCGTCGATGAGGGCGATGGGGCCGTGTTTCATCTCGCCGGCGGCATAGCCTTCGGCGTGGATATAGCTGATCTCCTTCAGCTTCAGGGCGCCCTCCAGGGCAATGGGATAGAGCGCGCCGCGGCCCAGATAGAGGACGTCGCGCGCCTCCATGATGTCGACCGCCATGGCGCGGATCGCGGCGTCATGGTTCATCACCTCGGCGACGCGGGCCGGCACCTCCATCAGCGCCTGCGACAGGGCCGCCTCGCGGCCCTTGTCGATGGCCCCGCGCGCCCGCGCCGTGGCCAGCGCGAGACAGGCCAGCACCGTAAGCTGAGTGGTGAAGGCTTTGGTCGAGGCGACGCCGATCTCCGGGCCCGCCAGGGTCTGCAGGATGGCGTCGGACTCGCGGGCGATGGCGCTCTCGGCCACGTTCACCAGCGACAGGATCTTCTGGCCGCAGCGCTTGGCGTAGCGCAGCGCCTCCAGGGTGTCGATGGTCTCGCCCGACTGGGAGATGAAGAGGCTGACGCCCTTGTCAGGCATCGGCGCTTCGCGATAGCGGAACTCGGAGGCGATGTCGACCTCCACCGGCTGGCGTGCGATCTGCTCGAACCAGTACTTCGCCACCAGGCCGGCGTAATAGGCGGTGCCGCAGGCCGAGATGGTCAGCCGCGAGATGTCCGCCAGATCGATCCCCAGTTCCGGCAGCTCGACGTTGCGGTTCAGCGGATTGAGAAAGGTCTGCAGGGTGTCGCCGATGACCGCCGGCTGCTCGAAGATCTCCTTCTGCATGAAGTGGCGGTATTCGCCCTTGCCGATCAGGGCGCCCGAGAGCGCGGTCTGCTTCACCTCGCGCTCGACCGGGCGGTCCTCGGCATCGTGCACCTGGGCGCCCTGCTTGTTCAGCTCGACCCAGTCGCCCTCCTCCAGGTAGCAGATACGATCGGTCAGCGGCGCCAGCGCCAGGGCGTCAGATCCCAGATACATCTCGCCGTCGCCATAGCCCACCGCCAGGGGCGAGCCGCGCCGGGCGCCGATCATCAGGTCGTGACGCCCGGCGAAGACGATGGCCAGCGCGAAGGCACCCTCCAGGCGCTTCAGGGTGGCGGCCACCGCCTGCTGCGGGGTCATCTGCTGGTCCAGGTAGTCGGAGATCAGGTGGACGACCGTCTCGGTGTCGGTCTCGGTCTCGAAGCGGTGGCCGGCGGCCTCCAGCTCGCCGCGCAGCTGCTTGAAATTCTCGATGATGCCGTTATGCACCAGGGCGACGCGATCGTTGGCGTGCGGATGAGCATTGATCTCCGTGGGGCGGCCGTGAGTGGCCCAGCGGGTGTGGCCGATGCCGATGGTGCCGGCGACCGGCTGGCGCTCGACCACGGCGGCAAGATTGGAAAGCTTGCCCTCGGCACGGCGGCGGTCGATCGAGCCGTTCATCAGCGTGGCGATACCGGCGGAATCATAGCCCCGGTATTCCAGCCGCTTCAGCCCATCCAGAAGCAGGGGCGCGACGGGGGCTTCGCCGATGATGCCGATGATGCCGCACATAGGGCCTTGATCCTTTCCTTGTCAGAACTCTGTTACGACGACTTGCGGCCGGCTTTCTTCCCGGCCTTCCCGGCCGCGGCCTGCTTTGCGGCCTGGCCCCGGGCGCGCAGTCGCGCGGCCACGCCTTCGCGGTTGCGCTGCTCGCTGCGCTCGACCGCGAGGGCGTCGGCGGGAACGTCCTCGGTGATGGTGCTGCCGGCGGCGATCAGCGCGCCCTCGCCCACGCTGACCGGCGCGACCAGCGCGGTGTTGGAGCCGATGAAAGCCTTGGCGCCGATGGTCGTGCGGTGCTTCAGGAAGCCATCGTAGTTGCAGGTGATGGTTCCGGCACCGACGTTGGCCGACGCCCCCACGCTGGCGTCGCCCAGATAGGTCAGGTGGTTGGCCTTGGCGCCCTCGCCCAGCTCGGCGTTCTTGATCTCGACGAAGTTGCCGACGTGGGCGGCACGGCCCAGTTTCGCACCGGGACGCAGCCGCGCGAAAGGCCCCAGCACCACGTCATCGCCCACCTCGGCGCCTTCCAGGTGGCAGAAGCTGCGGATCTCCACCCGGTCGCCGACGGTGACACCGGGGCCGAAGAAGACCGAGGGCTGCACCGTGACGTCGCGCCCCAGGCGCGTGTCGGCGGAAAGCCAGACCGTCTCCGGGTCGACCAAAGTGGCGCCCTCGGCCATGACGCGCCGGCGCAGGCGCTGCTGCATGACCTTTTCCACCAGCGCGAGGTCGGCGCGCGAATTGACGCCCAGGACCTCCTCGGCCGGGCACTCGACCACGCCGGCGGGCCGCCCCTCGGCGTGGGCCACGCCGAAGATGTCTGTCAGGTAGTATTCACCCTGGGCGTTGTGGCTGCCGAGCCGCTCGATGAGGTCGAAGAGGCGGCGCGCCTCGCCCAGGACGATACCGGCATTGCAGAGGTCGATCTGGCGCTGCGCCGTGTCGGCGTCGGCGAATTCGACGATCTTCTCGATGCGCCCGGCGTCATTCGATCCATCGGGGGCCAGGATCACCCGGCCATAGGCCGCCGGATCGGCCGGGCGGAAGGCCAGGCCGACGAAATCCGGCGCCTGGGGCGCGCGGCGCGCCTCGGCCAGGCGCTGCAGCGTATCGCTGGTCAGCAGCGGGCTGTCGCCGAACAGCACCAGGAGGTCGGCGCCCGCGTCGACCAGGGGTTTCAGGGTCTCCCGGGCCGCGGCGACGGCATGGCCGGTGCCCAGAGGCTGCGCCTGCACGGCACAGCGGCAGGGCGCGGCGGCGGCGGCCACGTCGTCCATGCCGGGCGCGATCACCACCACCGTCTCCGCCGGCGCCAAGGGGCCCAGGGAAGCCAGCACGTGCCTCAGCATCGGCTGGCCGGCGACCGGGTGCAGAACCTTGGGCAGATCGGATCTCATGCGGCTGCCTTTTCCGGCAGCCAGAACAACGACGGCAAGCTTACGATCGGACATAGTCTGGTCAGAAGATCTCGACGAAAAGAGGGCCTGGGAATTCTGCCTGTGCAGTAAAACGATAATCGACTTGCCGCCCCGAATGGTGCGGACTTTGCCACAGCGCAAATTTTCCCATCAAATCAACAATTGTTGCTGGTTATTACAGCCTGCCGCCCAAGGTGACAACAAGCTCTCCGGGACCGCCGGGAGCGGCAAAGGGGAAAAGGCGCCGGCCGGGAGCGCCCGCAGGAAACCGGAAAGAGAAAGAGGCGGGTACCGCTGGGTACCCGCCTCCTACTGATTTGCACCAGTAAAGCCGAAATCGCGTCGTCAGTTCTTAGCGATGCGCCAAGCCGTTCCGGTAGGAACCACCGGTCGCACGGGAAACCGCAGCAAGCCGGCTCGCCGTCGACGGACGCGAAGATGCAAGGCGGGCAGCAATCAGGCGACGCGTCGCAATGGCCTTACGCGAAGGCGTCTTGCGGGCGATCGACCGACGGGAAGCCGTCTTGCGAGCGGCACTCTTGCGAGCAGCCGTCTTGCGGGCCGTGGTCTTGCGGGCCGGGCTCTTGCGAGCCGCAGTCTTACGCTTGACAACGCGCTTCTTGGCGGCCGTCTTGCGAGCCGGGCTCTTGCGAGCAGCCGTCTTGCGGGCGGTCGTCTTACGCGCCGTCGTCTTCCGGGTCACGCGCTTCTTGGCGGCCGTCTTGCGAGCCGGGCTCTTGCGAGCCGTGGTCTTGCGAGCGGTCGTCTTGCGCGCAGCCGTCTTACGGGTCACGCGCTTCTTGGCGGCCGTCTTGCGAGCCGGGCTCTTGCGAGCAGCCGTCTTGCGGGCGGTCGTCTTACGCGCAGCCGTCTTACGCTTCACAACGCGCTTCTTGCCAGCCGTGCGACGGGTCGCCGTCTTGCGGGCCGTGGTCTTGCGAGCCGGGCTCTTACGAGCCGTGGTCTTACGCTTCACAACGCGCTTCTTGGCGGCCGTCTTGCGGGCGGTCGTCTTACGCGCGGTGGTCTTGCGGGCCGGGCTCTTCCGAGCAGCCGTCTTCTTCACGACGCGCTTCTTGGCCGCCGTCTTACGAGCAGTCGTCTTCTTGGCGGCCGTCTTACGAGCCGGGCTCTTACGCGCGGTCGTCTTGCGGGCCGTCGTCTTACGAGCGGTCGTCTTCTTCTTGGCAGCCGTCTTCCGAGCCGGGCTCTTCCGAGCCGTCGTCTTCCGAGCCGTGGTCTTGCGAGCCGTGGTCTTGCGAGCCGTGGTCCGCCGGGCCGTGGTCTTCCGGGCAGCCGTCTTGCGAGCCGTAGTCTTGCGGCGCGCGGTGGTCTTCTTTGCGGTCTTGCGAACCGCCTTAGTACCAGACTTCCGGGAAGCCTGTTTGCTAGCGATAGCCATTGCTATTTCCTCGTCTAACTCCATAAACCCATTTGGATTTCGGCTAATGGCAAACGGTTATTATCCGGATTCAATTAATAAACGATTACCTTTCCAGGTATCTACGAGACGTCTGACAGTACCGGTTATTCCCAACTTATCTTGAATGCCATACAATGACTGTGGCCACTTGGAGACGCTTCAAACCATTGATATTAAACGATAAGATTTTCAATCTCCGGTGCAGCGCCACGGCGATTCAAGGGTCTCCGGGCCTGCGGGTGGCAAGATGTGGTCCTACCACTTCATAGGGATTATTGGCGGGGACATTGGCCGCGACATGGGCCGGGGGCGATTGTTTCTTGGTTGTAACGAGGTAAGTCTTCGGCAATGCAAAACAGCCGGAATTCCGGGCCTTTCAAGACCCCGGCAAGACGGGGAGGCCGCGCTTGACAGGCCGGAGCGCCTGTCCTAAATCACGCTTCCCTTTTGCCCCAGCCCCGCTCCGGGGCCCGGCGACGGGCGATTAGCTCAGCGGGAGAGCGCTCCCTTCACACGGGAGAGGTCACTGGTTCAATCCCAGTATCGCCCACCATTCCCTGCAAAACCGCGCCTTTGACCGCTTCAGTAGCTGCTGACGCCCTCGACCTCGCAGTCGCCGCGGGTGAAGGCCTGGCGGGGATAGCAGCTCTCGGTCATCTCGATGATCAGCCAACCGGCGCAGGAATCGAGGCGCACCCAGGCTTCACTCCCCCAGCGCCCACTGCTTACCTGGCTGCTCGCGAAGCTGCCCCGGCGCATATGGATACTCCGGATGTCATTCTCCTCCAGCGGCAGGGACTTCAAGTGCTCTTCAGCCTCTGCACGGCAGGGCGCATCCGTGGAATCGTCCCCACCTTCGGGCACGCACTGACCGCCGGGACAGTTGTATCGGTTGGTCAGATAGGCATAGAGCTGATCACGGTCGGCGACCAACTTCTCGCCGTCGGCTGCCAGCTTGCCGCAGTAGCCGCCCTTGATGGAATCGTAGACCCGGATGCTGGCCAGTCCCTTGCGGCCATAAGGAGAGAGCTGGGCCAGTTCCGTAAGGTCGCGCGACAGGCTGTGATAGCCGCAGATGCTGAGCGCACCGCCGATCTGCCCGATGTAGTACTCGAGCTTCTGCATCTCGCTCCAGTCCTCCGACGGCCGGGCGCCCGACCCTGCCGCCGCCTCGCCCTCTGTCGGCACCACCAGCCAAAGCACCGCCACGGCGGCAAGCAGCCAAAGTCGCATGGATATTTCCCCATTTCCCGCACAACCATCCCGTGCTGCAGCCTAGCACTGCAGCGGCGGGAGGCGAAGCCTGTCGTTGATGTAATCTGGGGAAAAACAACCGGAAATCACTGCTCGCGATGCCGGCAGGCGGCGCGTCGGACCCGCCGGGTCAGGCAGATTTGGCGGGCGGCAGGACGTCTGTGGGATGGTTGCTGTTGTCGGCCTCGGGCACCTGCACGTGCCCGCGCTGCCGGGCCAGCCTGGCCAGGCGCTGGCGCAGCACCTCTTCCAGGCTGCGCAGGGGGCGCCTCAAGTAAGGGCTGACGAGGTCTTTGTTGCTCATGACCTTGAAGCTAAGTCGATGCTGTCGGATCGGATTCCTGCGCAAAGCCGCGGTGAGCCTCGCTCGGGCAGGCTCAGCCTTCGCGCCAGGCGGCGGTGGACTTGCAGCGCTTGCAGATGCGCTCGCCCGGCCAGGAGCTTTCAAAGCGGTCGCGGCACATGAGGCAGCGCCTGACTTTGGAATCCTGGGGCTCGGCAGGTCCCGGCTTGCTGAGAGTGGCCTGTTTCATGAATGTTACATAGGCCGCGAATCAAGGGATTCAAGGGGTTATGCCTCACC
>JBNKHC010000414.1:0-27462 GCA_050290145.1 Kiloniellaceae bacterium | reverse complement strand
CCGCCGACGATGGCGAAGGCGATCCAGGACGGGGCGTCCGGCGTGACGCCGATAGCGATGATCGCGACCCAGGCGAAGACCGACTTCGGGTTGGTCAGGTGGATCGCCAGGCCCTTGGAGAAATAGGCAAAGCCGGAGGCGCCGGCGGCGCGCGCCGCGGCCGGGGCGCCGGAGTCCTGCAGCGCGCTGCGCAGGGCCTTGAAGGCCAGCCACAGCAGGTAGCCGCCGCCGGCGAAACGCAGCACCTCGGTCAGGCCGGCGTACTTCAGCAGCAGCGCCGAGAGGCCGAGGGCGGCGAGGCTGCCCCAGGTCAGGGAGCCCAGCACCACGCCGGCTGCGAGCTGCAGCCCGGCGCGGCGGCCCTCGCGCAGGGCCGTCGCCACAATGGCCATGTTGGCCGGCCCAGGGCTTACCGTGGCGATCAAATAGGCGGTGTAGGCGAGGGCGAGGCTGGCGAGTGTCGCGTCTTTGTCCATGGCGGGGGCCCGGGCCGGTCGTCGGGTTCTCGAAGGTACAGGACGGCGGCGCGCTTGTCGCCTTGTGGCGGCGCTATTCGCGCCACAGCTCCGGCTTCATCAGCGCGTCGCAGCAGGTCACGGTGCCCAGGACCTGACCCACTGCGCCGCCGCCCGGCGCCAACAGCATCCAGGCCTCGGCGTAGGCCTTGGGAAGGGCGTAGGGCGCGGCGAGCCCCTGCGGTGCCGCGGGCGCGAAGCCGAAGCGGCTGTAGTAGGCGGGATCGCCCAGCACGAAGACCAGGTCGACGCCGTCCTCGCACAGCCGGTCCAGCCCGGCCCGGACGAGCCTGCCGCCGACCCCCTGGCCCTGTGCCTTGGGCACCACGGCGAGCGGCGCCAGGATGGCGGCGCGGCAGCCGCTCTCCGGTTCGGCGAGACGCGCCCTGGAGAACAGCACATGGCCCAGCGCTTCGCCGTCTTCCTCGGCCAGCAGCGAGAGCACCGGCGCGGCCGTGGGGTCGGCCAGGATCGCACGGGTCAGTTCGGCTTCCCCTTCCTGGCCGAAGGCCTCCCGCTGGACCCGCAGAACCGCCGGCAGGTCGGCCTGCGTGGTGTCGCGCAGGCGCATCAGCGCCGTCCGCCGGGGCGCGCCGTCGACTGGCGCACCACGAGGCGCGCTTCCAGGGAGAGGTGGTCGCGCGCCGGCCGGCCCTCGATGCGGGCGACCAGGAAGTCGCCGGCCAGGGTGCAGATGTCCTCGACCGGCACGTGGACGGTGGTCAGCGCCGGGGCGATGTTGGCCGCCAGCTCGATGTCGTCGAAGCCGGCCACCGAGACGTCGCCCGGCACCGACAGGCCGGACTGCTGGGCCTCCAGGATGACGCCGATGGCCAGCAGGTCGTTGCCGCCGATGACCGCGGTGGGACGCGGCCCCTTGCCCGCCGCCGCCAGGATCTCGCGCAGGCCGTCGCGGCCGTCGCTGATGGAATAGGGGCGCTCAACCAGGCGTTCGGGCCGCAGCTCCAGGCCGCGCGCCTCCAGGGCCAAGCGCACGCCCTTGATGCGGTTGCGCGCGCGGTCGTTGCCGCTGGTGACGCCGCCGACCATGGCGATTTCCGTGTGGCCGAGGTCCAGCAGGTACTCGGCGATGTTGCGCCCGGCGTCCTCGTTGTTGAAGCCGCAGCAGGGATGCGGCGCGGCGGGGTCGTAGATCCAGGTGTTGATGTAGGGGATGCCCTTGCGCTGCAGCAGGGCATAGACCTCCGGCAGGTGGCTGTCGCCCTGCAGCATGATGGCGTCGATGCCGCGCTCCACCATGGTGCGCACCTGCTTCAGCTCGCGCGCCGGTTCGTAGTTGGAGGAGGCGACCAGCAGACCGTAGCCGGACTGCTCCAGCCGGTGCTCCAGGGCCTGGATGCCCTTGGCGAAGATCGGGTTGTCGAGGGCCGCGGTCACCGCGCCGATGGTGCGCGAGCGGCGCGAGGCCAGGGCCCGCGCGGCGGCGTGCGGCACGTAGCCGAGGGCGGCCACGGCGGCCGTCACCTTGGCCTCCGTTTCGCGGTTGACCTTGCCCTGGGCGTTGAGGACGCGGCTGACGGTCGCTGTGGAAACCCCGGCGCGGAGCGCCACGTCCTTCAGCGTGACCGCCGGCTGGTCGTTGCGTTTGCTGCGTTTTTGTAAGCGCTTGCTCAAGCCTCTTCCCCCGGCGGGGTCAGTGGCCCCAGGATCACCGCTGGTTGTCGTTCTTGGTTATGGTCATCTTTTCCCAAGGAAAGGGCCGGGTCAACCGGGCAGGAGGGCAGTTGACGGACCTTTTTTCGAGATTCTCAGTTGACAGGACCGCCCTGCATCTCGCTACACTAGGGCTAATAATGTAAACGCTTACTTCGCGCCGGGGATCGGGGCGGGGTCGGGCGGAAAAACAAGGCAAAGCCCGCTGCGTCGGCGGAAAGCGGCAGGCGGGGCGCTTTGCACAGGGATGGAACATGCCGGCGAACCCCCAAAGTCCGTCAGGACGCAAGCCCGTGGTCGACGAGGCCAGCGACAAGCGCGCGCGCTGGCTGCTCAGGGTCTGTATGGGCCTTTTCGCGCTGTTCTGCCTCAACGTGCTGCTTGGCAAGGCGCAGATCCTCTTTGCCGTGGATCTGCCCTTCGTGCTGCCCGACGTGCCGGAGTTCCTGCTGCTGCTGTTCTCGGCGCTGTTCTTCACCCTGGCCGCCCTGGCGCGCGAAAAGGCCGTGGGCTCACGCGACGGCGAAGGGGGCGGCTAGGTCCCGACAGGTTTAAACGACAACGGACAACCACCAAGAAACGGGAGGAGATGACATGGAGAAGAAGACGCAAGGGCCGGCCCTCGGCATGCCGGAACGCCGGGAGTTCTTCCGCGCGGCCAAGCGCTACGGCGCCACCACGGCGCTGGTCGCCCTGGGCGCCAACACGCTGATGAGCGAATCGGCCCTGGCCCAGACCGCGGCCGAGGAGAAGGAGCGCCAGGCCGCGGCGAAGGAGACCATGACCGTCGCCACCGCCTATCGGATCGGCACCACCCGCTCCTATCCGATCATGCAGCTGAACTTCAAAGAGAACATCCAGAACCTGACCAACGGCCATGTCTACGTGAAGCTGGCCCCGGGCGGGCAGCTGGGCGTCGGCACCAAGCTGGTGGAAAAGGTGCAGGCCGGCACCATCCAGGCGGCGCAGCATTCGCTCTCCAACTTCGCGCCCTTCGCGCCGGCGGTCGACCTGATCAACATCCCCTACTGGGTCGGCCCCAACCAGAAGTTCGTCAACCTGGTCACCTCCGAAGCCTGGAGCAAGGAGGTCAACAGCCGCGTCGAGGCCAAGGGCTTCAAGCCGCTGTTCTACTTCTGCATCGACCCGCGCACCACGGCGCTGCGCCGCGGCGTCGACGGCCCGATCAAGACTCCGGAGGACCTGCAGGGCATCAAGTTCCGCGTGCCGGGCTCCAAGATCCTGCAGCAGTACTACCGCCTGATCGGCGCCAACCCGACGCCGGTGGCCTGGGGCGAGACGCCGTCGGCCATCAAGCAGGGCGTGGCCGACGCGCTCGACCCGGCGGTCGAGGCGCTCTACGCCTTCGGCTTCAAGGACATCCTCTCCTGGGTCACCTTCAACGCGCCGGTGCCCGACAGCCAGGTCTATTCCTGCAATCTGGAATGGCTGAACGGTCTGCCGGGCGAGGTGCGCGAAGGCATCGAGTTCGCCAGCGAAGTCACCTTCCAGCAGAACCTGGCCCAGGTGCCGGCCTCGCGCGCCTTCGCCATGGCGGAGATGGCCAAGGCCGGCGTGCAGTACTACGTGCCGAGCGCCGACGAGATCGCCGCCTGGGCGGCGGCCGGCGGCCACCAGCGCGCCGAGTGGGACGACTGGAAGAAGGAACTCGGCGGTTCCATCGAGACCTTCAACAAGCTGCTCGAAGCCGCCAACACCGACGGTGTGTACCGCGTCCATGACGTCTGAGCGCCGCCACGCTCAAGACGCCTGGACCCGGCGAGGGGGCGGCGCAAGCCGCCCCCTTCCAACCTGATCTGAACGGCGAGGAACGAGGGGGAGTCATGCGTGAGGCCGTGAAGTGGCTTGACGAGAACGGTGAGCGCTGGCTGCTCCTCTTTCTCTACAGCTTCATCGTGCTGGTCATCGCCCTCGAGGTGGTGCGCCGTTTCGTGCTGCTCTACTCCTCGGTCTGGGGGGAGGAGACGGCGCGCTACGCCTTCATCTACCTGGTGTGGATCGGCGCCGCCGTGGCGGTGCGCGATCGCGCCCACATCCGCATCGACGTGATCACCCACCTGCTGCCGCCGCGCGGCGCGGCGCTGATCTACCTGCTGGGCGACCTGCTGACGGTGGCGCTGGCCTGCTTTGCGATCTACTGGTCGCTCGACCCGGTGCTGGTGTCGTGGAAGTTCGACAACGTCACCGACGGCCTGCGCATCGTGCGCGTGTGGTTCCTCATCGCCGTGCCCTTCGGCTTCACCATCATGCTGATCCGTCTCGGCCAGTCCATCTGGCGCGACATCGGCGACCTGCGCGAAGGCCGGCCGCACTTCACCGGCCGCAAGCTGTTCGACTAGGCGGGGCCCCAGGAGGAGAACCGGGCGAGATGTACCAACTCTACGGAATTCCCGAGGCCTCGACCGAGTTGGGCTGGACAGTCGGCCTGCCGCTGCTGGCCATCGTCGTGCTGCTTTGCCTTGCCGTGCCGGTCTGGGTGGCGCTGGGCTTCGGCGCCATCGGCCTGCTGGTCATGACCGACGTGCTGCCGCTCACCCTCTTCGGCGAGGCGCTGTTCTCCGGCATCGACACCTTCGCCCTCATCGCCATCCCGCTCTTCATCCTCACCGGCGACGTGCTGGTGCGCTCCGGCCTTTCCGACAAGCTGCTCGACGTGGCCGAGGCGACCATGGGCAGCCTCAAGACCGGCTTCGGCACCTCGACCATTCTCGGCTGCGGCTTCTTCGCCTGCATCTCGGGCTCGGACGCCGCCGGCGCGGCGGCGGTGGGGCGCATCACCTATTCGCGCCTGGTGGAAGCCGGCTACCCGCGCCCCTATGCCTGCGCGCTGGTCGCCTCCGGCGCCTGCACCGGCATCCTCATCCCGCCGTCTATCGCCTACATCATCATCGGCCTCATCCTCGGCATCTCCGCCTCGACCCTGTTCCTGGCAGCCGCCATCCCCGGCTTGATGATCATGATCTCCATCATGCTGACCAACGTCGTCATCAACCGGCGCCGCGGCTACGAGGCCTCCGATATCGCCTTTTCCTTCAAGCGCTGGGTGCGGGCGGTCTGGGCCGGCAAGTACGCGCTGATGATCCCCTTCATCATCCTGGGCGGCATCTACTCCGGCGTCTTCACGCCGACCGAGGCGGCGGCCGTGGCGGTGGTCACCACCATCATCATCGGCCTGCTGCAGGGCACGCTGACCCTCGACGACTTCCCCAAGATGCTGCTCAGCTCGGCCAAGGTGAACGGCGTTATCGTGCCGATCATCGCCTTCGCCCTGCCGCTGGCCCAGGCCTTGGCCGCGCTGGAGGTGCCACAGACCTTCGTGCAGTCGATCACCGCGGTGACCGAGGACCCGACGATGATCGTGCTGCTGATGCTCGGCATCTTCATCCTCGCCGGCTGCGTCATGGAGACCACGCCGAACATCGTCATCCTGGCGCCGATCATGCTGCCGCTGGCCGAGAGCATCGGCATGGACGAGATCCACTTCTGCATCTTCATGGTGACCTCCCTCGGCGTCGGCTTCGTGACGCCGCCGCTGGGCCTCAACCTCTTCGTTCTGGCGGGGCTGACCGGGGAGCCGGTCATGGGCATCGCGCGGCGCGCCATACCCTACGTGCTGTCCATGCTGGCGGTGGTGCTGCTGCTCGCCTTCGTGCCGGCGCTCTCGCTCTGGGCCATCTACTGAGAATCCCCGCCGGCCCGAGGCGTTTTCGCGGCTGAAAGCCACGGAATTCCTTGTCTCACGGCGCGGTCTGACGCATACTATGTAAACGCTTACATGAAACCACCGAAGAACCTTTTGGGACGTCCGACATGGCGATCGAATACCTGAAAAAGGCCGAGAAACAGCCGACCAGCGGCGAGGCGGACACCCGTCGCATCGTGGCCGAGATGCTGGAGAACATCCGCCGCGGCGGCGAGGCGGAGGTACGCCGCTATACCGCCGAACTGGACAAGTGGGAGGGCGACATCCTGGTCGGCCGCGAGGCCGTGGAAAAAGCCGCTGCCAAGGTGCCGGCGCAGCTGAAGGCCGACATTGAATTCGCCTACCGGCGGGTGCGCGACTTCGCGCAGCGCCAGCGCGACTCGGTGCAGGACTTCGAGGCCGAGCTGTCGCCGGGGCTCTTTGCCGGCCAGCGCCTCATTCCGGTGAAGACCGCCGGCTGCTACGTGCCCGGCGGGCGCTATGCCCACGTGGCCTCGGCCATCATGTCGATCGCCACCGCCAAGGTCGCGGGCGTCCAGAACATCGTCGCCTGCTCGGTCCCCACGGCCGAGCACGGCGGCATCCATCCGGGCATCCTCTACACCATGGACCTCTGCGGCGCCGACCACATCCTGAACCTGGGCGGCGTGCAGGGCATCGCCGCCATGGCCTACGGCCTCTTCACCGGCCACCCGGCCGATATCCTGGTGGGGCCGGGCAACCGCTTCGTGGCGGAGGCCAAGCGCATGCTCTTCGGCCAGGTGGGCATCGACCTCTTCGCCGGACCGACCGAGATTCTGGTGATCGCCGACGCAACCGCCGACCCGCGCATCGTCGCCTCCGACCTGGTGGGCCAGGCCGAGCACGGCCCCGACTCGCCGGCCTGGCTGGTGACCCTCGACCGCAAGCTGGCCGAGGATGTCATGGCCCTGATGCCGGGGCTGATCGCCAAGCTGCCGGAGACCCAGCGCAAGTCCGCCGAGGCGGCCTGGCGCGACTATGGCGAGGTGGTGCTCTGCGACAGCCGTGAGGAGGCCTGCGTCGTCTCCGACCGCTACGCGCCCGAGCACCTGGAGGTGCAGGCGGAAGACCTGGACTGGTGGCTGCGGCAGCTGGCCAACTACGGCTCCTTGTTCCTGGGCGAGGAGACCACGGTGGCCTTCGGCGACAAGTGCTCCGGCACCAACCACATCCTGCCGACCAAGGGCGCCGGGCGCTACACCGGCGGGCTCTCGGTGCACAAGTTCATCAAGACCGTCACCTACCAGCGCATGACCCGCGAAGCCAACCGCGAGGTGGCGGCGGTGACGGCGCGCATCTCCCGCCTGGAGGGCATGGAGGCCCACGCGCGCACCGGCGACGACCGCCTGGAGAAGTATTTTCCCGAAGAGAAGTTCGACACCGCCGCGGCTTGAAGGGGAGCCTGATCTATGACCGGCGTGCGCGAACTCTTCGATCTCTCCGGCCGCGTGGCGCTGGTCACAGGCGGCTCCAGCGGCATCGGCCGCCGCCTCGGCGGGGCGCTGGCGGGCGCCGGGGCCTCGGTGGTGCTGGTCGCCCGCCGCGCGCCGCAGCTGAGCGAGGCGGTGGCCGCCATTAAGGCAAGCGGCGGCACGGCGGCGGGCCTGGCGCGTGACCTTTCCGATCCCGCTGACATGGAAGAGGTGGCGCGGCTGGCTGCGGGCGACTTCGGGCCGCCCGACATCCTGGTGAACGCCGCCGGCATCAACCTGCGCGAAGCGCCGGAGGCGATCACGCCAGAGAGCTGGGACCGCACGCTCACCCTGAACCTCACCATTCCCTTCTTCCTGGCGCGGGCCTGCGTGGCCGGCATGAAGGGCCCAGCCATGAGAGACGGGGGCGGTGGGCGCATCATCAACATCGCCTCGCTGCAGTCGGAACGCGCTATGCCCAACGGCATGGCCTACGGCGCCTCCAAGGGCGGCGTGGCGCAGCTTACCCGGGCCATGGCCGAGGCCTGGTCCGGCGACGGCATCACCGCCAACGCCATCGCCCCCGGCTTTTTCCCGACCGAGCTGACCGGCGCGGTCTTCGAGGACGAAGAACGGGTAGCGGCGCTGGCGGCGCAGACCGCCGTCGGGCGCAACGGCCGCCTGGAGGACCTGGACGGCATTGCCGTCTTCCTGGCCTCGGCCGCCGCGGCCTACATCACCGGCCAGGTCATCTACGTGGACGGAGGCTTCACGGCGAAATGAGAGTCTGGAAATGAAGGCCCTCGTCTACACCGGCCCCGGAGAGCTGGCCTACCGCGAGGTCGAGGACCCGCGGCCCGGCGCCGGCGAGTCCCTCTTGAAGGTGGAGGCCTGCTGCATCTGCGGCTCCGACATGCACGCCTTCCACGGCAAGGACGAGCGCCGCAAGCCGCCGCTGATCCTGGGTCACGAAGCCGTCGGCAGCGTCCTCGAAGGCGCGGGCGCCGGGCGGCGCGTGGTGATCAACCCCCTGGTCTCCTGCGGGCGCTGCGCCTACTGCCTGGAGGGGCGCGGCAACCTCTGCCCGTCGCGCCAGATGATGTCCATGAACCGCCCCGGCAGCTTCGCCGAGTTGGTGACGGCGCCGGAGAGCAACCTGCTGACGGTGCCGGACAGCCTCTCCTCGGTCCAGGCGGCGCTTACCGAACCGGCGGCGACGGCCTGGCACGGCGTGGTCACCGCCGCCCGTGCCCTGCACCGCCCGCTCGCCGAGACGCGGGCGCTGGTCGTCGGCGGCGGCGCCATCGGGCTGCTCTCGGCGCTTACGCTGCGGGCCTTCGGCTGCCCCGGGGTCACGGTGGCGGAGACCAACGCCCTGCGCCGTGAGACCGTCGCCGCCGAGGGTTTCGAGATCTTCGACCCCCGCGCGTCGGATCCCGGCGAGGCCGCGGCGGATCTGGTGATGGATGCCGTGGGCTACGCCGCGACGCGCGAGGCCGCCTCGCGCTGGGTGCGCCCCGGCGGGACCATCCTGCACATCGGCCTCGGCGACGGCGCCGGCGGGCTCGACGTGCGCAAGCTGACCCTGCAGGAGGTCACCTTCATTGGCACCTATACCTACACCATGACCGACTTCGCCCAGGCCCTGGCGGCGCTGGCCGCAGGGCGTCTCGGCAAGCTGGGTTGGGTCGAACGGCGGCCGCTGGCCGGCGGGCTCGACGCCTTCCGGGCGCTGGACCAGGGCCAGGTGGCGGCGGCGAAGATCGCCCTCGAGCCGGCGGGCTAGCTCAAAAGGGAATCCGCTGGCCGTCCCAGGCGAAGAGCCTGCCCGAATCCTCCGGCGCGAGACCGTCGAGAACCTCCAGCAACTGCGCGGTGGCGCGCGCCGGGGTGAACAGCCTGTCCTCCGGCACGCCGGCCTGGAAGGGGCGCGACAGCGCCGTGTCCACGGTGCCCGGGTGCAGCCCGACGCAGAGCGCCTGGTCGTTGCGGCGGGCCAGTTCCACCGCCAGGCTGCGCAGCAGCATATTGAGCGCGGCCTTGGAGGCGCGATAGGCATACCAGCCGCCCAGGCGGTTGTCCTCGATGCTGCCGACCCGCGCGGAGAGCGCGGCGAAGACGCTCTTGCGGTCGCGCGCCAGCAGCGGCAGGAAATGCTTGGCGACCAGTGCCGGGCCGATGGCGTTGACGGCAAAGGCGTGCTGCAGGGCGCCGGCGTCGAGGCTGCGCCAGGACTTTTCCGGCTGCAGGTCGTCGCCGGCGTGCAGCAGGCCGCTGGCGACGACAACGAGATGCAGCGCGCCGGCCTCTTGCCGTACTGTTGCCGCGGCCCGGGCGATGGAGGTTTCGTCTTCCAGGTCCAATGCCTGCCAGCGTCTCCGCGCGGAGCCGGCCGCTGGCTCGCGCCGCGAGAAGGTGAAAACCCGGGCGACGTTGGCGGCTTCTTCCAGGGCGGCGGTGAAGGCGCCGCCGATGCCGCCGGAGGCGCCGATCACGGCGACCGAGAGGTCGTCGCCGAAGGAGGCCAGGGGGACCGCCCCTGGGCCGGCAGGGATCTGGTTGAGCATGGTCCGGGGCCGCTCGCGCTAAGGAACTGTTGAATTGATCCGCAACTCCTTCGTTATACGTAAGAGCTATGCCTACGGATTTTCTGGTACCTAGCGGCGGAGTGCGCCATGACCTTCCTGCAAAGATGGACTACCCTTGGAGCCATGCTTTTCGGCCTTCTCGGCTTTTCCGGCGGCCCCGCCATGGCCGCTGATCCGGCGGCCTCGGCGCATGACTTCGCCTTCACCTCCATCGAGGGCCAGCCCCTGCCGCTGTCGGACTTCAAGGGCAAGGTGGTGCTGCTGGTGAACACCGCCTCGCGCTGCGGCTTCACCCCCCAGTACGAGGGGCTGCAGGCGGTCTGGGAACGCTACCGCGACCAGGGCCTGGTGGTGCTCGGCGTGCCGTCGAACGACTTCGGCGGCCAGGAACCGGGCAGCGAGGCGGAGATCAAGCAGTTCTGCGAGGTGAACTTCAGCGTCGACTTTCCGCTGACCAGCAAGGAGCACGTGGTCGGCGACGCGGCCCACCCCTTTTACCGCTGGGCGGCCGCGCAGCTCGGCTTCGCCGCCAAGCCGCGCTGGAACTTCCACAAGTACCTCATCGGCCCCGACGGCGAACTGGTCGACTGGTTCGCCACCACCACCAAGCCGACCGCCGCCAGGGTCACGCGCGCGATCGAGACGCAGCTCGCCCGGCTGTCGAAACCGGCAAGCTGATCTAGGGGCCCGTCCATTTCGGCTCGGCGGCCCTCAGGGAGGCGAGGAAGCGCCTGGCGTCGCGGCGCACCGCCCGCTTGCGCGCCTCGTCCATCTTGTCCCAGGTGCGGTAGATCTGCGCCAGGCGCGGATTCTCCGCCAGCTTCGCGCGGTGGCGATCGAGGAAATCCCAGTAGAGATAGTTGAAGGGGCAGGCTTCCGCGCCGTTCTTCTGCTTCACGTCGTAGGCGCAGCCGCGGCAGTAGTCAGACATCTTGTTGATGTAGTTGCCGCTGGCGGCATAGGGCTTGGAGCCCAGCAGGCCGCCGTCGGCAAAGAGGCTCATGCCCAGGGTGTTGGGTAGTTCGACCCACTCGTAGGCGTCGGCATAGACGCTGAGGTACCAGCGGTGCACCGCCTGCGGCTCGATCCCCGCCAGGAGCGCGAAATTGCCGGTGACCATGAGGCGCTGGATGTGGTGGGCGTAGGCCTCGTCACGGGTCTGTTCGATGCAGGTCCGGAGACAGGCCATGTCCGTCCCGGCGGTCCAGTAGAAGTCCGGCAGAGGCCTGTCATGTCCGAAGAAGTTGGCCGCGGCATAGGCGGGCATCTTCAGCCAGTAGATTCCGCGCACGTATTCGCGCCAGCCGATGATCTGGCGGATGAAGCCTTCCACGGCGTTCAGGGGCGCTTGGCCGTCGCGGTAGGCGCGCTCGGCCCGGCGGCAGAGATCGAGGGCATCCAGCAGTCCGGCGTTGAGGTAGAGCGCGATCACCGAGTGGTAGAGAAAGCGCTCGTCGCGCAGCATGGCGTCCTGGAAGTCGCCGAAGCGGGGCAGGCTGTGCGTGATGAAGTGATCGGCGGCCTGCTCGGCCTGCTCTCTTGTGACGGCGAACCAGAAGGGTTCGAGCGTGCCGAAGTGATCGCCGAAGCGCGCGGCCACCAGGTCGAGCACGTCGCGGGTTACTCTGTCCGGCGTGAACCGCTTCGGGCTGGCGACCTCGAGCCCCTCCCTGGGCGGCTTGCGGTTCTCGCTGTCATAGTTCCAGCGACCGCCTTCCGGCCGCCCGCCGTCCATCAGCAGTCCGGTCCTGCGGCGCATCTCGCGATAGAAGTATTCCATGCGCAGCTGCTTGCGGCCCTCGGCCCAGCGCGCGAAGTCTTCCCGCGGGCAGAGAAAGCGGTCATCGGCCAGGATCTCCAGCGGGACGCCCAGATCGTCGCGCAATTCGGTGAAGGCCTGCAGCAAGCGCCACTCGCCCGGTTCGGTGACAAGCACGCCACGGCTCTTATGCCGCTGCAGCGCGCGGCGCACTTCTCCTGGCAGATCGCCGCTGTTGTCCGGGTCGTCGAGGCACACATAGTCGACGTTCCAGCCCTGCTTCTTCAGCGCGGCGGCGAAGTGGCGCATGGCGGAAAAAAGGAAGGCGATTTTCTTCCGGTGGTGGCGCACATAGCCGGCTTCGGCGGCGACCTCCGCCAGCAGAACCACGTCGCTCGCCTTGTCGGCCTGGCGCAGAGCGGCGATGTCTTCCGACAGCTGGTCGCCCAGCAAGAGGACGAGGCGGGCTTTTGCGGCGGAGGGGGGCTTCGCTACGGACAAGACGGCGATTCCGGAATCTGGACGCAGGGATTCCCTGGAAAGCTAGGGCTGCGCGCGCCCGCATCAACCGCCGGCGGCTTCCGGCCTAGTGGGCCAGGGCGTTGTCCAACAGGGTCATCGCGGCGTCCTTGGCCTGGGCCGCGGCGGCGCGGCAGCCTTCGACCTGGGCGGAGACGATGGCGCCTTCCTTCAGCACAAGAAGCTGACGGGCGAGGAGGGCCGGATTGCCGGCGCCGCCCTGTACGGCCAGATCATACAGATGGTCGTAGATCAGCGCCTTGTGGGTTGCCGCCTGGGCATGGATGGGGTGGTCGGGCTCCTGATACTCGGAGGCCGCCTTGACGAAGAGGCAGCCGCGGAAGCCCGGGTCCTCGAACCATTCCTCCAGCGCGTCGAACATGGCCAGCATCTGGCCGCGCGGCGTCTTGCCCAGCCTTTCCATGCGCCCGAACAGCCAGTCGCGGAAATCCGCGTCGCGCCGCTGCAGCACCGCGAGGATCAGGGCTTCCTTGCTCTCGAAGTGCTTGTACATGGATGTCTTGGAGATGCCGGTCTCCTCCACAAGGCGATCCATGCCGGTGGCATGGAAGCCGTTGGCGTAGAACGCCTTCAGCGCCTTGTCGACCAGTTCGTCACGTTTCGTCGGGCGCATGGGACTTCCCCCTCATCCATTTCGATCAGTATAGCCGCTTCCGGTCGCTGTCGCTGTCGTCAAGGCGCCGCGGGCGGCGGATTTCCTTGACATGATGTACCGATCGGTACATACAAGCCTCTAAAGTGTACCGATCGGTACACCAATTGCAATCCTCTCGGAGCGCTGATCATGGAGACTGCAAGACCACCCCTGCCACCCTTTACCGAAGAGACGGCCAGACAGAAGGTTCGCCTGGCCGAGGATGCCTGGAACGGCCGCGACCCGGCGAAGGTCGCGCGCGCCTATACCGAGGACAGCCGCTGGCGAAACCGGGCTGAATTCGTCACTGGACGCAGGCAGATCGTCGAATTCCTGTCCCGGAAGTGGGCGCGAGAACTGGACTACCGCTTGATCAAGGAACTCTGGGCCTTCACCGGAAACCGCATCGCCGTGCGCTTCGCCTACGAGTCGCGTGACGACAGCGGTCAGTGGTACCGCGCCTATGGCAACGAGAATTGGGAATTCGAGGCCAACGGCCTGATGCGTCGCCGCCTCGCCAGCATCAACGACCTGCCGATTGCGGAGAGCGGGCGCAAGTTCCACTGGCCGCAGGGGCCGCGCCCGGCGGACCACCCCGGTCTTTCCGATCTCGGACTCTGAAGCCAGCCCTGGCGGATCCGTTGCGGCGCCGCTTTGCGGGCCTATACTCATGCGCATGAGCGATGCCGCCGAGACCCCGGGGCCAAAGAAGGATCCCCTGCTGCCGGTCGATGCCGAGGCGCGGCGCCTGGCGAAGGACCTGCTGCGGCGGGCGCGCCACGGCGCGCTGGCGACCCTCGATCCCGGCGACGGCGCGCCCCTGGCGACCCGCACGGCCGTGGCGACGGACCTCGACGGCACGCCGATCATCCTCATCTCGACGCTGTCGGCCCATACCCAGGCGCTGCTGAAGGACCCGCGCTGCTCGATCCTGGTCGGCGAGCCGGGCAAGGGCGACCCGCTCGCCCATCCGCGCCTCACCATCACCGGCAGGGCCGAACGGATTGCGGCGGGCGAGACGCGCGAGCGCCTGAAGCGGCGCTACCTGGCGCGTCATCCCAAGGCGGAACTCTACGTCGATTTTCCTGACTTCAGGTTCTGGCGCCTGGAGGTGGCGCGGGCCAGCCTCAACGGCGGCTTCGGGCGCGCCTACGCGATGATTCCCGGAGACCTGCTGACCGACATGAACGGGCTGGAGAGCCTGCCGGACTTCGAAGCCGGCGCCGTCGATCACATGAACCAGGACCATGCCGATGCCGTGGCGCTCTACGCCCGGGCCTTCTGCAAGGCACCGGCGGGGAATTGGCTGCTGACCGGCCTCGATCCCGAAGGCCTCGATCTCGCCTTGGGCGACCGCGTCGAGCGGCTGTGGTTCGACGCGCCGCTGACGGCGGCGGAGGATCTGCGTCCGCTGCTGGTGCGCCTCGCCAAGGAAGCACGGGAGAAACTCGGCGGCGCTTAAGCCCCCCTTCAACCGCTTTCCGTGCGGCCGACCCCGTTCAGCTGGGCCGGAAAATCATGGTGATTTCCGGGAACAGCAGCACCAGCGTCAATATGAGGAGCTGCAGGCCGATGAAGGGCAGGAAGCCACGGAAGATATCCGGCAGGGTGATGTGCGGCGGCGCCACCGATTTCAGGTAGAAGGCCGCGGGGCCGAAGGGCGGGCTGAGGAAACTCACCTGCATGTTCACGCAGAACAGGATGCCGAACCACACGGCGACGAAGGTCGGCGCAGAGGTCAGGGCGCCCGTCAGCCCCAGTTCCTCGACCGGCAGCTTCAGCACGATGGGCAGGAACACCGGCATGACCAGCAGCACGATGCCGACCCAGTCCATGACGGCGCCGAGGATCAGGAAGATCAGCATCATCATCAGCAGGATGCCGAAGGTCGGCAGCTCCGTGCCGATGATGAGGTTGGCCACGTAGGTCGGGCCGCCGGCGATGGTGTAGGCGCCGGCCAGGGCGGTGGCGCCGAAGGTGATCCACAGGATGGTGCCGGTCGACTTCCAGGTGCGCATCAGGGCTTCCTTGAACAGGAGCCATGACATCTCGCCGCGAATGACGATGATCAGCAGCACCGCGACCACGCCCATGCCGGCGGCTTCGGTGATTCCGGTGAAGCCGCCGTAGATCGATCCCAGGACGACACCGACCACAAAGAGCGGCGCGATAAGCCCCGGCAGGGCGCGCAGCCTGTCGACCATGGTGACGTCCTCGCCGCCTTCCGGCAGCGGCGCCTGTTCCGGGTTCATCTGGGTGCGGAAGATGATGTAGGCGATGTAGCAGCCGCCGAGGATGAAGCCGGGCACGAAGGCGGCCTTGAAGAGGGCATGGATCGAGGTCTCGGTGACCAGCCCGTAGATGATCAGCACGATGGAGGGTGGGATCATGGTGCCCAGGCTGCCGGAGGCGCAGATGGTGCCGATGGCGAGGTTCTGGTTGTAGCCGAGGCGCAGCATGTTGGGCAGGGCGATGAGGCCCAGCAGCACGATCTCACCGCCGATGATGCCCGACATGGCGGCCATGATGATGGCCATGATGGCTGTGACAATGGCGATGCCGCCGCGGGTGCGGCTGAGCCAGACATTGAGGCTGTCGAACATCGCCTTGGCGATGTTCGATCTCTCCATCAGACAGGCCATGAAGATGAACAGCGGCACGGATATCAGCACGTAGTCGGTCATCAGGCCGTACATGCGCTGGGCCAGGATGTTCAGCGGCCCGGTGCCGAAGGAGCGGAACAGCAGGTCCGGTCCGAACTTCATCATCAGGACGGCGACGGCCAGGAAGCCGGAGGCGAAGCCCAGCGGCATGCCGATCGCCAGCAGAACGAAGATCCCGATAAGCAGGATCAGTGAGATCGTTCCGATATCCATAGAGCCCCTATCCCCCCAGCACGACCGATGACACGGCCTTATTGTCTTGGCCCGTCAGTCTATGTGTTCTTCCAGCACTTCCTCGGCCAGGTCGTGCACATGTTTTTCTTTCTTCCAGTCGACGATCAGGTTCATCACCGCCTGGATCGCGATCAGCGTTATGGTCAGCAGCACCAGCGGCTTCATGGTGGCCGGGATCGGCGGATCCCAGGCGGTGCCGAAGGTCTCCCAGCGCATCAACTTGACGTAGGCTTCGTTGAAGCCGCCCCAGACGATGCCGGCGGCGAAAAGAACGATCAGCAGCGTCGAGATGGCGTCGAAGGCCCGCTGCCAGTTGCGCGAGACCATGTCGTAGAGAATAAAGATGCGGATGTGGCCGCGCTGCTGCATCACGTAGAGGCCGGCCAGCAGATAAACGGCGCCGGCGGTCCATAGCGACATCTCGTTGACCCAGAGGGTGGGTTTCTCGAAGACGTAGCGCATGATGACTTCGTAGAACATGATGGCGACGATCAGCGCCACCAGGAACATCGCGACCCGGCTGATCCCGACGCTGATGCGGTCCATCCAGCTTTCAATAGGGTGTTCGACCATCTGCGGTCCCCTGCGGCTCGGGCGCCTGCGGCGAGGCGTGGAGTCCCCGCAGCATAGCACAGCGCTTTGCAAGAGCGGGTCCCGCAGGTCTTTGACCTGGGGACCCGCCTTGCCGGTTCAGCGATCGGTGATTATTTCACCAGGCCGAGGGTCTTCAGGAAAGCGACGTGGCTGTCGACCAGCGCGCGCGCTTCCGGGGTCTTGTCCGCCCAGCCCTGCCAGGCCGCCTGCGCCGCCTGGCGGAAGGCAGCGCGGTCCTCGGCGGACCAGTCATAGAGGGTCACGCCCTTCTCGCGCAGCATGGCGGCGGCCTCGTTGTTCTTCACCTCGAAGGTGAGGGCCGTCTGGAAGGCCAGCTTCTGCATGGCGACGTCGACGATGCGCTGCAGGTCTTCCGGCAGCGCGTCCCAGGCGTCCTTGCGGATGGCCAGATGGTCGGACGGCATGGAGTGGAAGCCCGGATAGGTCGCGTGCTCGACCAGATCGTAGAGGCCGAGGCCGACGTTGTTGGCCAGGCCCGAAGCGTCGGCGCCGTCGATGATGCCGGTTTCAAGCGCGGTGAAGATCTCGGTGAAGTCCATGACCACCGGCTTGGCGCCCAGGTTGGCGAAGATCTCGGTCTCCAGGCCCGGCGGCGAGCGGAACTTCCAGTCCTTCAGGTCGGCAGGACCGGCGATGGGCTTGGACGAGGACATCGACTCCTGACCGTAGATCCACCAGCCGATGAGCTGCATGTTGTATTCGTTGTAGAGCTTGTTGGCCGCATCCTCGCCGCCGCCGTAGTAGAACCAGGCGTACTGCTGCCAGGGCGTGTCGTAGCCGCCCATGATGTCGCCGACGAACTGGAAGGCGGGGTTCTTGCCGGTCTGGTAGGCGCCACCGGTCATGTCGCCGTCCAGGATGCCGCTGGCCGCGGCGTCGAAGGTTTCGACCGACTTCACCACCGAGGAGGAGAAGAACATCTCGATGTCGAGGCGTCCGCCCGACATGGTTTCGACGTCGTCGACGAATTGTTGGGCCAGCTTGCCGGAGGTGGTCTCCGGCGCGTAGTGGGTCTGGATGCGCAGCGTGTAGTCCGCTGCAAAGGCCGACGACAGGCCAAGCACAGAGGTCGCCGCCGCGACGGCGGCGAGTTTCAGCACCTTCATTAGTTCCTCCCAGTTCTTCTGCATCTTGCGCGATACATCGCCGCGCGGGCTATGGCACGAGTCCCCCGTGCCTTCGAAGCATGAGCCTAAGCCAATCGCGAAGCCACGACAACACGAACTTGGTATCGCTACCATCAAGGCCGCTCAAGGGGTGCCGAGGCGTGGGGTCTCAGGCGGGCCGGACGCTGCGCCGCAGCCGCCCCGGCCCTCTGCCGGCGGCGGCGGCACGGCGGAAGAAGGGGAGGCGATGGGGCAACAGCTGCGGCCAGGGAGCGAAAACCCCCTTTGGAGCCCCTGGTCAAAGCATGATGGCGGGTTTAAATAATAATGGATCGCATTCTCATTTAGGCCCACTGGTGCGGTCTCCCGGGACGGCGGTGGGACGCCCGGCGCCTATCCCAGACCACAAGAGGCAGCTCTTGTCCTGGCTGGAGCTGCGCAGGGAATACCCGCGGGCACCCCAGGCCGCCGCCGTCAGCTCTCCGCGGCGGCCCGCCCGGGGCTGAACTGCGCCGCGCCGCGGGCCAGCACCCGCGCCGCCGGCAGGCGCAGCACCGCCGTGGTGCCCTCGCCGAGCACGCTTTCCAGGTGCAGGGAGCCGCCATGCAGTTCCACGAAGGAGCGGGCGATGGGCAGGCCCAGGCCGGTGTTCTTCATGCCGCCGGCGAAGCTCGCGTTGTGCTCGTAGGGGCGGAACACCAGGTCCAGCTTGCTGGCGTCGATGCCGATGCCGTTGTCGGAGAAGCGCACCTCCAGGCCGCCGTCCTCCTCCGCCCCGCCCAGGCGAACCTCAACCGCGATGCGGCCCTGCTCGGGCGTGAACTTGGCCGCGTTCGACAGCAGGTTCAGCGCCACCTGCTTCATCAGGCGCACGTCGGCCAGCAGCGGTACTTCCGGCAGCGGGCAGTCCAGCGTCAGGTCCTTGCCGCTGCCCTGGTTGGTGGCGGCGACCATCTGCAGCGTCTCGTTCAGCAGGGCGCGGAGGTCCATCTCCGACTCATGCAGCATCAGTTTGCCGGCCTCGATCTTGGCCAGGTCGAGCAGGCCGTCGATCAGGCCCAGCAGGTGCATGGCCGAGGCGTTGATGTCGGTGACGTATTCCAGGTAGCGATCGTTGATCGGGCCGAAAACACCGAGTCGGATGATGTCCGAAAAGCCGAGGATGGCGTTCAGCGGCGTGCGCAGCTCATGGGTCATATTGGCCAGGAACTTCGACTTGATGCGGTTGGCGCGCTCGGCCTCGTAGCGCGCCTCGATGGCTTCATCGTTGCTGCGCTCCAGGGCGGCGGTGCGCTGGCGCACGCGCTTTTCCAGCTCGGAGTTGAGGCTGGCCAGGCGGGCCTCCGCCTGTACGCGCCCGGTGATATCGGTCTCCGTCACCACGATGACCCCCTCGCCGGTGCGCGGGTCGCGGCCGCGCTGCGCCTGCACCTGGTGCCAGCGCCGCCCCTGGGCCGTGCGCACCTGGAGGTCGCGCGAGAAGGGATGCCCGCCGGACACGCTCTGGCGCAGCGCCCGGGCGATCTGCGGGTCGCCGAGCTGGCGGTCGAGGTCGCTGTCTGCGTCGTGCTTCTTGTCGTCACTCTTGCCGAAAGTATCGATGGCCGCCGGGTTGCGCGACAGCAGGCAGCCTTCCAGGGAGAAGGTGCTGACCATCAGCGAGGTGTAGCGCGTCGCCTCCAGAAGGCGCAGGGCCTCCTCGTTGCTCTGCAGGTCCAGCGGCGCCGAGCTCTCGATCAGCACGGCATCGCGGCCCTCGTCGATGCGGATCGGCGTCATCGCCAGCTGCACCGTCACCGGCATGTCTTTCGGGTAGAGGGTCCAGGTCTCGCTCGCGACCTCGCCCGGCGGCGTCTTGGTGATGACCTGGGCCAGACGCTGGCGCACCGCCTGATTGTCGCTGCCGAAATCGCGCGCCAGCAGCTCCTCCAGGCTGGCCGCGCGCCAGAACTGCAAGGCGCGGCAATTGGCCCACCACATGGCGTGGCGCTCGACATCGAAGATCCAGATCGGCGTGTTCAGCAGGTCAAAGCTCTCGAGCTGCTCGCGCTTTGAAAAGTGCTGTTTCGCTGTAGAACCCATGAAGGCTCCAACCCCAGGATTGGTCGGCGGCGAACTTTGCCGGATACCCTGACCGGGGCGCCGGCGACGAATTTTCATGCGGCAACGCGAAGGCGGGGCGTCCTGACCGATAGATAAAATTTATCGGTTTTTGAATATGTTGCCGCCGCCGTTGAATGAGAAGCCATTTGCCTCGCGCGGCTCTTGGGAGTCAAGTGCGCAAAGGCCGCAGGTGGGGGAGGGCGCTTCCTGCGCTTTCGATTCGGCCCCGGAATCCCGGCGAGTCGGCGGTCCGTGCAGCTGTCACTTTTTCGTCAAGCCGGAGTCACTCGGCAGGGTCAAAAAACCGGATTCATGACCCTGCCGTGACGAGCATGCGATTCCTGACACCCACGCCCGAATTCACCTGCGCGGCCCCCGAGGATGCGGCCTCGCGGTGCCGGGCGATCCGCGGCATCGAACAGCTCACCGCAAGCCCGCCTGTCACGACTCTGTGCAGAATACAGTCGTACTCCGGCGGCGGAGGACTTCTTCGCCGCGGCGGTCGCGCGCCTGGCGCTGACCGTCTCTCTTGACCGCCGCGAGCTGGTGCGCCTTCCTTGCGAAGGCCCGCTGGTGGTGGTGGCCAATCATCCCTTCGGCGTGGTCGACGGCATCGTGCTGGGCTATCTACTCTCGCGCCTGCGCGCTGACTTCCGCATCCTCGTCAACTCGGTGCTCTACCGCCTGCCGGAGTTGAAGCCGTTTCTGCTGCCCGTCGACTTCGCCGATACGCGCGCGGCGCAGGCGACCAACCTTGCGACCCGCCGCCAGGCGCGCGCCGACCTCGCCGCCGGACGGGCCGTCGATCCGGCCTGGAAGCCTTTCGTCGGCCGCCTGGTACAGGAAAGCCGGGCCAGCGTGCTGCCGGTCTTCTTCGAGGGGCAGAACAGCCGCGTCTTCCAGTGGGCCAGCCAGGTCTCCGTGACCCTGCGCCTCTCGTTGCTGTTCCACGAGGTGGTCAACAAGATGGGCAGCGAGGTGAAGCTGCGCATCGGCGCGCCGCAGACCTATGCCCAGCTTGCATACTTCCAGGACCGCCGCGCGCTGACCGATCATTTGCGCAGCCTCACCTTTGCGCCGCAGCGTGACGAGGTGATGTCCTTTGCGCAGCCCTTCGAGCCGCCGCTGGGACCGGTCTTTCACCTGCGCTGAAGTAGGCTGAAGGATTCGCGCGCCGCTCCATAAGAGGTAGCGGCGGCTCTTTGGCGCTAGGTTGCTTGACGGCGCGGGGCGATTGGCCGGACACTCTTCCCAATCCGGACAAAACAGCGAAGGGGGAGGTGTGTGATGCCGAGATCCCAAAGCGGCGACGGCAAGACCTATGGGGGCGTCGTCAAAGACCCCCTCGATCTGCGCGACCTGATCTACGAAAGCGGCCTTTTCGAGCTGCCCTTCAAGATCGACAACCGTCCCTTCGCGCCGGTGATCCTGGACCAGGGGCAGGAGGGCGCCTGCACCGGCTTCGGCCTGGCCGCGGTGGTCAACTTCCTGCACCACAACCGCTCCGACTTCACCGCCGCCCAGCGCAACGCCTACAAAAAGAAGGAAAACGGCGCCAGCGCGCGCATGCTCTACGAGATGGCCAAGCGCTACGACGAGTGGCAGGGCGAAAACTACGACGGTTCTTCCATCCGCGGCGCCATGAAGGGCTGGTCGCGCCACGGCGTCTGCACCTGGGGCGACTGGCCCTACGACGTGCGCAAGCCGGGCAAGCTGACGCCGCAGCGCCAGCGCAACGCCCTGGATCACCCGCTGGGCGCCTACTACCGGGTGCGCCACCTCTACCTCAACAACATGCAGGCGGCCCTGGCCGAGGCCGGCATCCTCTACGCCAGCGCCTCGGTCCACAAGGGCTGGCAGCAGGTTGGCAGCGACGGGATCATCCCCTACAGCAAGGAGAAGATCGGCGGCCATGCCTTCGCCATCGTCGGCTACGACGACCGCGGCTTCTGGATCCAGAATTCCTGGGGGCCGCGCTGGGGCGCCAAGGGCTTCTGCCATATCGGCTACGACGACTGGCTGGAAAACGCCTTCGACTGCTGGGTGGCGCGCCTCGGCGTGCCGGCGCTCAGTTTCGCCGGGGGCGATTCCCTGGTGCACGGCCGCGCCTCGGAGTTCGGCTTCATCCCCGACGAATCGGTGGTGCTGGACACCATCCGCCCGCACTTCGTGAACCTGGGCAACGACGGGCGCTTCTCGGAGTCCGGCATCTACTCCAGTGACGAAGCGGAGGTCGACGAGGTGGTGCTCGGCGGCTTCAAGAAGACCTCCAAGGACTGGGCGGGACCCAAGAAGCTGGCCATCTACTGCCACGGCGGCCTCAACAACGAGAAGGCCTCGGCCTCGCGCATCGCCTCGATGCAGCCCTACTTCCTGGGCAACCAGATCTACCCGCTGCACTTCATGTGGGAGACCGGCTTCCTCGATTCCGTGAAGGGCATCGTTCAGGACGCCTTCCGCCGCGGCCGCTTCGAGGGCTGGGCCGACAGCATGAAGGACCGCTTCTTCGACCTGTTGGATGAGGGCCTCGAGCTGGCCTCGCGGCCCCTGGGCAAGCCGGTGTGGAGCCAGATGAAGGACAACGCGATGCGGGCCTCCGCGGTGAACGGCGGCGCCCGCTATACCGCCGCGCGCATCGCCGCCACCTTCGCCGAGCTGGACGGCAAGGCGGAGCTGCACCTGGTCGGCCACAGCGCCGGCAGCATCTTCATCGGCCACCTGCTGCCGGTTCTGGTGGAGCTGGGGCTGCCGGTGAAGTCGCTGACGCTCTTCGCCCCGGCCTGTACCCTGGAGCTTTTCGACAGCAATATCGCCAGGCACCTGGGCCGCGAGGTGGAGCGCTTTGCCCTCTTCAACATGACCGACGAGGTGGAGCAGGACGACAATGTCGGCGGCGTCTACCACAAGAGCCTGCTTTACCTGGTGACCGAGGCCTTCGAGACGCGCCACCGCGTGCCGCTGCTGGGTATGGAAGCGGGCCTCCAGGCGCGCAAGAAGAAGGACAACGCGGGCGCGGCGGAAGAGGAGGAGCGCAGGCTCGTCGAGCGGGTGCGCCGCGCCATCGGCACCGAGGTCAAGCCGGGCAACGACAAGACGGTGATCCGCACCCTGGGCGTGCCCCAGGCGGTGAAGCCCAAGTCGAAGAGCACCAGCCACGGCGGCTTCGACAACGACGAGGACACCCTCAACTCCATGCTGCGCATCATCACCGGCAAGCAGAAGCTGGCGAAGGAGTTCTAGACAGCCGACAGTCTAGAGTGACGTCTTTCGGGCTCGTTTCTAGAAGGCCGCCGCTGCGCGGAGAATTCACGCGGCGGCGGCCGGCGGGCCGCCCTTCCTTCGCCAAGACCTCGGCGGGTGAGGACTGCTCCGCCTGCGCCCGTGAACTTTGCGGCAATACAGTATGGTTAATGCGGGCCGCTCCATTTCTCTGGGGCCGCATAAATATCACAGAGTTACTTCGGAACTGCGCGGTTCGAAGTAATCCCTTTGTGCCGCAATGCTAATTGCTGCCAGAAAACCCGCTGGCTATACTCGGCGGGCAATAGGACGCCGCACCTAGGCCGGGGGTTCCGGGCCTGACGGGCGGCAGACAAAGGGTGGAGGGGACAGCATGGCAGTGGCAGGTGAACTACAGGCACTTCCGTTCGGCTCGCTGATCGGCGGCCCGCTGGACGCGGCGATCGAGGCCCAGGCCCGCGCGGCCATGTCCTCGGTCAACTTCATCAAGCAGATCGGCTTCAAGCAGGACAAGTCGGTAGAGACCATCACTTTCACCGCCAAGAAGGGCAAGGAGGTCTCGACCATCACGGTGCCGCTGCTGACCATCGTGCCGATCCCCTTCATTCGCATCGACGAGATGACGATCGACTTCAAGGCCAACATCACCTCGGCCACCCAGAGCGAGGACAAGACGGTCGAGTCGACCGACAAGGCGGCGAAGGTGGAGGCCGGTGGCAGCTACCTCTTTGTCAAGGCGAGCCTGGAGGCGTCGATTTCCTCCAAGAAGGACTCTGAGTCGACCAAGAACTCCAGGTACGCGGTGGAGACCACCATCGACGTGCATGTTCATGCCGTGCAGGACGAGTTGCCGGCGGGGCTTGCCAAGATGCTGAACATCCTGACCGACACCATCGAGACGTTGGAAAAGAAGGACGGCGGCGGAGGTGGCGGAGGCCGCGGGGGAAACTGATCGCGCTGGGGCCGCCTGAAGAAGGCAAGCTGCCGGGCCGTCCCAGCGCTGTCACGCGTTTCCGCCGGGTGCAGACCCGCCTCTGGCGCGGTCTTATCGGCTGGCTGGGCGGCTGGCGCGGGGGACGCTTTCCGGCGTAGTCTGACGATGGCGCTGCGGGGCGAAGACCCGGCGCCGAGGGGGAGGCAAAGCAAGACCGAATGGCCGATCTTCAGCAGATCGTAGGCGCTATCCTGCGCGACCTGGCGAAGGCGCGCTTCAGCGCCGACCTCTATTCACGCTCGATCTCGCGCTACTACGAGAACGACTATCTGCTGCGCCGCTTCCCGGTGCCGCGCGCCGACGTGGAGGAGGTCGAGCTGGACCTCAAGTTCTCCATCGCCGGCGTGCCCGACAGCGAGGTCAACCACGAAAGCCAGGAAGCCAACGCGGCGGTGCTCTTCGAGCGCTCGGTGGAGCGCCTGGTCGCCACCTTCCTCGATATCGCCGGCAGGCGCGAGATGGACGACGCGGAGCTGGCCGAGACGCGCAGGAAGTACATCAGCAAGGGCTTCACCTCCACGGTGCTGCGCATAGAGATGCGCCAGAAGGTGCTGCGCTACTTCATCGAATCCTACACCCACCTGATCGACGACAACGGCAACTTCAACCTCGACATGGCGCTGGCCGACCTGGAACGGCCCTTCCGCTGGGCGCTGGAGCAGTATGCCCTGGACGGCGTCGCCGCCACCGAGGAAGACGAGCGGCAGATGAAGCAGGCGCTCTACGGGCTGGTGCAGCCGGTGGTCGCTCACGCGGACATCAAGAAGGTGGTGGCCGCCATGGGCGAACCGATCAAGACGATCTGGCAGGGCAACAGCGATGCGCGCCTGGAGATCATGGTGGAAGGCGGCCAGCTCTCGCAGCTCGGCGAGGCGGCGCTGTCCAGCGTGAAGATCAAGGCGGTGGTGCGCAACATGGTGTGGACCGAGGTCAAGGTCGGCGACCACGTTACCCGCCACGCCCTGACCTCAGAGTGATATCTTGACCTCCGGGTGATCCGAAGCCGGCATGGGCGGCAGGAAGGTGTGAGATGGCGGAAGACGACGGCAATAATGACCGCAACAACGGCCAGGTGACCGCGCCCGGCGGCCGTGGCAACGGCGGCAATGGCGGCGGTAACGGAGGTACCGGTGCGCGCGCCTCCGGCGACCTGCCGGAGCCGCAGAGCGACGTGCTCTCCCTCTCCCAGCTGATCGGCGCGCCGATCCATGCCCTGGTCGACGCCGAGGCGCAGTCGGCCATGGCCACCGCCCGCTTCGTGCGCGACGTCGGCTTCACCGGCCCGAAAGAAGGTGAGCCCGGGGGGATGGGTGACCTGGGCGACCTGCAGATGGCGCGCTTCACCCGCAAGCGCCGCAACGCCGACGGCAGCGAGGAAGACGTGGAGGTGCAGATTCCGCTGCTCTCCATGCTTCCCATCCCGGCGCTGCAGATCAAGGATGCGGAGCTGGACTACACCGTGAAGATCGTCCAGACCGAGGTCTTGCCGGGCCGCGAAGCGGAGATCAATCGGATTGCGGGGCCGAAGCGCATGGGGCCGTCGCGCGAGCCTCCGGCCACCCTGCGCGCCACCTTTGCACGGGATCCGAGCGCGGACAGCCGCCGCTCGATCGACATGCTGGTGAAGATGAAGCTGCGCATCGAGCAGGCGGACATGCCCGGCGGCCTGGCGCAGCTGCTGGCGCTGGCCGGCGAGACCTCCCGCCAGACGCCACTGCCGCCGCCCGAGGCGCCGCCGGCTCCCTCCGGCAACCGCAAGCGCCGGAGCCGCAACAATGGTTGAGCCGCAAGCCGACGCGACGACGCCGGGCCGGATTCCTTGTCCCGACTGCGGGCAGGCGCTGGCGCTGCCCATCGCCGCGGTGCTGAGCGGCCAGCCCATCGTCTGCGCCGCCTGCGGCCTGGAGCTCCAGGTGAAGCGCGAGGACTCGGCCGAGGCCCTGGCGGCGCTGGGGCGCTGGTACGAGGAGACCGCGTCGGCCCGCGCCGCCGCCACTGCCCCGCAACCCGAACCTCGCCGCCGCCGCCGATAGCCTTGTCCGTCTACGAAAGCCGTTTCCGTCCCTGGCTGGACGACCCCGCGGGCTGGCCCGACTGGATGCTGACGCCGGAAGAGGCGGCGGACTTCGCCGCCGACCTCGCCGCCGCCGGCGCAGAGGCGGGGGAGCGGCTCACCAATCTCTACGGCGAGCAGGCCGACACCTTCGGCGCGGCGGGCCTGGTCGAGGCCCTGGCGGCGCAGCCCCTGGAGGCGGCGGATCTGCAGGCCGTGGCCCTGTCCATCGCCGCCGTCGACTACCACCGCGAACGCCTGACAGTGCCGCGGGCCGAGGCCGGCGGCATCACCAACCCCACGAACCGGCCGGTCTGGGCGAAGCTGCGCCCCTACCTGGTGGCGCGCTGCCGGGCGGCCTTGGCGGCCGGCGGCGCCGAGGCGCTGCAGTGGCGGGCGATCCTGGGGCGGGTGCCGGACAACTGGCTGCCGGCGGCCCAGCTGACCCGCGCTCTGCAGCAGGAACTGAACGCCAGCGGTCTGTTCAGCGAGGTCGAGGTGACCCTGGAGCTGAACCCGCCGGTGGCCGGCGGCGGGCGCTGGATCGCCATGCAGTGCCGCGGCGCCCTGGCCGAACTGCGCAAACGTTTCCGGGAGCGCGCGCCCTGCCTGGTGGAACTGATCCGCGATGCCGAGGACGCGGCGCCACAATGGGTGGTGGCCTACCGCCTGGAGGACGAATTGAGCCTGGGCCGTGACGGGGTGGAGCGCGTGCGCCTCTGGGTCTACGACCCGCGCCGCGGCGGGCTGCCTGTCAGCCTGCGCATCACGCTTGCCGACGACCGCATCCAGGCGGTCGAGACCCCTGCGCCGGAGGCCGCGGCGGCGGTGAAGGCCCTGCGCCTCATAAGGCTGGCGCCCGGTGAACCGCCGCGCTTCGGCTGGCGGCGCTGGTTCAAGAGCGCCCATCCCTGGGGCGTCTTCTGGTGGCTGAAACGGCTCTGGCTGCTGCGCTTCAGCCGCGCGCCCCAGGTCCTTGGGCATTGAGGCGCAGGCCCTCGGCCGCGAAGTGGCTGAGGCCGTACCAGCGCCCGAAGGCGGCGATCTCCGCCCTGGGGCCGTCGAGCTGCAGGCGTTCCTCCGCGAGGGCCGCCTTCAGGGTCACGTGGCCGAGCCAGATCTCCACCAGGGTCCGGAGGCTGGCGCGGACCCAGAGGCCGACCTCGTGGCCGGGGTCCCGCACGCAGACGTCGACGTCGTTGCCTTCGAAGACCAGCCAGTAGAAGCGCTTGGCCACCGGCACGCCGTCCAGCTGGAAGCAGGCCACGCGGCGGCCTGCGACCTCTTCGCCGCTTTTCAGGATGGTCTGGCGCAGTTCCCACATCAGCACGTCGGGGTCCAGGTTCTCGTCGCGGGTAATGTCGCGGCGCAGCCACTTCTGCGCCCAGGCGCCCATGTGGTCCAGCACCGGGAAGATCTCCTCGCCCGCCTGGGTCAGGCGGTAGGTGGCACCGCGCCCCTTGGGGTCGGGCCGGCGCTCGATGATCTTGGCCTGCTCCAGTTCCTTCAGGCGGCGTGACAGCAGCGCCGAGGACATGCGCGGCACCGAATCCTGGATTTCGTTGAAACGCTCGGCGCCGCAGAACA